>JBEGVV010000140.1:0-13192 GCA_041178225.1 Pseudomonadota bacterium | reverse complement strand
TGGTGGCAGGCAGCGGACGAGACGCCGGAGCGGCTCCTGGTCGCCAACCGGGCCGTCCCGGCCACCAAGTCGGAGCTCCTGGGCTTCTTCTCCCGGCTGGAGGGGGCGCTGGATGCCTGCGGCTTCCTGCGGGACCCCGAGATGCGCCCCACGATGGTCCGGAACATCCGGGCGATCTTCCAGCGGGCCGGGCTGATGCGGCACGAGGTCAACACGCTCCAGGGGATCGTGACCGGCCTCACCGAAAGGCCCCATGCCTCGACCGCGCCGGGCTCCCGGGCCGCCAAGAAGGCGGCGGCCGGCGGCGGGCCCGGGCAGGGCGGCGGGGCGGGACCGATTGGCGGTTGACGCACCGCGTCCCGGACAGGTATCTACCCCGGCCTGATTCGCGGGGCGTTCGCCGCCGCAGACCACCTCTTTCCCGGATCCGAGATCGATGAGCAAGCGCACGAACGCGAAGTACAAGATCGCCCGCCGGCTTGGCGTGAACCTCTGGGGTCGCGCGAAGGCGCCCAGCACGGATTCCGGGCCGGGCCAGCATGGCGCGCGGCGCAAGAAGCCGTCCGATTTCGGCACCCAGCTGCAGGCCAAGCAGAAGCTCAAGGGCTATTACGCCAACATCACGGAGCGCCAGTTCCGCAAGATCTACACCGAGGCGGCCCGCCGCCGCGGCGACACGGGCGAGAACCTGATCCAGCTCCTCGAGCGCCGCCTCGATGCCGTCGTCTACCGCCTGAAGTTCGCGGTCACCCCGTTCCAGGCCCGCCAGCTGGTCAACCACGGCCATGTCCGGGTGAACGGCAAGAAGGTCAACATCGCCTCCTACGTCGTCGAGGATGGCGACACGGTCGAGATCCGGCAGGACTCGCGCGAACTCCAGCAGGTCCTCGTGGCCCAGTCCTCGGCCGAGCGCCAGGTGCCCGACTACCTCTCGCTCGACGGGAAGGCCCTGAAGGGCACCTTCGTGCGCGCGCCGAAGTTCGGGGACGTGCCGTACCCCGTGCAGATGGAGCCGAACCTGGTGGTCGAGTTCTACTCGCGCTGATCGATCCGGGCCCCGGCCCGCAGCAGAACGGCCCGGCGTCGCGAGACGCCGGGCCGTTTTTCTTTCAGCTTCAGGGGCTGGATTTTCTTTTCATTCCAATCCCTTGTCGGCCGTTCCTGTGGTTGAGCCAGAACCTCAGGACGGCTTCGTCTCGATCCCGCGCTCGCCCAGCAGCGCCTGCAGTTCGCCGCTCTGGAACATCTCGCGCACGATGTCGCAGCCGCCGACGAACTCGCCCTTCACGTAGAGCTGGGGGATGGTCGGCCAGTTCGAGAAGTCCTTGATGCCCTGGCGGATCGAGGGGTCCTCGAGGACGTTGATGCCCTTGAACTTCACGCCCATGTGGCCGAGCACCTGGACGACGGCGGCGGAGAAGCCGCACATCGGGAAGACCGGTGTACCCTTCATGTAGAGGACGACGTCGTTGCTGGAGATGTCGTCCTTGATTCGCTGGGCGACGGTCGCGTCGGTCATGTCTGTCTCCTGCTGGAAGGGGCTGGCCGTCAGGGAACGCCGGTCTGCAGCGCCATGGCGTGCAGCTCGTTGCCCATCCGGCCCTTGAGGGCGGCGTATACCATCTGGTGCTGCTGCACCCGCGTCTTGCCGCGGAAGGCGGACGAGACGACCGTCGCCGAGTAGTGGTCGCCGTCGCCGCGCAGGTCCTCGATGGTCACCTGCGCGTCGGGCAGGGCCTCGCGGATCAGTCGCTCGATCTCGGCAGCCGGCATCGGCATCTGGAACCTCGACTCGTCCGTGTTCAGGAAGCGGCGCCGGCCATGAAGCGCGGCAGCCAGGCCTCGTGCGCGGCGCGCAGCGAGCCGAGCGATATAGGAACCTCGCCGTGGAGTGTCAAACGCGGCTCCCCGGCGGTCCGACCGAGCTCGACCAGCTCGACGCCGGCCTGCGTGGCGAGGCGGGCCAGCGCGGTGGCGTCGCGCGTCGCGACCACGTAGCGGGCCTGGTCCTCGCCGAACCACCAGCCATGCGCGGGCATGCCGGCGGGGGCGGGGCGCAGTTCGGCGCCCAGGCCGGAGGCAAGGGCCATTTCCGCGACGGCGACCAGCAGCCCGCCATCCGAGACGTCGTGGCAGGCCGTGGCCAGGCCGGCGTCGATCGCCGCGCGCACGAACTCGCCGTTGCGCCTCTCGGCCGCGAGGTCGACCGGCGGCGGCGCGCCGTCCTCGCGCCCGCAAAGCTCGCGCAGGTAGAGCGAGGCGCCGAGCCAGCCTTCCGTCCTGCCCACCAGGAACAGGGCCTCGCCGGCGCCACGCGGGGCGATGCCGACCGCCTTCGCCGCGTCGGCCAGCAGCCCGACCCCGCCGATCACCGGCGCGGGCATGATCGCCGCGCCCGAGGTCTCGTTGTAGAGCGACACGTTGCCCGACACGACCGGGTAGTCGAGCGCCTCGCAGGCCTTGCGCATGCCGGAGATGCAGCCGACGAACTGGCCCATGATCTCCGGCCGCTCGGGGTTGCCGAAGTTCATGTTGTCGGTGATGGCGAGCGGCCGCGCGCCGGTCGCCGAGATGTTGCGGTAGGTCTCCGCCACCGCCTGCATGCCGCCGGCCTCGGGGTCGGCGTGGCAGTAGCGCGGCGTGCAGTCGACGGTGAGGGCCAGCGCCTTGCCGCTCTCGGGCAGGCGCACGACGCTGGCGTCGCCGCCGGGGCGGACAACGGTCTGGCCGCGGATGAGATAGTCGTACTGCTCCCAGATCCAGCGCCGCGAGGCGAGGTCGGGGCAGCCCATGAGCCGCTCCAGCGCCGCGCCGGCGGCGTGGGCGGCGATCGCGGCCGCGTCGATGCGCGGGCGCCTCGGCGCCGGCGTCCATGGGCGGTCGTACTCGGGCGCGGCCTCGGAGACCGGCGCGATCGGCATGTCCGCCTCGACGCTCTCGCCCATCCGCAGCACGAGGCGGCCCGTGTCGGTGAGCGTGCCGATCGTCACGCAGTCGAGCTCGTACTTGGCGAAGATGCGGTTGGCGATCTCCTCGGCGCCGGGCCGCAGGATCATCAGCATCCGCTCCTGGCTTTCCGAGAGCATGATCTCGTAGGCGGTCATGCCCGGCTCGCGCATCGGCACGCGGTCGAGTTGCAGCTCGATGCCGAGCCCGCCCTTGCCGGCCATCTCGGTGGAAGAGGAGGTCAGCCCCGCCGCGCCCATGTCCTGGATCGCCACGATCGCGTCGGTCGCCATCAGCTCGAGGCATGCCTCGATCAGCAGCTTCTCCTTGAACGGGTCGCCGACCTGCACGGTCGGGCGCTTCTCCTCGGAGTTCTCGTCGAACTCGGCCGAGGCCATGGTGGCACCATGGATGCCGTCGCGGCCGGTCTTCGCGCCGACATAGACGACCGAGTTACCGGGGCCGGAGGCCTTGGCGTAGAAGATGCGGTCGGCCTTCGCGATGCCCACGGTCATCGCGTTGACGAGGCAGTTGCCGTTGTAGCTGGCGTGGAAGTTGGTTTCGCCGCCGACGGTCGGCACGCCCACGCAGTTCCCGTAGCCGCCGATGCCCGCGACGACGCCGGCCACGAGGCCGCGCGTGCGCGGGTGCGAGGGGTCGCCGAAGCGCAGCGCGTTGAGGTTGGCGATCGGCCGTGCGCCCATCGTGAAGACGTCGCGCAGGATCCCTCCCACGCCCGTCGCGGCGCCCTGGTAGGGCTCGATGTAGGAGGGGTGGTTGTGGCTCTCGATCTTGAAGACGACCGCGTCGCCGTCGCCGATGTCGATGACGCCCGCGTTCTCGCCTGGCCCGCAGATCACCCAGGGCGCGGTCGTCGGCAGCGTCTTCAGCCAGCGCTTCGAGGACTTGTAGGAGCAGTGCTCCGACCACATCACCGAGAAGATGCCGAGCTCGGTCCTGTTCGGGTGGCGGCCCATGATGTCGACCGCGCGGTCGTATTCCGCGGGCGTGAGCCCCATGAGGTCGTTGGGTCGTTGACCGGTCATCGCGCCACCGCCTCGACGAGGCCCTCGAAGAGTTTCCTGCCGTCCACGGAGCCGAGCAGCGCCTCGATGGCGTTCTCGGGGTGCGGCATCATGCCGAGCACGTTGCGCCTGGCGTTGAACACGCCGGCGATGTTGCGCGCCGAGCCATTGGGGTTGGCGGTGGCGTCGACGACGCCGTCCGGGCCGCAGTAGCGGAACGCGACCTGGCCCTCGCCCTCGACGCGGTCGAGCGTCGCGGCGTCTGCGAAGTAGTTGCCGTCGTGGTGGGCGCAGGGCACGCGCATCACCTCCCCGCGGGCGTAGCGCGAGGTGAAGAGCGTGTCGGCGCGCTCGACGCGCAGGTGCACGTCGCGGCAGATGAACCTGAGGCTCGCGTTGGGCAGCAGCACGCCGGGCACGAGCCGCGCCTCGGCGAGGATCTGGAACCCGTTGCACACGCCGAGCACGGGAACGCCGGCCTCGGCGCGCGCGCGCACCTCGCGCATGATCGGGGAGTGGGCGGCGATCGCGCCGGTCCGCAGGTAGTCGCCGTAGGAGAAGCCGCCGGGCAGGACGACGAGGTCGGCCGCGGGAAGCGTCGCCTCCGCGTGCCAGACGATGGCCGGCTCCGAGCCGGTCGCCGAGCGGATCGCGTGGACGATGTCGCCCTCGCGGTTGGAGCCCGGGAAGACGATGACTGCCGATTTCATGCGCCTGCGCTCCGCGCGCGCCGCGTCGCGCGGCGCATCAGGGGACGAGCTCGAACTGGTAGTTCTCGATGACCGTGTTCGCGAGGAGCTTCTCGCACATCGCCTTGACCTCCGCCTCGGCCCTGGCGCGGTCGGTCTCCACGAGGTCGAGCACGATGTACCGGCCCTGCCGGACATCCGTCACGCCGCCGAACCCGAGATGGCCAAGCGCAGCGAGTATCGCCTGGCCCTGCGGATCGAGGACGCCGTTCTTCAGCGTGACGTGAACCTTCGCCTTCATCGCACCGGTCCTCACTGCATCGTCTTCGGACCCTTGAGGTCCTGGGGGCCGCCCTCGGGGAAGATGCCGAGGCGCCGCGCCACCTCGCGATACGCCTCCTCGACGTTCCCGAGGTCGCGGCGGAATCGGTCCTTGTCCATCTTCTCGTTGGTCTTCACGTCCCAGAGCCGGGACGTGTCGGGGCTGATCTCGTCGGCGAGCACGATGCGCATCTCGTCGTGCTCGTTCCAGTGGCGACCGAACTCGAGCTTGCAGTCGATGAGCTTGAGGCCGACGCCGAGGAAGAGCCCGGTCAGGAAGTCGTTGATGCGCAGCGACAGCGCCATGATGTCGTCGAGGTCCTGGGTCGAGGCCCAGCCGAATGCCGTGATGTGCTCCTCGGCGACCATCGGGTCCCCGAGCTCGTCGTTCTTGTAGTAGTACTCGACGATCGAGCGGGGCAGGGCCTGGCCCTCCGGGACGCCGTAGCGCTGGGAGAAGGATCCCGCGGCGACGTTGCGCACGACCACCTCGATCGGGACGATCTCCACCTCGCGCACGAGCTGCTCGCGCATGTTGAGGCGGCGCACGAAATGGGTCGGCACGCCGACCTCCTCCAGCCGCATCATCAGGTATTCCGAGATGCGGTTGTTGAGCACGCCCTTGCCGGTGATCACGCCCTTCTTCTTGGCGTTGAAGGCCGTCGCGTCGTCCTTGAAGTACTGGACCAGCGTGCCCGGCTCGGGCCCCTCGTAGAGGATCTTCGCCTTGCCTTCGTAGATCTGCTTGCGTCGGGACATGCGCCTCTCGCTGGGGCCGTCCGCCGGCCCCGGAAGCGGACGCGGCGGATCGCCTGGGTCGCGTGCGGCCAAGCGGAGTTCGCGGGACCGGGCGCGCAGCCTTATAGCGTCGCGCCCGACCGAGTCGCAACGCCGCCCGCCCCGGACCCGGGCAGCAGCGTCCGCCAGGCGACGGGCCCCGGGTGGCCGTCGGCGAAGCGCAGCACGGGCCGGTCCGCGCCGGGGGCGTGGCTCGCGGCGGGCAGGGCGACGATGGTGCTGCATACCGTCCCGAACCCCGAGGGGAGGCGGAAGTTCATGGCCGCGCGGCGCTCCGGGTCGCCGTCGCGGCTCGACAGGAGTTCCTCCCAGGCCGACCAGTCGCCATGCCCATGGGCGGGCGGGGGGCGCTCCCGCCAGCGCGGAAGGTGCAGGGCGATGCGCGGATCCGTCGCGTCGTTGGCGTCCGAGGCCGTGAGCATCGTCGTGCCCTGCGGCAGGGCGACGACGCCCGGCCGCGCCGGGCCCTCCGGCCCGCTCCCGCGGATCCAGAAGGCGTCGCGGTCGTCGGCCACGACGAGGTTGAAGCCACGCCATGCGCGCGCGTCGATGTCGGCCAGCGCGCTGGCGGCGTCCGCCGCGTCCGCGTGGTCGAGGGCGTCGAGCACGAGTTCCCCGCGCGAGCGCAGTCCCGGGGCGGGGCCGAGCGAATTGCGGCGGTTCAGGACCGAGGCGAAGACGCCATGGTCGTTGACGCCGAGCCAGGAGCCCCCGGCGAGCCGGTCCAGGCCGGCAAAGACCTCGGGCCGGTCGGGCCAGTGGCGGCCCGGCGCCAGCCATGGCCGGTCCGCCATCTCGTCGCGGTTCGCGGCGATGGCGAGGGGCCAGGGATGCCCGGGGCGGCGGTGGAGGACGAGGGTGCACATGTCGCGTTTCCGGTGGCCAGCATATGGCGGAGCGGCGCACCCGCCGCTATATAGCCCGCCACGCCACTAGACGGGGAATGGTGCCGCCATGACGGGCTTCGACGACCGCCAGAAGGCTTTCGAGAACCAGTACAAGCACGACCAGGAAACCAAGTTCAAAGTCAACGCGCGGCGCAACAAGCTGCTCGGCGAGTGGGCCGGCAGGCAGATGGGCCTCGCGGGCGCGGACCTGGATGCCTATGCCAAGAGCGTCGTGATGGCCGACTTCGAGAAGCCCGGCGACGACGACGTGCTGCAGAAGGTCGCCGCCGACCTCAAGGCGAAGGGGCTCGCGGTCGGCGACGGCGTCATCCGCGCCGAGATGGAGAAGCTGCTCGCCACCGCCAAGGAGCAGATCCTCAAGCAGGCCTGACGCGGCGGCGCGACGGGCGCCTGGCCTTCGGCCTCGAGGCGAAGACCCGGCGGAAGATCGCGTCAACGCGCCTGAAGTGGTGCGCGAGGTCGAACATCGCCTCGACCTCGCGCGGCTTCAGGTGCCTGCGCACCACGGGATCCGCGAGCAGGCGGTCCTTGAACGAGCCGCCCTCGCGCCATGTCGCCATCGCGTTCGACTGGACGATGCGATAGGCGTCCTCGCGGCTCACGCCGGCCTGCGTGAGCGCGAGCAGCACGCGCTGCGAATGCACGAGGCCGCCCAGGGCGTCCAGGTTCCGCTGCATCATGTCCGGGTAGACGACGAGCTTCTCGATCATCCCGGCCGCGCGGTGGAGGGCGAAGTCGAGCGCGATCGTCGCGTCCGGCCCGATCACGCGCTCCACCGAGGAATGCGAGATGTCGCGCTCGTGCCAGAGCGCGACGTTCTCCATCGCCGGAATCGCCATGCCGCGCACGAGGCGCGCGAGGCCGGTGATGTTCTCCGACAGCACGGGGTTGCGCTTGTGCGGCATCGCCGACGAGCCCTTCTGTCCCGGCGAGAAGAACTCCTCCGCCTCGCGCAGCTCGGTGCGCTGGAGGTGGCGGACCTCGGTGGCGAGGCGCTCGAGCGACGAGGCGATCACGCCGAGCGTGGCGAAGAACATCGCGTGGCGGTCGCGCGGAATCACCTGCGTCGACACGGGCTCGACCGCGAGCCCGAGCTTGCGCGCGACATGCGCCTCCACCCGGGGGTCGATGTTCGCGAAGGTCCCGACCGCGCCCGAGATGGCGCAGGTCGCGACCTCGCGCCGCGCGGCCACCAGGCGCTCGCGGTTGCGCGCGAACTCCGCCCAGTAGCCCGCGAGCTTCAGGCCGAAGGTCACGGGCTCGGCATGGATGCCGTGGCTGCGCCCGATCGTCGGGGTCATCTTGTGCTCGCGCGCGCGCGCCTCGAGCGCGGCGAGCAGGCGGTCGATCGCGGCGAGCAGGAGCGCCGAGGCCTGGTCGAGTTGCACCGCGAGGCAGGTGTCGAGCACGTCCGACGACGTCATGCCCTGGTGCACGAAGCGCGCCGCCGGCCCGACATGCTCGGCGAGGTTGGTCAGGAAGGCGATGACGTCATGCTTGGTCTCGCGCTCGATCGCGTCGATGCGATCGATCTCCCACTTGCCCTTCCGCCACACCTCGCGCGCCGCGCTCTTCGGGATGATCCCGAGCGCGGCCTGCGCGTCGCAGGCATGGGCCTCGATCTCGAACCAGATGCGGAAGCGGTTCTCGGGCTCCCAGATGGCGGCCATCTCGGGGCGGCTGTAGCGGGGGATCACGTGCTGTCGCCTTTCGTCATGCGGGAGGGGGAAGGCCCGTGGCCGTGGTCGTGGTCGTGGTCATGGGCATGGGCGTGATCGTGGTCATGGCCGTGGTCGTGATCGTGATCGTGGTCGTGGCCATGGTCGCGCGCGCGGGCGCGCTCGATCTCGGCGGCGCGCGCCGCGATGTCCTGCGGCGTCGCCAGGCGTGCGCGGGCGACGAGCTTCTCCAGCGCCGCCAGCCAGTGCCGGTAGTAGGTGTCGCCGAGGTCGGGGTCGCCTGCCGCCTTCGCGCCGGCGATCTCGTCGGCCAGCGCGGCGGCCCACTCGGCCCAGGTGAAGGTCCCCGCGCGGTGGAGCGCGACCGCGAGCGCGAAGGCCTCGGCCTCCCAGGGCTCCCGGAAGACCGGGCCCTCGGCGTCGCGCGGGATGCGCGGCAGCGCCTCCAGGGGTGGGAGGTTCACGCGCCTGCCTCGAGATAGGGTTCCCAGAGGTCGATGAAGACGGCGTCGCGCGCGGGCGCGTCCTCGCCCCATAGCTCACGCGCGCCGAAGCGCACCGAATAGAGGTGGCGAGGATCCTCGCCGCGCCCGGCGGCGTTGCTGTCGGGGAAGACATGGCCGCCATGCAACGCCACGACCGTGCCGGCGCGGCCGCGGCAGTAGCGCGGCGCGCGCGTGTGGCCCGCGGGCGCGAAGACCTTCACCCGCACGGCGTCCCCGGGGGCGAAGCGCGGCGCCGCTGGCACGGGGCGCTCGCTCGGCCCGCCGCGCGCGAGGATGCGCGGCACGTCCTCGGCGCGCACCGCCGGCTTCGCATGGGACGGCGCGCCGGCGAGGGCGCGGCCTGCCTCGACCTCGCCCGGGACGAGGAAGCCTTCCTCGCCGGCGAGGCGCTCCAGCGCCTTCACCCAGAGCTCGTAGTAGCTGGAGGACAGGTAGTCGACCGGATGCCGGTCCTCGCGCACGAAGCGCGAGCGGTCGAGGTGCCAGCGGCCATGCGCGCCCATGGCGAGGGTGAGGGCGAAGGCGCGGCGCTCCCAGTCGGCGTGGAAGACGGGCTCGTCGCGCTCGGGCGCGATGGGCCCGAGGCCATGCATGCCGCCGAGGTCGTGGCCGCCATTCATGGCGCCAGCGCCTTCGTGACGCCGATCATCGCGTCGCGGGTCACGAGGCCGGCGAGGCGCTCCTCGCTCCAGCCTTCCGTGCCGGCGGGGCGCTCGGGCAGGACCAGGTAGCGGATCTCCGCCGTCGAGTCCCAGACCCGGATCTCGATGTCCTCGCCAAGCTCGAGGCCGAACTCGCGCATCACGCCGCGCGGGTCGATGACCGCGCGCGAGCGGTAGGGTGCCGACTTGTACCAGGCGGGCGGCAGGCCGAGCACCGGCCACGGGTAGCAGGAGCAGAGGGTGCAGACGACGAGGTTGTGCACGCCCGGGCCGTTCTCGACGACGCGCATGTGCTCTCCCTGCCGGCCCTGGTAGCCGAGCGAGGCGATGGCCGCGCTGGCATCGCGCCGCAGCCAGTCGAGATAGGCGGGGTCCGTCCACGCCTTCGCGACGACGCGCGCGCCGTTGCGCGGCCCGACCTTGTTCTCGTAGGTGTCGACATAGGCGTCGAGCGCGGCGCGGTCGACGAGGCCCTTCTCGAGCAGGATCGCCTCCAGCGCCTTGACGCGCGCGGCGACCGGCGGGTCCTCCGCGTGCGCGCCACCCCGGCCGTGGTCCTCGCCGTCTTGCATGCCGCCTCCGCGCCATCCTTCAGGATCGCGCGCGAGCATACGCCAAGCCGCCGTCACATCAAGCCGAGGGCGCGGAGGCTCGCATGGCCCGCGCGGCCGACGACGATGTGGTCGTGCACGCCGATGCCCACCGCGGAGCAGGCCCTCGCGACGTCGCGCGTCATGTCGATGTCCGCGCGCGACGGCGTCGTGTCGCCCGAGGGATGGTTGTGCAGCAGGATGAGCGCGCAGGCGCCGAGCTCCAGCGCGCGGCGCACGACCTCGCGCGGGTAGACCGGCGCGTGGTCGACCGTGCCGCGCCCGCGCTCCTCGGCGGCGATCAGCGCGTTGCGGCGGTCGAGGAACATGACGAAGAAGCGCTCCGTGTCCCCATGCGCGAGCTCGGCGCGCGCATAGGCCAGCACCTTGTCCCAGGAGGAGAGCACCGGGCGGTCCATGACCTCCTCGCGGGCGAGGCGAAGCGCCGCCTCGCGGGCGAGCTTGAGCGCGTCGATCGCGGTCTCGCCGAGCCCGGGTATGCCGCGCAGCGCGGCGCGCGGCGCGGATATGGCGCCGGCGAAGCTGCCGAAGCGCGCGACCAGCGCGCGCGCGATCGGCCGCACGTCCCGCCGCGGGATGACGAAGAGCAGCGCCTCGAGCAGGTCCTGGTCGCCGAGCGCCGCGCCATCGCCGCGCCGGAAGCGCTCGCGCAGCCGCGCGCGATGCCCTGCGACGTCGCCCAAGCCCGACTGTCCCGGCGTCGCCCGTGGCGCGTCCGGCTCCGCGTCGTCGATGTCCATCGCCCCTCCGGGGGCGAGGATAGGCGCGAGGGCCGGCTTAGGCCGTATAGGGCGGACGGTGTAGCCCGGCAGGCGAGGCCGTGAAGATCTCGAAGCCCGTCTCGGTGACGCCGATCGAGTGCTCGAACTGGGCGGAGAGCGAGCGGTCGCGCGTGACCGCCGTCCAGCCGTCGCTCAGCAGCTTCACGCGCCAGTCGCCCGCGTTGATCATCGGCTCGATGGTGAAGAACATGCCGGGGCGCAGCACCATGCCCATCAGCGGGTTCTCGCGGTCGTGGTAGTGCAGCACGGAGGGCGCGTCGTGGAAGACGCGCCCGAGGCCATGCCCGCAGAAGTCGCGCACGACGGAGAACCTGTTGCCCTCGGCGTGGGACTGGATCGCGCGCGCCACGTCGCCGAGCGTCGCGCCCGGCCGGACCGCGTCGATGCCCGCCATCATCGCCTCGTAGGTGATGTCGCAGAGCCGCCGCGCGCGCACGCCGACGTCGCCGACATGGAACATGCGGCTCGTGTCGCCATGCCATCCGTCGAGGATGACCGTGACGTCGATGTTCAGGATGTCGCCGTCGACCAGGCGCTTGTCGCCCGGGATGCCATGGCAGACGACGTGGTTCACCGAGGTGCAGATCGACTTCGGGAAGCCGCGATAGCCCAGCGGCGCCGGGATCGCGCCGCGCGCGACGATGTAGTCGTGGCAGATCCGGTCGAGCTCGCCCGTCGACACGCCGACGCGCACATGCGGGCCGATCATGTCGAGCGTCTCGGCCGCGAGGCGGCCGGCGCGCCGCATCGCCTCGAAATGCGGGGCGGCGTGCAGCTTGACCCGCTTGCCATCGGTGTCGGCCTCGGCGTAGGCGATCTGTGCGTCTTCCATCATGCGCGCGAATATAGAGGCGGCGTCACGTGCTCGCCACCGGCTGGCGCCGCGCCGCGTCCAGGCGCGCCTGCGCGAGGTCGTCGGCGCCGGCCATCGTCGCCTCCGCCCGCGCGGGATCGTCGAGGAGGAGCGTGACCGCGCGCACGAGCTCGAGCGTGTCGTCGGAGATCCCGCGCTCGGCCCCGGCCGCGGCGAGCCCGGCGAGGACGGCGTCGGCAAGGCGCACCGGCGCGAGCGGGAAGGCGGGATGCTCGCCCATGCGCGCCCTGCGCTCGGCATCGGCGGCGTCCGGGTCGTCGGTCTGCGCCTGGCAGAGGGCGGCGTCGCGCCCGTGGACGCCGCGGCAGCGCAGCGGCCGCGCGGGGTGGATCGCGCAGCGCCCGTCGCGCTCCAGGAAGGGGCAGGGAACCCGCGCGCGCCGCCGCGCGGGCGCGTCGCGCGTGCCGATCGCGGCGTCGGCGGCGCGCACGCGCGCCTCGAGCGGCGTGCCGGCGATCGCGGCGGCGATGGCGACGGCCTCGATCGCGGAGACCGCGACGTGCTGGTGGCAGCAGGCGGAGCAACCCGCGGCGCAGGCGATCGCCCCCGCGCGCTCGATCTCGGCGCGCGCGGCTTCCCATGCCTGCTCGAAGGCCTCGCAGGCCGCCTGGTGAGCCGCGCGCGCGCGTTCGCCCGCGCCGCCGCCCGCGCGCAACGCGTCGGCGACCGCCACGCGCGCGCGCAACCTCAGCTGGGCGACCATGGCCTGCGGCTCCGGGGTTCTGGCGTCATGCGTGGCAGGGTCTATGATCGCGCGATGGCGGACAACGGGGACGCGGGTGGCATGGAAGCGGGGACGGTGACGGCGGCGGTGCTCGTGGTCGGCAACGAGATCCTCTCGGGCCGCACGCGCGACGCCAATACCCAGTGGCTGGCGACCGAGCTCGGGAAGATCGGGATCCGGCTGCGCGAGGCGCGCGTGGTTCCGGACGTCGAGGCGGAGATCGTCGCGGCGCTCGATTCCCTGAGGGCGAAATATGACTACGTTTTTACAACCGGAGGTATAGGTCCGACGCATGACGACATCACCTCGGCCTGCGTCGCACGCGCCTTCGGGGTTCCGCTGGCGCGCAATCCCGAGGCCGTCCGGCGCCTCGAGGCCCATTACGCCAACCCCGCCGACCTGAACGAGGCGAGGCTGCGCATGGCCAACATCCCCGAGGGCGCGGTCCTGATCGACAACCCGGTCAGCAAGGCACCAGGCTTCCGCATCGGGAACGTGCACGTGATGGCAGGGGTGCCGACCATCATGCAGGCGATGTTCGCGGGGCTGCGCGGGCAGCTCGCCGGAGGCCCGCCAATGCTGTCCCGCACGCTGAATTGCGACTTGCCGGAGGGGGCGATGGCCGCCGGGCTCGCCGCGATCCAGGACGCCCATGGCGACGTCGAGA
>JBEGVV010000139.1:0-24946 GCA_041178225.1 Pseudomonadota bacterium | reverse complement strand
GCTTGGTGAGCTGCCCCGCGCCCTCTCCGCCCATGTGCGTGAAGCTCTGCCCCAGCACGGCCATCACGGGACGCACGCGCTCGATGTCGGCGTCGGCGCCGCCGGCCATGATCGCGAGCTTCCCGGCCGCCGCGGCGGGAGGGCCGCCGGAGACCGGCGCGTCGACCCATCCCATCCCCGTCCCGGCGCGCAGCCGCTGCGCCATCTCGCGCGAGCGGTCGGGTTGCGTGGTCGACATGTCGACGAGGACCTTGCCCGGCGCGGCGCCCTCGGCGACGCCGCCGGGGCCGAAGACCGAGTTCTCGACGGCGTCCGTGTCGAGCACGCATACCAGGACGATGTCCGCCGCCCGCGCCACGGACGCCGCGTCGCCATGGACCACCGCGCCGGCCTCCTCGATGCGCGCGGTGCGCCCCGGCACGAAGTTCCAGGCATGCACGCGATGCCCGAGCGAGAGGAGGCGGAGCACCATCGGCTCGCCCATCAGGCCGATGCCGAGGAAGCCGATCACGGGGGCGTCGCCAGCCATGTCCTCATCCCTCCTGGCTGGAGAGGCGGTCGTAGACGCGGTAGAGGGCCTGGTTGCCGTTCGAGCCCTCGCCATGCGCGCGCGCCTCCAGGTAGAGCTGCGTCGCGAGCGCCGTCGCGGGCAGGGGCACGCCCATCTCGAAGGCGGCCTCGTTCACCAGGCGAAGGTCCTTGAGCTTGAGGTCGATGCGGAAGCCGGCGGCGGGATCGCGCGCGATCATGCGGGGCGCGAGGTTCTGCATCATCCACGAGCCCGCGGCGCCGCCCATGAGCACCTCGCGCAGCTTGCCGAGGTCCAGCCCCGCCTCGCGGCCGAGCGCCAGGGCCTCGCACACGCCCATGAGGTTGATCGCGCAGACCAGCTGGTTGCACATCTTCACCGTCTGCCCGGCGCCGCTCGCGCCGACATGCACGATCGTCTTGCCCATCGCCTGGAGCACCGGCAGGGCGCGCGCGAAGGCCTCCGCCTCGCCGCCGACCATGATCGACAGCGACGCGCCCTCCGCCCCCGCGGGCCCGCCGCTGACCGGCGCGTCGAGCATCGCGATGCCGCGCCCGGCGAGGCGCGCGGCCATGTCGCGCGTCGCGCTGGCGGAGATCGTGCTCATGTCGACGACGAGCCCGCCGCGCGTGCCCGCCTCGAGCACGCCACCGGGCCCGAGCAGGACGTCCTGCGCCTGCGGCGTGTCCGGCAGCATCGTGATCGCGACGTCGGCGTCGCGCACCGCGTCGGCGACGCTCGCGGCCACGCGCAGCCCCGGCCCGGCCATGCCCTCGAGCGCCTCGGGCCGCACGTCGTGGACGGCCACGTCGTGGCCCGCGCGCGCGAGGTTGCGCGCCATGTGGCGTCCCATCACGCCGATGCCGATGAAGCCGATCCTGGTCCCCACGCTGTCCTCCCGGGCTAGACTTGTCCCCCGACCCTAGCCCAATCGCGCGCGATCCGGAGCGCCTCACGCACATGCCTCGCCTGCTCTCCTGCGGCATCGTCACCTGGGACTGGCTCTACCGCGTCGACCGCATCCCGCCGGGACCGGGCGCGGTCGAGGCGAAGCAATTCGTCGGCACGGGCGGAGGCATGGCGGCCTCCGCGGCCTGCGCCATGGGCCGGCTCGGCGGCGACGTCGAGTTCTGGGGGCGCTGCGGCGACGACCGGGTCGGCGACGAGATCCTCGCCGACATGCGCGGCTACGGCGTGCGCGTCGATCGCGTGCGGCGCATCGCGGGCCATTCCTCGCCCGTCTCCGCGATCCTGGTCGACCGAGACGGCGAACGCATGATCGTCCCCTACTACGATCCCGCGCTCGACCAGGACCCGTCCTGGCTGCCGGTCGCGGACATGCCGCTCTTCGACGGCGTGATGGTCGACGCGCGCTGGCCGAGGGGCGCGGCGCGCGCGCTCGACGCGGCGCGCGCGGCGGGCGCGATCGCGATGCTCGACGCCGACGTCGCGCCGCGCGAGATCCTCGACGACCTGATGGCGCGCGCGACCCACGTGGTCTGGTCGGAGGTCGCGCTGCGCGACTGGGCCGGCACGACGGATCCCGGCGCGGGCCTGCGCGCGGCGCGACGCCGCTTCGACGGCTTCCTCGGCGTGACCGTCGGGCCGGGAGGCTTCCGCTGGCTCGAGGGCGACCTGCTGCGCGCCGAGCCGGCGCCGCGCGTCGACGCCGTCGACACGCTGGCGGCGGGCGACGTGTTCCATGGCGCCTTCCTGCTCGCCCTCGCCGAGGGGCGCGGCGTCGCCGAGGCGGCGCGCTTCGCCAACGTCGCGGCCGCGCTCAAGTGCGCGCGCTTCGGGAGCCGCACGACGACGCCGTCGCGCGCCGAGGTCGATGCGTTCCTCGCGGGATGGCGTGGCGAGGCGGGCGACGCCCCGGTCTAGCGCTTGAACTGGCCAGCGAAGTCGGCGGGACCGGGCAGCGGCGTCGTGCTGGCGACCATGCCCGGCCTCGTGAACGCGCCATTGACCGCGTGGAAGCCGAGCGCGCGATAGACCTCGAACTGCTCCTCGGAGAAGAACTGGTCGCCGGTCGTCTCGTGCGGGAAGGACGGGTTCCGCCGCGCATAGTCGCGGATGTAGTCGTTCTCGTCGCCGGTCAGCGACGACTTCACGTAGACGAGCGTGCCCGTGGCGTCGCCGTAGTCGATGGTCCCGACCGCGACATGGGGCGCGCTCGCCGGGGCGGCCTCGCCGCGCATCACGGCAAGCGTCGCCTCGCGGATCGGCTGCCATGGCAGTTCGATCCTCACGCCGAGGTCGATGCGCGCGAAGCGCTGCAGTCGCACGAGCGAGCCGAACTCCATCCTCGGGTCCGCTTCCGCGTCCACGACCACGATGGTGCGCACGCGACGGCGCAGCAGTTCATAGAGGCCCAGGTTCTCCACATGGCCTCCATCCGTCAGGTAGACGCGGCGCGCGTGCTCGTCGAGGAGCGAGAAGATCTCGGCGATCATCGGCCAGTTGAGGACGTCCTGGGCGAGCCGCGCCCCTCGCGAATACCGGCCACTCGGCGCCGTACCCCCGAGGGACGCGGGATTGGCCATCCAGTACCCGAGCCTGACGTTGAGCAGCGCCAGCGTGGGCGCCATGCGGCGCGCCATGCTCGCGCCCATGTTCGCCGAGACCGCCGCTCCCGAGATCGCCACGGCGGAGCCGATGTCCGGCAGGCCTCCACCCCAGAGCGCGTCGGCGCGGCGCACGTCGCCATATCCCGTCGACTGCGCCCCGAACCGGACGGGGGAGAAGAAGAAGAAGTCGGCGTTGCGGCCGCGCCTGTTGACGTTCCGCGAGGCCTGCACGTTGAGCGCGCAATTGACGAGAAGCAGGGGACCGTGGCCCGGCGTCAGTTCGTGCAGCCGCATGGTCCCGCATGGCCGCGGGTCCTGCCCAGGAGCGAGCCCGGACAGGCCAGCGGGATCGAACAGGAAGGCCTTCGAAAGGCGGTCCCGGTAGAGCCTGTGGAGGGAGTTGGCGTTCGGCGCGAGCGCCAGGCCCAAGAGCGCGAGGACCAGGACGCCCACCGCGACGAAGGCGGCCGCGATGCTGCGTGGCCCTCCGCAGTCCAGCGCGAGTTCCGCGGCCGCGGCGATGGCCCCCGCGCCCGGCCCGGAGCACAGCAGGTGGACGGCAGGGGCGAGCCAGGACGGCCGATAGAGGAAGCCGATATCCGTCCAGAGCGTCACGTGCAGGTAGCCCGCCCAGACCACGAGCGGCAGGATCAGCGCGACGGCCCAGCTCGCCGCGGCCGCCGCGATGCCTCGCAAGATGCCCGCCGCGCCGGTGCCCGCGGCCTGCGCCTCGAGGCCGAGGTGGCGCCCCAGGAACGACAGCACGGCCGCGGCCGAGGCGAGGTGGGGGGCGTAGCTCGAGACGAGGACCGTTGCCTTCGCGTAGAGCGTGTCGACTTCCTCGTTGCCGTAGATCTTGAAGAGCGCCGCGACCGCGAAGGGCTGCATCTCCATGAAGGCCGTGAGCAGGGTCGCGACGGCGAGCGCACGCGCGACGAGGTACCAGCGGCCGGAAAACTCCGCCGCCCCGTCCTTCCTGAACGACAGCCACGTGCCCCAGGCCAGGAGATGCAAGACGAACAGCAGCGTCGCGAGCTTCGTGAACGCGAAATGCCCCCAACCGGACACCACGGGGACGCCCTCGAACCCGAGGAAGTCAGGCGTCGAGAAGGCGCGCTGGTCGGGGTTCATCATGCCCGTGAGGCCGGCGAGGAGCAGGATCGCCGCACCGACGCGGATCAGGTTGGCGACGAGGCCCCGCAGCACGACGACGACCGAGCCCACGGCATCCGACATGCCGCGCGGCACGAGGTAGCGCGAATGGTTGCGCAGGTGCCCCACCGCCGGGCTGTCGTCCTTCCTCCCGGCCTCCGGGGAAAAGGGGAAGCGGCCGCCCAGCCGCTCCATCCCCACCCGGGCCGATGCGCCCAGGTAGCCACCACCCGAGACCGTCGACATCCAGTCGAAGAAGCGGATCCCGCTCGCCTGGCGCGTGGCGCGGCCGAGATGCAGGTCGAGCGCCTGCATGGCGCCGAGGCAGAACGCCGCCGAGCGAATGCCGCCACCCGAGAGCGCGAGGCCTGCGCCCTGCACGGGCGGAGGCCCCGAGGCCGGCGGCGGTGCGAGCCTCTCTGCGCCAGCGCGCCCGTCGTTGATCCAGGCGACTTCCTCGCCCAGGACCTTGCCGAAGTCCCGCTCCAGGTCGCGCGAGGGCGCGCCGCCGCTCACCGCGCCGTCCCGGCCTCGCGGGCGGCGCGGGCGAGCTGCTCGATGCGGCGCCAGTCGCGCGCGGCGATCGCGTCCCTGGGCATCATCCAGGTGCCGCCCGTCGCGACGACGTTCGGGCAGGCGAGGTAGTCGGCGGCGAGCTTCTGGTCGAGCCCGCCGGTCGGGCAGAAGGCGACGTCGGCGAAGACCGGCGCGAAGGCCTTGAGCGCCGCCGTCCCGCCGGATTGCTGGGCCGGGAAGAACTTCAGCGTCGTGAAGCCGGCGTTGCGCGCCTGCATGATCTCGGACGCGGTCACCGCGCCCGGCAGCCAGTCGAGCGGCGCGGCGCGCGCGGCCTCGGCCATGCCCGGGTCGAAGCCCGGGCTGACGGCGAAGCGAGCGCCGGCATCGGCGGCGCGGCGCAGGTCGTCCACGGACAGCGCCGTGCCGACGCCGACATGCGCCTGCGGCAGCGCGCGCGCCACGGCCCCGAGCGCGGCGAGCGCCGTCGGCGTGCGCAGCGTGATCTCCAGCATGTCGAGGCCGCCGGCGGCCAGCGCGCGGCAGAGCTCGACGGTGTCGGCGACCTCGCCCGCGGTGATGACCGGGACGGCGACCGCGGCCCGCAGCCGCGCGCGCAGCCCCTCGCTCACAGCGTCAGGCCGCCATCGATGACGTTGATCGTGCCGGTCGTGTAGGCGCTTTCGTCCGAGGCGAGGTAGACCGCGAGCGCCGCGATCTCCTCGGCGGAGCCGAGGCGGCCGAGAGGCTGGCGCGCGATGAAGGCCTTGCGCGCCTCCACCGGGTCGGCGGCGCTGTTGATGCGATCGTCGAGCGAGGGGGTCTGCACCGTGCCCGGGCAGATCGCGTTGCAGCGGATGTTCTGCTTGATGAAGTCGGCGGCGACGGACTTCGTCATGCCGATCACCGCGGCCTTGGTGGTGCCGTAGACGAAGCGGTTGATGACGCCCTTCACCGACGAGGCGACCGACGACATGTTCACGATCGAGCCGCCCCCGTTGGCGATCATCGCCGGCAGGAAGGCGCGGGTCATCCAGAACATCGCCCGGACGTTGATGTCGTTCGAGAAGTCCCACGACTTGTCGTCGCATTCGAGGATCGTGCCGCCGGCGACGTAGCCTGCGCAGTTGAAGAGCACGTCGACGGCCCCGACCTCGGCCGCGCAGGCCTCGATCGCCGCCTTGTCGGTCACGTCGAGCCGGCGGATCGCGATCCCGGGCGTTCCGGCGAGCTCGCGCAGCTTCGCCTCGTTGACGTCGGTGGCGACGACCTGCGCGCCCTCGCGCGCGAAGGCGAGCGCGCTCGCCCTGCCGATGCCCTGCGCCGCCGCCGTGATCAGCGCCTTCTTGCCTTGAAGCCTGCCGCCCACCTTCGGATCCCCCTCGGAAAATTGGACGGAGGCAGGCTAGCGGCGCGCGGCGCGCCCTGACAAGCGCCGAGGGCGCGCCCTATACTCGGCGCCGAACGACAACGCCCGAACGGAGAAACGCCGATGGCGCTCGCCAAGCTCACGATCCGCCTGAACCCCGCCGACAACATCGTCGTCGCGCGCGCCGACCTGCTGCCCGGCACCCAGCTGCCCGACGAGGGCGTCGCCACGAAGGCGCGCATCCCCGTCGGCCACAAGGTCGCGACGAAGCCGATCCGCGATGGCGAGCCCGTGCACCGCTACGGGCAGATCATCGGCTTCGCCAGCGGCGCGATCGAGCCCGGCGACCACGTGCACACGCATAATTGCGTCATGGGGGACTTCGCGCGCGACTACGCGTACTGCACCCTTGCCCGGCCGACGGAGTTCGCCAACCCGCCGGCGACCTTCATGGGCTACCACCGCGCCGACGGCCGCGTGGGCACGCGCAACTACATCGGCATCCTGTCCTCGGTGAACTGCTCGGCGACGGTGTCGAACTACATCGCCAAGGTGTTCGAGGCGAACCCCTTCACCGGCGAGAACCCGCTCGCGGACTTCCCGAACGTCGACGGCGTCGTCGCCCTCACGCACCGCACGGGCTGCGGGATGAACGACGGCGAGGCGCTGGAGATCCTGCACCGGACCATGGGCGGCTACGCGCGCCACGCCAACTTCGCCGCGATCGTCAACATCGGCCTCGGCTGCGAGGTCAACCAGGTCGGCGGCTTCATGCGCGCGGAGAAGCTGGAGGAAGGCCGCATGATGCGCGCCATGACCATCCAGGACACGGGCGGCACCCGCAAGACGGTGGAGCGCGGCGTCGCGATGATCCGCGAGATCCTGCCCGACGTGAACCGCTTCGTGCGCGCGCCGGCGCCGGCCTCGCACATCTCCATCGGCCTGCAATGCGGCGGCTCGGACGGCTACTCGGGCATCACCGCCAACCCGGCGCTGGGCGCGGCCTCGGACATCCTCGTGCGCAACGGCGGCACGGTGATCCTGTCCGAGACGCCGGAGACCTACGGCGCGGAGCACCTGCTCACGCGTCGCGCGACCAGCCGCGAGGTCGGCGAGCGGCTCGTCGGGCTGATGAAGTGGTGGGAGGAATACACCGCGCGCAACAAGGGCGAGATGAACCACAATCCCTCGCCCGGCAACAAGGCGGGCGGCATCACGACCATCCTCGAGAAGTCGCTCGGCGCCGCCGCGAAGGCCGGCTCCACCAACCTCGTCGACGTCGTGGGCTACGCGCAGGCGGTGACGAAGAACGGCTTCGTGTTCATGGACACGCCGGGCTACGACCCGGTCGCGGCCACCGGACAGGTCGCCGGCGGCGCCAACATGATCTGCTTCACCACGGGCCGCGGCTCCGTCTATGGCTGCAAGCCCGCGCCCTCGATCAAGCTCGCGACCAACTCGGCGCTCTACAAGCGCATGACCGACGACATGGACATCAACTGCGGCACGATCGTCGACGGCGACGAGACCGTGCAGCAATGCGGCCAGCGCATCTTCGAGTACATCCTCGAGGTCGCCTCGGGGCGTAAGTCGAAGTCCGAGGCGCTGGGCTTCGGCGCCGACGAGTTCGCGCCCTGGACCCTCGGCGCGACGATGTGAGGCGACGCGCGGCGGCGCGGGTTCAGGCCCGGGCCGCCGCGCGCACCACGGCCGCCGCGCCCTCGCGCTCGAGCAGGCCCAGCCACGACGCGAGCCGGGCGCGCAGGCCGGCATTGCCGCGCAGGTCCTCGCCAAAGACGCGCGACATCCCGAGCAGCGCGTCGACCCGCTCCTCCGGCGCCCCCGCGGCACGCGCGGCGAGCTCGGCTTCCATCGGGTCGCGGAGCTCGATCCTGCCACCCCGCTCGTCGATGCCGCGCGCGTAGCGCATCCATGCCGCGACGCCGAGCGCGGCGACATCCGCTGGGCGACCCGCGGCGAGGTTGTCGCGGATCGTGCCGAGCAGGCGCTGAGGCAGCTTCTGCGTGCCATCCATGGCGATCTGCCAAGTGCGGTGCGCCAGATGAGGGTTCGCGAAGCGCGCAAGGAGGCTCGCGCGGTACGCGGCCAGGTCCGTGCCCGCGGGCAGCGACAGGGTCGGCGCGGCCTCGTCCCAGAGGCGCTCGACGAGCGGCGCGAAGCCGGGCGCCGCGATCGCGGCGGCGACCGTCTCGTGGCCCGCCAGGTAGCCGAGATAGGCGATCGTCGAATGGGCCGCGTTGAGCAGGCGCAGCTTCATGCGCTCGAAGGGCCGCACGTCGGCCACCAGCGTCGCGCCGCCGAGCTCGAGCGCGGGGCGCCCGGCGCGGAACGCGTCCTCGACCACCCATTGCGAGAAGGCTTCGGTCACGACGCAGGCCTCGTCGGAGAGGCCAAGCATCTCCGCGACACGTGCGCGATCCGCGTCCGTCGTCGCGGGCACGATGCGGTCCACCATCGAGCTGGGGAAGTCGACCTCCCCGGCGATCCACGCGGCCAGCGCCGGGTCGCGCAGCGCCGCCATCCGCAGGACGATGCGCCGCGTCGTCTCGCCATTCTCCGGCAGGTTGTCGCAGCTCAGGACCGCGAGCCCGCCCAGGCCTGCCGCGCGGCGGGCCGCGAGGCCCGCGACCAGCAGCCCAGGCGCGGAGCGCGCCACCGCGCCCGGCACGAGGTCGGCGCGGATGTCGGGATGCGCCTCGTCCAGCTCGCCCGAGGCGGGGTCGTGGCAATAGCCCTTCTCGGTGACGGTGAGCGAGACGATGCGCGTCGCCGGCCGCGCGATCGCCGCCGCCGCGGCGGCGAGGCGCGACGGCCCGATCACCTCGCGCAGCACCGCGTTGAGCGAAAGCCGCGCGCCCGCGGCGTCGCGCTCGAGGACGGCGTAGAGCCCGTCCTGCGGCAGGAGGCTTGCCGGCACCGCCTCGCCGCGCAGGCTCGCGGCGGCGATTCCCCAGTCGCCGCCCGCCGCCTCGATGGCGCGCTGGACATGCATGGCCTGGTGCGCGCGGTGGAAGGCGCCGCAGCCGAGATGGACGATCCCGACGCCGAGGCGATGCGGGTCGATGGCGGGGCGACGCGCGGCGGCGGCGGCGCGCGGCAGCGTGGCGAGCGAGAGCCTTGCGTTCGTCTGCATGGCGGCACGCTAGCGCCTCGCGGGCCGCGTCGCATCCCTCGCGCGCGGCGCGAGCGGCTTGCGCCGAACTCGGCTAACCTCGCCCCTTCCCGAACCCGAAAGGCAGGAACAGGAATGTCGCTGGAGATGTTTTCGCTCAAGGGCCGCGTCGCCTTCGTGACCGGCGGGTCGCGCGGGCTCGGCCTCGCCATGGCCGAGGCCCTGGGATCCGCGGGCGCCGCGGTCGTCCTCAACGCGCGCGATGCACGCCAGCTCGAGCAGGCGGCCGCTGGGCTTCGCGCGAAGGGGATCGACGCGTCGTGGAAGGCCTTCGACGTCGCCAGCGAGCAGTCCTGCCGCGAGGCGGTCGCCGGCATCGTCGCCGAGCGCGGCAGCCTCGACATCCTGGTCAACAACGCGGGCATGAACCTGCGCCACAAGCTGGGCGAGTTCCCGACCGACGACTTCGACGCGGTGATCTCGGTGCACCTGCGCGCGGCCTTCGTCCTGTCGCGCGAGGCGAGCGCGCACATGGTGCGACGCGGCTGGGGACGCATCATCAACACCGTCTCGGCCACCGTGCGGCTCGGCCGCGCCACGGTATCCGCCTATACCGCGGCCAAGACCGGCCTCGACGGCCTCACGCGCCAGATGGGGATCGAGCTCGCGACCACGGGCGTCACGGTCAACGCGATCGCCCCGGGCTACTTCGAGACCGAGATGAACGCCCCCCTGCTCGCGAACCCGGAATTCGTCGCGATGGTCAACAAGCGCACGCCGATGGGTCGCTGGGCGAAGCCCGAGGAACTCGCGGGGGCGACGATCTTCCTCGCCTCGAACGCCGGCAGCTACGTCACCGGCCATACCGTCTACGTCGATGGCGGGCTGACGGTCGCCCTCTGAACGAACGCGGCGGCTCCCCCGGCCGGGGAGCCGCCGCGACGCGTCACCGGCTGTTGGGCCGGATGTCGTCCTCGATATGCGCCTCGATCAGCGCGTCGATCGAGGGATCGGTCGTGAAGCCCATCGCCTTGGCGCGGGTGGAGGCCAGCTTCCGCGGCCAGCCGTCGACGATCTTCTGGATCATCGGGTCGGGCTGCCACTTGATGCGGCGATAGGCCTCCTCGCCCGCGACGCGGCGCAGCGCGTCGGCCATGTCCTGCACCGTCGCGTCGAGCGAGGGCAGCGTCAGCGAGCGGTTCCAGCCCCAGTCGCTCGACGGCAGGTCATGGGCGCGCACGAAGGCCTCGACCGTCTTGCGCGGGCTCAGCAGCGGCATCCAGTTGTCGGGGCGCACCGGGCAGATGGCCTCCTGCCCCGCGAGCGGCTCGCGGATGATCGAGGACGCGAAGGTCGACGCGGCGAGGTTCGGCTTGCCGGGACGCACGACGATCGTCGGCAGGCGCAGCGAGCGACCGTCGACGAAGCCCTTGCGCGTGTAGTCGGCCACGAGCATCTCGCCCATCGCCTTCTGCACGCCATAGGAGGTCTGCGGCGTCAGCGGCTGGTCGTCGCCCAGGCGCTCGGGCAGGTCGCCGCCATAGACCGCGATCGACGAGGTGAAGACGACGCGCGGCTTCGTGCCGAGCGCGCGGCAGGCCTCGAGCACGTTGCGCGTGCCGTCGAGGTTGACGCGGTAGCCGAGGTCGAAGTCCTTCTCCGCGCCCGCGCTCACGACGGCGGCGAAGTGGAACACGGCACCGGTATCCGGGGTGATCAGCCGCCGGACCAGGTCCGCGTCGTGGATCTGGCCGGTCACCACCTCGACGCGCGGGTCGACGGGCACGTCCGGCGCCGTCGCGACGTCCATGAGCACGAGCTTGTCGATCCTGGTCGCCTTGCCGTCGGGCGACAGCGTGCCCTGCGCGAGGAGCTTGCGGGCGAGCTTCTTGCCGAGCATGCCCGTGCCGCCCGTGATCACCACCTTCATCTCAGTCACCTCGATCGTCGGGAAATCAGGAGTTCGGACCGCGGTCCATCGAATAGGGCTGCCAGCGCCGCAGGCCGCTGCCGGCGAGCACCGTCGGGTTCACGCAGGACAGCGGCCAGCGCCCGGAGAGCACCAGCGCCAGCTCCTGGCCGACGCGCCGCTTGCGCGCGGGATCGAAGCGCGCCGAGGCCGAGGCGTTGTGCGGCGACAGGATGACGTTCGCCATGGCGTGGAGCGGGTTGTCCGGCCTGGTCGGCTCGACCTCGAAGACGTCGAGCCCGGCGCCGGCGATCCAGCCCTCCTGCAGGGCGCGCACGAGCGCGGCCTCGCGCACGGTCGGCCCGCGCCCGGTATTGATGAAGATCGAGGACGGCTTCATCTGGCGGAAATGCTTCTCCTGGAAGAAGCCGCGCGTCTGGGGCGTGTCGGGCAGGTGCATCGACACGAAGTCGGAGGTCGCGAGCAGCTCGGCGAGGCTGCAGGGCTCGACGCCGAGCTCCGACATCCGCGTCTCCTCGACGAAGGGGTCGAAGGCCTTGAGCCGCAGGCCGAACGCCGCCGCGCGCCGCGCCGTGGCGCGCGCGACGCGGCCGAAGGACACGAAGCCCAGCGTCAGGCCGATCAGGCGCGGGATCTTCAGGAGCTGCGGCCTGCCCTCGCCCCAGCGCCCCTCGCGGACCATGCGGTCCTGCTCGATGCAGCGGCGATGGGTGGCGAGCAGGAGCATCATCGCGTGGTCGGCGACCTCGTCGATGAAGGTGTCAGGGCAGTTGGTCACCGGGATGCCCTTCGCGGTGGCGGCGGCGACGTCGACGTAGTCGACCCCGACCGAGCCCAGCGCGATGATCCGGCACTTCGGCAGCGCGCCGATCATGCGCGCGGTGAACTTCATGCCCTTGGCGTAGACGGCGTCGGCCGATGGCGCGGCGGCGACGAAGGCGTCCTCCGTCGGCGCGCACTCGACGATCTCGGCGCCCATGCCCTCCAGGGCCTCCAGCTCGTGGTCGTATCCGCCGCCGCCGGTCGTGAACGACGCGGCCGCGGGCGTCAGGATGGTGAACTTGGTCACTGCTTCGATCCCCCCGGATCCGTTCAGCTCGAGATGGGCCTCCCGGCCCCCGTCATTCCTTCACCGCCCCCGTCAGGGACGACACGTAGTAGTCGACGAAGAAGGAATAGAAGAGCGCGACCGGGATCGAGCCGAGCAGCGAGCCCGCCATCAGCGCGCCCCACTGGTAGACGTCGCCGGTCACCAGCTCGGTGAGGATGGCGACGGGCACGGTCTTCTTCTCGGTCGACTGGATGAAGGCCAGCGCGTAGATGAACTCGTTCCAGGACAGCGTGAAGCTGAAGATCCCGGCGCTGATCAGGCCCGGCACCGCGAGGGGCAGCGTGATCCGCCAGAGGATCTGCACGCGCGTCGCGCCGTCGATCAGCGCGCATTCCTCGAGCTCGTATGGGATCGACTTGAAGTAGCCGATCAGCAGCCAGGTGCAGAACGGGATGAGGAAGGTCGGGTAGGTCAGGATCAGCGCGAGCGGCGAGTCGAACAGGCCGAGCTGGAAGACCATCGTCGCCAGCGGGATGAACAGGATCGACGGCGGCACGAGGTAGGCGAGGTAGATGGCGAGGCCCACGTACTGGCTGCCCTTGAAGCGCAGGCGCTGGATCGCGTAGGCGGCGAGCGTGCTGGCGACGAGCGAGAGGACCGTCGAGCAGAACGCGACGATCATCGTGGTCCAGAGCCAGCGCGGGTAGTCCGTCTTGAACAGCAGCAGGTGGATGTGGTCGAGGGTCGGCGAGCCGATCCAGAACGGGTTGTAGGTCTTGTAGTCGTAGAGCTCGGCGTTCGGTTTGAACGCCGTCACGCTCATCCAGTAGAACGGGAAGAGCAGGATGAAGAGGAAGCAGGCGAGCGGGACGTAGATCGTCACGACGCGGCGCGAGCGGCTGTCCCAGGACAGCGCCTCGGGCGCCGTCGCCTGCGGCTTGTCGGGGGGTGGCGCCATGCCGTGGTCGTCGGCCGTCGTCGCGGCGGCGCGGGCGTCAGTCATCTCCTTCTCCCTGCTGCCACTTCCGGCGGGCGAGCGCGAAGTAGCTGAATAGCGTCGCGAAGACCAGGAACGGGATCATCGAGACGGCGATGGCCGCGCCCTCGCCCAGCTGTCCGCCGGGGATGCCCCGCTGGAAGGCCAGCGTCGCGAGCAGGTGCGTCGAGTTCACCGGCCCCCCGCGCGTGATCGCGTAGACGAGCTGGAAGTCGGTGAAGGTGAAGATGATGCTGAAGGTCATGACGATCGCGAGGATCGGCAGGAGCATCGGGAAGGTGATGTAGCGGAACCGCTGCCAGGGCGTGGAGCCGTCGAGCATCGCCGCCTCGTAGAGCGAGGGCGAGATGGTCTGCAGCCCGGCGAGCAGCGAGATCGCGACGAAGGGGATGCCGCGCCAGACATTCGCCGCGATCAGCGACCAGCGCGCGGACCAGGCGGTGTTGATGAAGTCGACGTTGGTGTCGCGCCAGCCGAGCTCGATCAGCACGTAGGAGATGATCGAGAACTGGGGATTGTAGATCCACCAGAAGGCGATCGCGGTCAGCACCGTCGGCACGATCCACGGCAGCAGGATGATCGCCCGCAGCAGCGACTTGAAGGGCAGGTGGTTGTTGAGCAGCAGGGCCAGCCAGAGGCCGAGCCCGAACTTACCGATCGTCGCCACGCCCGTGTAGAACACGCTGTAGAAGACCGCGTTCCAGAAGATCGGGTCCTCGAACATGTACTCGAAGTTCTCGAGCCCGACCCATACGCCCTTGCGGCCGATCTGCGTGTCGGTGAACGCCAGCCAGATGCCGAGGCCGAGCGGGTAGGTCAGGAAGACCATGAGCAGCCCGACCGCCGGCAGCATGCATGCCACGACGAGGAGGGGCTTCCAGTCGAGCATCCGCTCGAGCCAGTTGAGCTCGCGGCGGCGGCGCGTCCAGGCCAGCGGGGTATCTTGGCTTTGCGACATCGTTCTCGGCCGGACCGGGGGGACCGCGCCCGCGGGCGCGATCCCCCCTGCCCTGTCTTCAGCGACGGAAGATGCGGCGCGCGCGGCGCTCGGCTTCCTGGGCCGCCTGCTGCGGCGTCGCCTGGCCCGAAGCGACCGAGGCGAACATCTGCACCAGGACGTACTCGTTGTTGGCCTGGCCCGACGCGGCCGAGAGCGGGCCCTTGTAGCCGTTCCAGAACGGGTTGTTCATGCAGTCGCGGAAGATCGCGACCTTCGGGTCGCTGGTCCACACCGCCGCATCGCGGTAGGAGGCCAGCGGGTGAGCCCAGTAGCCGAGGTTGGCGTTGAGCCACGGCTCGTACTGCTCGGACTCGAGCATGAACATCAGGAAGGCCTTCGCCGCGTTCGGGAACCGGCTGTGGCGGAAGACCATCGCGTTGAGCGACAGCGGGGCGCTCGGCCAGCCGCTGGCCTTGCCCGGCGGCAGGATCGAGTGCTCCGTGTCCTCGGCGATCGCGCGCGTCGCCGGGTCGTTCTTGAGCGCGAAGTAGAGCGACACGCCGTTCGACGTCACCCAGCAGGTGCTCGCCGCGTAGGCCTGGTTGTTGCTGATGTCGCCCCAGGAGACGGTCCCGCCATCGACGAAGGTCGGGTAGAGCTCCTTCAGGTACTCGAGCGCCGCGACCGTCGCCGGGCTGTTGACCGAGACCGCGCCCGACTCGTCCGTGATCGAAGCGCCGAAGGACCACATCAGCCAGTTGGCGAAGGCGTTGCCGTCGCCCACCGCGTTGCCCAGCGCGAAGCCCGAAGGCTTGTTGATGCGGCGCAGCTTCTTGCACATGTCGAGGAAGCCGGCGTGGTCGTTCGGCGGGGCCTGGAAGCCGACCTCGTTGACCGCCGACTTGCGCCAGACCAGCGGGCCGCCGCTGCCGCCGAAGGGCAGGCCGATCCAGTTGTTGGAGGCGTGGCGCTTGCCGTACTTCTGCGCCACGGCGAGCCAGCCGCCATAGCGCTTGCCGAGGTACTCGGCGATGTCGGTGACCTCGATCACCTTGTCCGCGTAGAGGTGCGGCGCCTCGTTGAAGCCGACGATCACGTCGGGGCCCGCGCCGGTGTTCGCGGTCACCGCGGTCTGCTGGTTGATGTCCTCCCAGCCCACGAAGTCGACGCGGACCTGCACGCCGGTGCGCTCGGCGAAGCGCGCCGCGTTGGCGCGGAAGATGTCCTCGTCCGGCTGCACGAAGCGCACCGGGCGCAGGATGCGGAGCGTCGCGCCGCTCTCGATCGCGAGCTTCGGGGCCTCGGCGGCCGCGCCCTGCACGCGCAGCTGCGCCAAGGCGCCGGAGGCGTGGAGCGCCGCGGCGCCTGCGCCCGCGGCGAGGATGCCGCGACGGGTGATGATGTTCGCCATGTCTCTCTCCCTTTTGCTGTTGCGGTTGCTGGTCCTGCCGGCGCCGGGGGGTTCAGATCCGCTTGCCGGTCTTCTTGTCGAAGAGGTGCACGAGCGCGACGTCCGGCGACACCGGAAGCGCCTCGCCGGGGTTCTGCGAGATGCGCTCGCGGAACGCGCCCATGACGGTCGCGTCGCCCACCTTGAGCACGACCTGCGTCTCGGAGCCGGTCGGCTCGACGACATGGACGCGCGCGGCGACGCCCGCGGGATCGAGGCGCAGGTGCTCGGGCCGGACGCCGTAGACGACCTCCGCGCCCTGCGCCGCGCCGTGCCCGGGCGGCATCGGCCACCTGGTGCCGCCGGCGTCGACGAACGCGCCGCCGTCGACGCGACCCTCGAGCATGTTCATCGCGGGCGAGCCGATGAAGCCGGCCACGAAGAGGTTCGCCGGCCGGTCGTAGAGCTCGAGCGGCGCGCCGGCCTGCTCGATGTGGCCGTGGTTCATCACCACGATCTTGTCGGCCATGGTCATGGCCTCGATCTGGTCGTGGGTGACGTAGACGGTCGTCACCTTGAGCCGCTGGTGCAGTTCCTTGATCTCGGCGCGCATCTGCACGCGCAGCTTGGCGTCGAGGTTGGAGAGCGGCTCGTCGAACAGGAAGACCTGCGGGTTGCGCACGATGGCGCGGCCCATCGCCACGCGCTGGCGCTGGCCGCCGGAGAGCTGGCGCGGGTAGCGGTGGAGGAGCTGGCCGAGGCCGAGGATCCTGGCGGCCTTCTGGACCTCCTGCTCCATGAATTCCTTGGGCGCGCCCGCGAGCTTCAGCGAGAACGCCATGTTCTCGAACACCGTCATGTGCGGGTAGAGCGCGTAGTTCTGGAACACCATCGCGATGTCCCGGTCCTTCGGCGGCACGTTGTTGACGACCTTGCCGCCGATCGCGATCTCGCCCGCGGTGATGTTCTCGAGCCCGGCGAGCATGCGCAGCAGGGTCGACTTGCCGCATCCGGACGGGCCCACGAGCACCACGAACTGGCCGTCCTCGATGCCGACGCTGACCCCGTGCAGCACCTGCGTGCTCCCGAAGGCCTTGCGCACGTTGCGGATGTCGACGCTCGCCATGCCGTGTCCTCGCCTGTCGTCCCGTTGTCGCGCGTCAGAGGTGGCGGCCGGAGGCCGTGTCGAAGAGGTGGATCGCCTCGGCGCGCGGGCAAAGCGCCACGCGCGCGCCCGGCGCGAAGGCATGGCGCTCCGTGAACACCGCCTGCACCTGCTGGCCGAAGGCGATGGCGACGACATGCGTGTCCGCGCCCGTCGGCTCGACGACCTCGACCACCGCGTCGAGCGAGGCCGGGCCCGTGGCGGAGATCGACAGGTGCTCGGGCCGGATGCCGAGCGTCACCTTCTGCCCGTCGGCGCCGGGCGTCGACGCCGGCAGCGCAAGCCGACCGCCCTTCGCCTCCAGCACGGGCGCGCCGCCGTCGCGCCGCAGCGTGCCCTCGATGAAGTTCATGGCCGGCGAGCCGATGAAGCCCGCGACGAAGAGGTTCGAGGGATGGTCGTAGAGCTCGAGCGGCGTGCCGACCTGCTCGACGATGCCGTCATGCATCACGACGATGCGATCGGCCATCGTCATGGCCTCGATCTGGTCGTGGGTGACGTAGATCGTCGTGGTCTTGAGGCGCTGGTGCAGCGCCTTGATCTCGATGCGCATCTGCACGCGCAGCTTGGCGTCGAGGTTCGACAGCGGCTCGTCGAACAGGAAGACCTGCGGGTCGCGCACGATGGCGCGGCCCATCGCGACGCGCTGGCGCTGGCCGCCGGAGAGCTGGCGCGGGTAGCGCTGGAGGTAGGGCGTCAGGTTGAGGATCTCGGCGGCCTTGCCCACGCGCTCCGCGATCACCGACTTGTCGGCCTTCCGCAGCTTGAGGCTGAAGGCCATGTTGTCGTGCACGGTCATGTGCGGGTAGAGCGCGTAGTTCTGGAACACCATCGCCACGTCGAGATCCTTCGGCGGCAGGCGGTTCACCTCGCGCTCGCCGATCGAGATCGTGCCGCCCGAGATCTCCTCGAGGCCGGCGATCATGCGCAGCAGGGTCGACTTCCCGCAGCCCGACGGGCCGACGAGGACCACGAACTCGCCGTCGGCGATCTCGACGTTGATGCCATGGATGACCTTGGTCGTCCCGTAGGCCTTCTCGACGTCCCTGACAACGACGCGCGCCATGCGTTCCCCGTTCCATTCGCCGGCGACGCATCGGGACGTCGCCTTTCCAGCCGCCGGAGTTAATCCGGTTTCGCCGGGTGCCGCAAGCCGCTGGCGGCGAGGTGCACCTGGTTCACGCAGTTGCGCAGCCAGCCCTTCGTGAGCAGGTCGCGCGCGGTCGCGGCGGCCTTCTCGCGCATCTCGCGCCAGGACTGCGGGGAGTAGAAGGCCGCATGGGGGGAAAGGATGATCCGGCCCGCCGCCCAGCTGGGCTGCATGCGGAACGCCTCGACCAGCGGCGAGGACGGGTCGGGCGGCTCCTGCGGGAACACGTCGATCGCGGCGCCGCCCAGCCGGCCCGCGCGCAGCGCCTCGTGGACGGCGTCGAGGTCGGCGATCGCGCCCCGCGCGGTGTTCACGAGGATCGCGCCGGGCTTGATCCGCGCCAGCGCCTCGCGCCCGACCAGCCCGCGGGTCTCTTCGGTCAGGGGGCAGTGCAGCGATACGATGTCGCTCGCCTCGAGCAGTTCGCCGAGGTCGTGCACGCGGCGCCCGGGCAGCGGCCCGGAGGCGTCCACGTGCGGGTCGTGCCAGGCGACGTCCATGCCGAAGGCGAGCGCGCGCCGCGCGACGGCGCTGCCGATGCGCCCGAGGCCGACGATCCCCAGCCGGTCGGTGGCGACGCGCTTCATCAGCGGCCCCGCCGACCAGCGCCAGCCCGCGACCGGGTCGGCGGAGAGGAGCTCCTGGAAGCTCGGCAGCCCGCGGCGGAGCGCAAGCATCATCGCCATCGCGTGGTCGGCGACCTCGCCGGTGCCGTAGTCCGGCACGTTGCACGCCGCGATCCCGGCGCGGCCTGCGGCCTCGAGGTCGATGATGTCGACGCCCACGCCGTACTTCACGACGACGCGGCAGCGGCGCAGCTTCGCGATCTCGCGCGCGCGGATCGGCATCAGCCAGGACAGGACGGCGTCCGCCGAGGCCCAGGTCGCGTCGTCGACATCGGCCGGATCCTGCGTCGCGACGACGTCGACGCGGAACTCGGGGCCCAGGACCTCGCGCTCGATCGCGACGTCCATCGCATGGGCCGCGTCGACGACGAGGACGCGGAACGTCATCGCCCGCCCCCGCGGACGAGGCCGGCGGCATGCGCCAGGCTCCACAGCCCGGCGGCGACGGCGCGCTCGCCCGGCACGAGCCGCGTCGCGCGGCCCGCGGCCTCGATCGCCGCGCGGTAGGGCGCGGCGAGCGCCTCGCTGCCGACGACCACGACCTCGCGCGCGGGGAAGGCCGCGCAGGCGGCGATCGTCTCGTGGCCGAGGAGCAGGCCCGAGAGGAAGGAGCCGGCGGCCTCGGGCCGCAGCCGCGCGAAGAGCCCGTCGGTGCGCACGGTGAAGAGGTGGTGCAGGAGACCGCCCGGCCGGCGCGCGCGCGCGAGCCCGGCGGCAAAGGCGTCCGGCACATGCGCGCCGCCCTCGATCATCCGGGCGAGGATCGTGTGCTCGCGCAGCGCGGCGAAGGCCTCGCCGGTCATGAAGGTCGCGAAGCGCGAAAGCCTCCCCTCGCGCATCTCCACCCATTTCGAGTGCGACCCGGGCATGCACAGGCAGGCCTCGTCAGCGCCGGCGAGGGCGAGCGCGCCCAGCGCCTGGGTCTCCTCGCCGCGGATCACGTCGGGCGCGCCGGCGAGGCTGTCGCCGCTCACTCCCGGCACGATCCAGCCGCCGATCTCCGGCACCGGCAGCAGGCGCGATGCGAGGGCCGCGCCGTCGGCGGGAAGCGGCGCGTAGCTCGCCTCGCGCCAGCCCTGGCGGCTGCCGATCATCCCGCACATGAGGACCGGAACGCCGGGCGCCGCCGCGCGCCAGTCGCCCGCGAGCTCGGCGAAGGCACCCGCGAAGTCGCCATTGGCGACGCGCAGGATGCCGAGCGGCCTCTCGCGCAGCTCGACCACGGTGCCGGCGGCGTCGAAGCGCAGCGCGCGGGCGTTGGTCGTCCCCCAGTCGATGCCGACGAGCGCGGTCACTTGAGCATCGGCTCCATGCGCGCGAGCGCGTCCGAGAGGCGCTGCTCGCTCGACGCGTAGCAGAAGCGCAGGTACCCCTCGCCCTCCGCGCCGAAGGCCGTCCCCGGCGCGAGGCCGACCCCGGTCCTCGACACCAGCTCCTTGGCGAAGGCGAGCCCGTCGCCAAGCCCGTCGACGCGGAAGAAGGCGTAGAACGCTCCCGGCGGCGCGGCGACATGGACGCGCGGGAAGCGCGAGAGCCCCTGGATGACGAGGTCGCGCGCGCGCTGCAGGCGCCCGCGCAGCTCGTCGATGAAGGGCTCGCCCTGCTCGAGCGCGGCGATGCCCGCCCATTGCACGAAGGTCGCGGCGCCAGAGGTGTTGTACTGGTTGAGCTTGCGCAGGTGCAGGTTGACCCAGGCCGGCGCGATCACCCAGCCGAGCCGCCAGCCCGTCATCGCCCAGGCCTTGGAGAATGAGTTCAGCGAGATGACCGGGTCCTCGGGCTCCGCCACGTCGAGCGGCGACGGCGCGCGCGCGGTGCCGTAGGTCAGGCGCTCGTAGACGGCGTCGACCACCAGCCAGATCCGGCGCCGGCGGCAGAAGGCGAGGAGTTCGGCGATCTCGGCGGCGTCCATCATCCAGCCCGTCGGGTTGCCCGGCGAGGCGACGAAGATGCCGCGGGTGCGCGCGTCGCAGGACGCGAAGAGCTTCTGCAGGTCGAGGCGCCAGCCACCCTCGGGCGTGGCGTCGAGCGAGACGGGCCGGGGCGTCGCGCCGCAGATGCGCACGGCCTCGACGATGTTCGGCCAGACCGGCGAGATGTAGGCGACGTTGTCGCCCGGGCCGGCGATCGCCTGCATCGTCATCATCACCGCGGACATGCCCGAGGCCGTGACCTGGACGCGGTCGACCGCGATGTCGCGGCCATGCAGCCGCGTCGCGTAGCGCGAGATCGCCTCGCGCAGCGGCGGGATCCCGCGGTCGTCCACGTAGAAGACCTTGTCCTCGCCGATCGCGCGGATCGCCGCCTGCTTGACGAAGTCCGGCGTCGGCGTGTCGCCCTCGCCGAACCAGAAGGGCAGCAGGCGCGGATGGTCGCGCCCGGCATAGAAGACCTGCGCGATCTGGGAGACCGCGAGTTCCTCGATCTCCTTGCGCAGCGGCGCGGCTCCGTTGGTCATTCCGACATCCTCTCGAAGAAACGGGCTCTCGAAGAAACGGGCCGCGCCCCGCATGCCCGCCCCGCCCGGGGAGGGATGCGAGGCGCGGCCCGGAAGGCCGCGTCCCCGGCTCAGTGGCTCTCGCGCGTGACGTGCGCGCCGGACCCGCCGACCAGGAAGTCGAGGTCGGCGCCCTTGTCCGCCTGCAGGACATGGTCGGTGTAGAGCTTGTAGTAGCCGCGGTCGCTGTGCGGCGGCGGCGGCGTCCACTCGGCCTTGCGACGCGCGAGCTCGGCGTCGCTCACCTCGAGGTGCAGGCGGCGGTTCGGCACGTCGACCTCGATCATGTCGCCATTGCGCACCAGCGCGATCGGGCCGCCCGCGGCGGCCTCGGGCGCGGTGTGCAGGATGGTCGTGCCGTAGGCCGTGCCCGACATGCGCGCGTCGGAGATGCGGATCATGTCCTTGACGCCCTTCTTCAGGATCTTCGCCGGCAGGGCGAAGTTCCCGACCTCGGCGAAGCCCGGGTAGCCCTTCGGGCCGCAGCCCTTGAGGACCATGATGCAGGTCTCGTCGACGTCGAGGTTCGGGTCGTCGATGCGCGCGTCGTAGTCCTCGATCGACTCGAAGACCACGGCGCGGCCGCGATGCTTCATCAGCTTCGGGTCGGCCGCCGAGGGCTTCAGGACCGCACCGCCCGGCGCGAGGTTGCCGCGCAGCACCGCGATCCCGCCCTCGGGCTTGAACGGCGCCGAGAACGGGAAGATCACGTCGGTGCTGAAGTTCTTGGCGTCCTTGTTGTTCTCGCCGATCGTCTTGCCGGTCACCGTGAGCGCGTCGAGGTGCAGCTTGTGCTTGATCTCGGAGATCACGGCCGGGATGCCGCCGGCGTAGTAGAACTCCTCCATCAGGTACTTGCCCGACGGCATGAGGTTCACGAGGCAGGGCATGTCGCGTCCCAGGCGGTCCCAGTCGTCGAGCGTCAGGTCGACGCCCGCGCGGCCGGCCATCGCGAGCAGGTGGACGACCGCGTTGGTCGAGCCGCCGATCGCGCCATTGACCATGATCGCGTTCTCGAACGCCTTCTTGGTCAGGACCTTGGAGAGGCGCAGGTCCTCCTTCACCATCTCGACGATGCGGCGGCCGGCCATGTGCGCGAGCGCGTAGCGCCGCGCGTCGACGCCCGGGATGGCCGCGTTGGTCGGCAGCGCGATGCCCAGCGCCTCGACCATCGAGGCCATCGTCGAGGCGGTGCCCATGGTCATGCAGTGGCCCGAGGAGCGCGACATCGCGGCCTCGGCCTGCGCGAGGTCGTCCATCGTCATCTCGCCGGTCTTCAGCCGCTCGGTGAAGATCCAGGTATGCGTGCCCGAGCCGACCAGCTCGCCGCGGAAGCGGCCGTTGAGCATCGGGCCGCCGGAGACCACGAGCGTCGGCAGGTCGCAGCTCGCCGCGCCCATGACCAGGGCCGGCGTGGTCTTGTCGCAGCCCGTGAGCAGGATCACGCCGTCCATCGGCTGGCCGCGGATCGACTCCTCGACGTCCATCGAGGCGAGGTTGCGGTAGAGCATCGCCGTCGGGCGGAGCAGGATCTCCGACAGGCTCATCACCGGGAACTCGAGCGGGAAGCCGCCCATCTCGTAGACGCCGCGCTTCACGTACTCCGCGATCTGGCGGAAGTGGCCGTTGCAGGGCGTGAACTCGGACCAGGTGTTGCAGATGCCGATGACCGGGCGGCCGTCGAACAGGTGGTCGACGCGGCCCTGGTTCTTCATCCAGCTGCGGCGCGCGAAGCCGTCGCGGTCCTGCCGCGCCAGCCATGCGTTCGAGCGCAGCTTGTACTTCCGCGTGTCGTAGCTGTGGGAATCGTCGGCCATGTCTTCTCCCCTGGGCGCTTCCGGCGGCGCTGCGCCGCCCGGCGCGCAATCTAGCCTCGCGGCCCCGCCACCGACAACGACGACGGGCGGCGCTGGACGACGGCGCGCCCGGGCCTAGGTCTGCGCGCATGACGACCACGCCGCGCTCCACCGTCTTCTTCGACGGCGCATGCCCCCTGTGCCGGAGGGAGATCGCCCACTACGCGGCGCGCGACCGCGACGGGCGCCTGGCCTTCGCCGACATCGCGGCAGACGCCGCGCCGCTGGCCGCTATCGGCGTGAGCCGGGACGAGGCCCTCGCGCGGCTGCACGTGCGGCGCGCCGATGGGACCGTCGTGTCCGGCGCACGGGCCTTCGCGGAGATCTGGTCCTGCCTGCCGCGCTGGCGGCTCCTCGCGCGGGCGCTCGAGGCCGTGCCCGGCGCGATGGCGCTGGCCGAGGCGGCCTATCGCGTGGTCGCGCGCCACCGCGTGCGCGTGGTCGCGACGCTCTGCGCGCGGGGGCGCTGCGGGGCATGAAGATGCGCCGCAAGTCCGACCTGCCCTCGAAGACCTGCGCGGCCTGCCAGCGCCCCTTCGCGTGGCGCAAGAAGTGGGAGCGCGACTGGGAGCGCGTCCTCTACTGCTCGGACCGCTGCCGGCGCGAGGGCCCGCGCGCGGTCAGCGCCGCACGGTCGCGAGCGCGTCCCTGAGCGGCCCCGGGTCGGCCGCGTTGGGGCCGACGAAGGGCTGGTCGTGCGCCAGAACGACGAAGAGCGCCAGCGCCGCGGCGATGGCGAACAGGCCCGTGGCGAGGGCCTGGCTGCGCCAGTCCCGCACGGAGACGACGGCGATCCCCAGCAGCGTCATCGCGCCGAGCGAGACGACGCCGAACCACTTCATGGGGCTGATGCGCAGGCGCGCGACCTGCAGGCGCCGCGCGCGCGCCTCCGCGAGCTGGTCGATGGCCTCCACGGCCTCGCGATGCGTCGCGATCTCGCGCGACGACGTCGAGGCGATGCGCAGCGCCGCCACCTTGATCTCGAGCAGGAGGGCGCGCGCGCGCCCGCTCTCGCCGCCGGCCGCCATCGCGGGCCACTCGGATTCCGCGGCCTCGCCGACATAGTCGGAGAGCAGGCGCAGCGCGACGCCGGCCTCCTCGCCCGGCAGCGCGCGCAGGAAGGCGCCCGCCGCCGTGATCGCCCGCGCCTCGGCGGCGACCGCGTCATGGGCGCGGTCGTCGTTGGTCCAGACCGCGCTGGCGAGGAACGACGCCATCAGCGCGAAGAGCGTGCCCACGAGCGAGGGCAGCATCGGCGGGAAGTCGACGCGCGCGACGAGCCAGTCGCGCAGCGGCCGCCAGCGCGACGCCGCGACGACCACCGCGGCGCAGGACAGCGCCGCGGCGAGGACCGACGCGGCCATCGACCAGAGCTCGAGCGCATGGAACGCGCCGGGCATGGCTGGCGGCCCCCGCCCCTCTCAGGAGAGGCCTTCGATCATGCCCTGCGCGTCGAGGCCGATCGCGTGCGCCGCCGGGACCTTCGGCAGGCCGGGCATGGTCTGCAGGTCGCCGCAGACCGCGACCACGAAGCCGGCGCCCGCCGCCAGCCGCGCCTCCCGGATGGCAAGCACGTGGCCGGTCGGCGCGCCGAGCTTGGTCGGGTCGCTCGAGAAGCTCGACTGCGTCTTGGCGATGCAGACCGGCACGTGGCCGAAGCCCGCCGCCTCGAAGCCCGCGAGGCGCTGGCGCACGGATTCCGGCGCCGAGACCGAGCCCGCGCGGTAGATCTCGCGCGCGATCGTCTCGATCTTCGACAGCAGCGGCATGTCGTCGGGGTAGAGCGTGCGGAACGACGCCTTGCCCGAGGACGCGGCCTCGGCGACGGCGTGCGCGAGGCCCTCCGCCCCTGCCCCGCCCCTCGCCCAGTGCTCGCACAGGAAGGCCCGCGTGCCGGCCTTGCGGCAGGCCTCCTCGACGAAGCGCAGCTCGGCCTCGCTGTCGGTGGCGAAGCGGTTGATGGCGACGAGCGGCGGCACGCCGAACTTGCCGACGTTCTCGATGTGGCGCTCGAGGTTGGCCATGCCGCGCTCGAGCGCGGCGAGGTCCTCGCCCTTGAGGTTCCGCGCGTCGGC
>JBEGVV010000138.1:0-39704 GCA_041178225.1 Pseudomonadota bacterium | reverse complement strand
TGACGTAGGCGCGAAGCGTGTCGCCCACGACGGCCGGCTGCTCGTGGATCTCCTTGTGCATGAAGTGCCGGTGGTTGCCCTTGCCGACCAGCGCGCCGGAGAGCGCGGTCTCCCGCACCTGCCGCTCGACGCGCCTGTCGTCGCGGTCGTAGATCTCCGCGCCCGTGGCGGTCAGCACCGCCCAGTCGCCGTCCTCGAGGTAGCAGAGCCGCCGCGTGAGGGGCGCGAGAGCGAAGGCGTCCGACCCGAGGAACATCTCGCCGTCGCCGAAGCCGATCGCCAGCGGCGAGCCCTGGCGCGCCGCGAGCAGCATGCCGTCCGCGCCGCCGACGAGCACGGCGAGCGCGAAGGCGCCGCGGATCCGGCGCAGCGCCAGGCGCATCGCCTCGCGCGCCGGGTGGCCGGCGTCGAGCAGCTCGGTGATCAGGTGCGCGAAGACCTCGGTGTCGGTCTCGGTCTCGAATCGCCGCCCGCGCGCGAGGAGCTCGTCCTTCAGCTCGGCGAAGTTCTCGATGATCCCGTTGTGCACGACGGCGACGCGATGCGTGGCGTGCGGGTGGGCGTTGGTCTCGTTCGGGCGACCATGCGTGGCCCAGCGCGTGTGGCCGATCCCCGTCGTCCCGGGCAGCGGCGCCTCGCGCAGCACGGCCTCGAGCCGCGAGAGCTTGCCCTCCGCGCGCCGGCGCTCGATGGCGCCGTCGCGCAGCGTCGCGATGCCCGCGGAGTCGTAGCCGCGGTACTCGAGCCGACGCAGCCCGTCGACCAGGAGGGGCGCCGCCTCGGCACGCCCGATGATCCCGATGATGCCGCACATGGACGCTAGCCCTTCCTGGCCGCGGCGGCGGCCTTCTGCGCGGCGCGGCGCGCGCGATAGCGCGTCGCCCAGCCCTCGATGTTCCGCTGCTCGCCGCGCGCCACGGCGAGCGCGCCGGCCGCGACGTCCTTCGTGACCACGCTGCCCGCGGCCACGTTCGCGCCGTCGCCGACCCTGACCGGCGCGACGAGCGCGCTGTTGGAGCCGATGAAGGCGTCGGCGCCGATCTCCGTGCGGAACTTCTCGAAGCCGTCGTAGTTGCAGGTGATCGTGCCCGCGCCGATGTTCGCGCGCGCGCCGACGCGCGCGTCGCCGATGTAGGACAGGTGGTTCGCCTTGGCGCCCGCCTCGAGGCGCGCGGCCTTGAGCTCCACGAAGTTGCCGACATGGGCGCCCTCGCCGACCTCGGTGCCCGGCCGCAGCCGCGCGAAGGGGCCGATGATCGCGCCCGCCGCGACGCTGCACCCCTCGAGGTGGCAATAGGGGCGGATCTGGACGTCGTCGCCCACGCTCACGCCCGGGCCGAAGACGACATGCGGCCCCACCACGACGTCGCGGCCAAGGCGGGTGTCCGCGGCGAGGAAGACGGTCTCCGGCGCGACGAGCGTCGCGCCCTCGTCCATCGCGCGGCGGCGCAGCGTCGCCTGCAGCATCGCCTCGGCCTCGGCGAGCGCGGCGCGGGAGTCGACGCCGAAGGCCTCGGGCACGGGGATCTCGACATGGCCGCAGCTGCGCCCGCGGCGCCATGCATGCGCGATCGTGTCGAACAGGTAGTACTCGCGCTTGGCGTTGTCGTTGCGCAGCCGGCCGAGCAGGTCGAACAGGACCGAGCCGTCGAAGGCGATGACGCCGGCGTTGCAGAGCTCGATGCGCGCCTCCTCCTCGGTGGCGTCGCGCGCCTCGACGATGCGCTCGAGCCTGCCGCGCGGGCCGACGACGAGGCGGGCGAAGAGCTTGCGGTCGGCCGGCCGGAACGAGGCGGCGACGGCCGCATGGCCGCCGCGGCGACGGGCGGCGACGAGGCGGCGCAGCGTGCGCGTCGTCACCATCGGCGTGTCGCCGAAGATCACGACGACGTCGCCGGAATGCCCCGCGAGGGCGGCGCGGGCCTGCCGGACGGCATGGCCCGTGCCCAGCCTCTCGCGCTGCACGACGGTCTCCAGCGCGAGGCCGGGCGCGGCGGCGCGCGCGGCGCGCCCGACCTCGTCCATGCCCGGCTCCGGGCCAATGACGACGGCCACGCGCGAGGGTCGCAGCGGCGCGGCCGCGGCGAGGACATGGGCGACCATCGGCTGGCCGCCGATCTCGTGCAGCACCTTCGGCCGCCGCGACTTCATGCGCGTGCCCAGCCCGGCTGCGAGCACGACGACGGCGATGTCCCTGGATTCACGCGGCATGGGGTCTTCTTGCGAAAGGGAATTCCTAGGCGCGACGCGCAATGCCATAAGGCGTCGCCCCAGTCCACGCCCCCGGATGATACGCATTATGTCGCAGCCATTGAACGGCATCCGCTCGATCCTCTTCGACCTCGACGGCACGCTGGTCGACAGCGCCCCCGACCTCGTCGGCGCGCTCGATGCCCTGCTCGGCGAGCATGGCCGCGCCCCGGTCGGCGAGCCGGAGGGGCGCACCATGATCGGCGAGGGCGCGGCGCGCCTCGTCGAGCGCGGCTTCGCGGCGCGCGGCGGCCTTCCCGGACCCGTCGGCGGGCTCGTGCCGCGCTTCGTCGAGCTCTACGAGTCCCGCCTGACCCGCGCGACGCGGACCTTCGACGGCGCCGTCGAGGCGCTCTCGCAACTGCGCGCCGGCGGCTTCGAGCTCGGCATCTGCACCAACAAGCCAGACCGGGCGACGCACCGGATCCTGGGCGAGCTAGGCCTCTCGGGCTTCTTCTCGGCGGTCGTCGGTGGCGACGGCGTGCGCAAGCCCGATCCGGATCCCGTCCTGCGCTGCCTCTCCGCCCTTGGAGGCACGGCGCGCGAGGCCGCCTTCGTCGGCGATTCGCCGGTCGACCTGGCGGCCGCGCGCGCCGCGGGCCTGCCGGTCATCCTCGTCAGCTTCGGCTACACCGCGGTGCCGGCGCGCGACCTCGGCGCCGACCACGTCGTCGACAGCCTGCGCGAGATCCCCCGCCTCGTCGCGCGCTGAGCCGGCCTCAGCGCGGCGCCGCCGGGCGCAGGTGCGCGAGCATCCGCCCGTAGCTGTTCTCGACCTCCATGCGCAGCGGCAGGCGCGTGAGCGCGACGCCCGGCGCGACCTGGCGCGGATCGCCGATCCAGAAGCGTCCCTCCCGCGGCTCGCGCTGGCGATCCGGGCCCCAGGTGACGCGGCGCGCGTAGCCGGCGGTCTGCCGGTAGACGAAGTCGCAGACCCTGGTGGTCCCGGGCCCGCCCCGCGCGCCGGGGACCTCGATCGCCTCGCTGCCGCGATCCACCAGCTCCATCGTGAAGCGACGGCGTCCGTCGAAGCCGTCGTAGCGGCCGTCGCAGCTGCCCCCGGCCTCGAGGCGCAGCAGCAGCGCGACGATCCCGGTCAGCGGATCGAGCGCGCCCGCGACGTCGTCGATGGGCACGGGCTCGCGGTCGTTGTCGTCCGCGCCGACGGGCGCCACCGCAAGCCCCGCGATCCGCCCGTCGCGATACGCGATCTCGACGCTGCGTTCCTTGCCGCGGAAGACGCCCCGCTGCTCGAAGCGCAGAGGCGCGGGGAACGGCGCCGTGGTCGTCCCCGCCACGCGGTTGGCCTGCTCCCAGGGAAACAGCGTCGACATCAAGCCGCGCGTGCGCAGCCTCGCGCTGAGGTCGTAGCTCCCCGCGTCGAGCGATATGTCGGCGTCGAGCTCCAGGACCTGGAACCCGCCGGTGTAGACGTCGTAGCTGACGCTGGCCGAGCGTGCCTGGGCGCGCGCGCCCTCGCCGCCCGCGACCAGGAGGCAGCAGGCGAGCGCGAGGAGGAGGCAGGCGCGTATGGTTGCGTGCGCGATCATAGGCCTGGCAGGGGCTTGCGCGTGGGACAGGGACGGGGCGCGGCGCGCGACCTTCCTTGACACCGTCGAAGGGCGCCTCTTATATCGCGGCCACTCGACGGGGTCGACGGGGCGCTTAGCTCAGCGGCAGAGCACCGCTTTCACACGGCGGGGGTCGCTGGTTCAATCCCAGCAGCGCCCACCATCCTTCCTGTCGACGACCACAAGAAAATCTGGGGCATGCGCGCTTTGACGCGCCCCCCGCGCGTGGGGCATATCTCGGCGGCCCTGGGCGCAGGGCGCAGACGGAGCCCCCGCCTTCATGCGCAGCGACGACACGATCCTCGAGACCGAAGGGCTGACCAAGGAATTCCGCGGCTTCGTCGCCGTGAAGGACGTCTCGCTGCGCGTGCGCCGCGGCAGCATCCATGCGCTGATCGGGCCCAACGGCGCGGGCAAGACGACGTGCTTCAACCTCCTCACGAAGTTCCTCGCGCCGACGCGCGGCCGGATCGTCTATGGCGGCCGCGACATCACCGCGGCGAAGCCCGCCGACATCGCGCGCATGGGGCTGGTGCGCTCCTTCCAGATCTCCGCCGTCTTCCCGCATCTCACGGTGCTGGAGAACGTGCGCATCGCCCTGCAGCGCGCGCGCGGCGGGTCCTTCGACTTCTGGCGCCCCGAGGCGGTGCTCGCCCGCTACCACGACCGCGCGCGCGAGCTGATCGCCGATGTCGGCCTCTCCGATTTCGTCGACGCCGTCGCGGTCGAGCTGCCCTATGGCCGCAAGCGCGCGCTCGAGATCGCCACGACGCTCGCGCTCGAGCCGGAGATGATGCTCCTCGACGAGCCGACCGCGGGGATGACGCACGAGGACGTGGAGCGCATCACCGCCCTCGTCCGTCGCGTCGCAACCAACCGCACGGTGCTGATCGTCGAGCACAACCTGTCCGTGGTCTCCGCCCTCTCCGACCGGATCACCGTGCTCGCGCGCGGCGAGATCCTCGCCGAGGGAAGCTACGCCGAGGTCTCCAGGGACCCGCGCGTCGTCGAGGCCTACCTGGGAAGCGCCCATGCCTGACGCCGCCACCCGACCCGCGATGCTGCGCGTCGCCGGCCTCAACGCCTGGTACGGCGAATCCCATGTCCTGCACGGCGTCGACCTCGAGGTGCGCGACGGCGAGGTGGTGACGCTCCTTGGCCGCAACGGCGCCGGCAAGACGACGACCATGAAGTCGGTCATGGGCATCGTCGGCCGGCGCTCCGGCTCGATCGCCTTCGAGGGGCAGGAGACGATCTCCTGGCCGTCCAACCGCATCGCGCGGGCCGGGATAGCCTTCTGCCCCGAGGAGCGCGGCATCTTCTCCTCGCTCGACGTGCACGAGAACCTCATGCTTCCGCCCGAGGTGAAGCCCGGCGGGCTGTCGCTCGAGCGGATCTTCGCGCTCTTCCCGAACCTGCGCGAGCGCCTGCGCAGCCAGGGCACCAAGCTATCCGGCGGCGAGCAGCAGATGCTCGCGATCGCCCGCATCCTGCGCACCGGCGCGCGGCTGCTCCTGCTCGACGAGCCGACCGAGGGGCTGGCGCCGGTCATCATCCAGCAGATCGGCGAGACGATCCGCAGCCTCAAGCGCGAGGGCTTCACGATCCTTCTCGTCGAGCAGAACTTCCGCTTCGCCGCGACCGTCGCCGACCGGCACTACGTGATGGAGCACGGCCGTGTCGTCGACATGATCGAGAACGACCGGCTCGAGGCCAGCATGGACAAGCTCCACGACTACCTCGGCGTCTGAGCAGGACGGCCGGGCACCGCTTCAGGCACCACCACGAAACCCAGGAGGAAAGACGATGCGCATCGCCCCCGCCCTCGCCCTCGCGGCCGCCCTCGGCGTCACCGCCGGAGGCGCGCAGGCCCAGGTCACCAACAACGAGATCAAGATCGGCATCCTGTCCGACATGTCCTCGCTCTACACCGACCTCGCCGGCGCGGGCTCGGTGCTGGCCGCGCGCATGGCGGTCGAGGATTCCGGGATCACCGGCCGCGGCTTCAAGGTCGACTTCGTCTCGGCCGACCACCAGAACAAGGCCGATGTCGGCTCGAACATCGCGCGCCAGTGGTACGACCGCGACGGCGTCGACCTGATCGTCGACGTGCCGAACTCGGCCGTGGCGCTCGCCGTCAACACGGTGACGCGCGAGAAGAACAAGGTGTTCCTGGTGTCCGGCGCGGCGACCTCCGCGCTCACGGGCGCCCAGTGCTCGCCCAACACGATCCACTGGACCTACGATACCTGGGCGCTGGCCAACGGCACCGGCAACGCGATCGTGAAGACCGGCGGCGACAGCTGGTTCTTCCTCACCGCCGACTACGCCTTCGGCCACCAGCTCGAGGCCGACACCGAGGCCGTCGTCGTCAAGCAGGGCGGCAAGATGCTCGGCAAGGTCCGCCATCCGCTCAACACGCAGGACTTCTCTTCGTTCCTGCTGCAGGCGCAGGCGTCGAAGGCGAAGATCATCGGCCTCGCCAACGCCGGCGGCGACACCGTCAACTCGGTCAAGCAGGCGGCCGAGTTCGGCATCGTCGGCAAGGGCCAGAACCTCGCCGGGCTGCTGATCTTCCTCACCGACGTGCACGGCCTCGGCCTGCCGACGGCGCAGGGCCTGATCTTCACCGAGACCTTCTACTGGGACGCCAACGACCAGTCGCGCGCCTTCGCCAAGCGCTTCTCGGAGCGCAACAAGGGCATCCACCCGACCATGGTGCACGCGGGCGTCTACTCGTCCGTCATCCACTACCTGAAGGCCGTCGAGGCCCTGAAGGCCGATGGCGACGGCGCGGCGGTGGTCAGGCAGATGAAGGCGACGCCGACCGACGACCCGCTCTTCGGCAAGGGCTCGGTGCGCGCCGACGGCCGCAAGATCCACCCCGCCTACCTCTACGAGGTGAAGAAGCCCAGCGAGAGCACCAAGCCCTGGGACTACTACAAGCTCCGCGCCACCATCCCCGCCGAGGAAGCCTTCCGCCCGCTCAAGGACGGCGGCTGCGCCCTGGCGAACTGACGCGGTCCACCGGAACCCCGCCGCCGCCCGCCCATCCAGGCGCGGGCGGCGGCGGCACGCGGGATCGACCCGGACATGATCGAGATCTTCGGCCACTCCATATCGCCGATCCAGCTCTACGGGCAGATCGCGCTCGGCCTCGTGAACGGCGCGTTCTACGCGCTGCTCAGCCTTGGCCTCGCCGTGATCTTCGGGATGCTGAACATCGTCAACTTCACGCATGGCGCGCAGTACATGATGGGCGCCTTCGTGGCATGGCTGCTGCTCAACAAGCTGGGGATCGGCTACTGGTGGGCGCTCGTGCTCGCGCCCGTGATCGTCGGCGCCACGGGCGTCGCGATCGAGCGGCTGTTCCTCAAGCACCTCTACAAGCTCGACCACCTCTACGGCCTGCTGCTGACCTTCGGCGTCGGGCTCATCATCGAGGGGCTGTTCCGCAACGAGTTCGGCGCGTCGGGCCTGCCCTACCGGATCCCCGCCGAGATCCAGGCCTTCGGCCCGGTCGACCTCGGCTTCATGCGCCTGCCGCCCTACCGCGTCTGGGTCGTCGTGTTCTCGGTCGCGGTCTGCCTCGCGACCTGGTTCATCATCGAGCGCACGCGGCTGGGCGCCTACCTGCGCGCGGCGACGGAGAACCCGACCCTCGTCCAGGCCTTCGGCATCAACGTCCCGCGCATGATCACGCTGACCTACGGCTTCGGCGTCGGCCTCGCCGCGCTCGGCGGCGTGCTCGCGGCGCCGATCTACCAGGTCAGCCCGCAGATGGGCTCGAGCATCATCATCGTGGTGTTCGCCGTCGTCGTGATCGGCGGCATGGGCTCGATCCTCGGCTCGATCGTCACGGGCTTCGCGCTCGGCGTGATCGAGGGCCTGACCAAGGTCTTCTACCCGGAGGCCTCCAACACCGTGATCTTCGTCATCATGGCCATCGTGCTTCTGATAAAGCCCGCTGGCCTCTTCGGACGGACGACCTGACATGGCCGTTGGCGAGCCCCCCCTCCCGCCCACCGACGTCACGCGCATGCCGCCCCACCAGCGCGTCGCCTTCGGGCTGCTCGCCGCGGCGCTGGTCGCCGCGCCGGTCGTCGGCATCTACCCCGTCTTCCTGATGAAGGCGCTCTGCTTCGCGCTCTACGCGTCGGCCTACAACCTGCTCCTCGGCTACGCGGGCCTCGTCTCCTTCGGGCACGCCGCCTTCCTCGGCAGCGCGGGCTATGTCAGCGCGCATGCCGCGAAGGTCTGGGGGCTCACGCCCGAGCTCGCGATCCTCGCGGGCACCGCGACCTCGACGCTGCTCGGCCTTGCCTTCGGCGCGCTCGCGATCCGCCGCCAGGGCATCTACTTCGCGATGATCACGCTCGCCCTGTCGCAGATGATCTTCTTCTTCTGCCTGCAGGCGCCCTTCACGGGCGGCGAGGACGGCATCCAGGCCGTGCCGCGCGGCAAGCTGCTGGGGCTGATCGACCTGCGCGACGACCGCGTGATGTACGCCTTCGTCGCCACGGTCTTCTTCGCCGCCTTCTACATGATCTACCGGATCGTCCACTCCCCCTTCGGGCAGGTGCTCAAGGCGATCCGCGAGAACGAGCCGCGTGCCGTGAGCCTCGGCTACCGCGCCGACCACTACAAGCTCATCGCCTTCGTGCTCTCGGCGGGGATCTCGGGCCTGGCCGGCGCCATGAAGGCACTCGTGTTCCAGCTCGCGTCGCTCACCGACGTTCACTGGTCGATGTCCGGCGAGGCCGTGCTGATGACGCTGGTCGGTGGCCTCGGGACGATCTTCGGGCCGATGTTCGGCGCCTTCATCATCGTCGCGATGCAGAACTACCTCGCGCAGCTCGGCGCCTGGGTCACGGTCGTGCAGGGCGTGATCTTCGTGGTCTGCGTGATGGCGTTCCGCCGCGGCATCGTGGGCGAGATCGCGCGCCGCCTGCGCCGGCCGCTCTGACGACCGCTCAGCCCGGCACGAAGCCGAGCGGCGCCGACGAAAGCGGCCTCGATCCCGAGGCGGTGACCTCGCTCGTGCGCCCCAGCGTCATGGCGAGGCCCGCGGCCGCGTCGAAGACGATGATGTGGATGAAGAACACGTTGCCCGGCTCCGCGACATAGGGCTGGCCGCGGTAGAACATCGGCCAGTCCATCCAGTTGGGCGCGAAGGTCGAGCCCAGCGAGTAGCCGCAGGCGTTCATGCGCATCGCGCGGTAGCCGGCGGCGTCGAGGACGCGCGCATGGGCGTCGAAGACCTCGCCGATGGGACGGCCCGGGCGCAGCGCCTCCTCGCAGGCATGCAGCGCGTCGACGCTCGCCTTGTGCATGTCGGCGAGGCGCGGGTCGTGGGGGCCGATCGCGAGCGTGCGCATCAACGCCGCGTGGTAGTGGCGATAGGCGCCCGCGAACTCGATCGTCAGCATGTCCCGCGCGTCGAGGCGCCGGCGCCCGGTGTGGGTCCGGCAGAGCAGCGCGTGCGGGCCCGAGCCGATGATCTGCTCGTTGGCCGGCTCGTCGCCGCCGCCGCGCAGGACCTCCGCCTGCATCGCCGCGAGGATCTCCCCCTCGTCGACGCCCGGCCGCGCAAGCGCGGTGCCGGCCGCAAGCGCCCTGTCCGCGAGCTCCGCGGCGCGGCGGGCGTGGGCGAGCTCGGCCGCGCTCTTCACCACGCGCAGCCGCGATACGAGGTCGGAGGCGTCGGGGAGCGTGCAGAACCCGTCGAGCGCCGCGGAGAGGCGCTGGCCGTTGCGCGCGGTCAGTCCATAGGCCTCCCACTCGACGCCGAGCCTGCGGCCGCGGCAGCCGATCTCGTCGAGCAGCGCGCGCAGCTCGGTCGCCGGGGAGGCGTCCGGTGCGTCGACCCAGATGCGCACGTCCTCGACGACCGAGGTCTGCGCCGCCTGCAGCCTGTCCGGCGCGCGGGTCAGCAGCGCCATGCGGCCATCCGCGCCGAGGTAGAGGCACTGGAAGAAGACGAAGCCGAACGTGTCGTAGCCGGTCAGCCAGTACATGCTCTCCTGGCGGAAGCAGAGCAGGCCGTCGAGCCCGGCCTGGGCCATCGCGTGGCAGGCGCGCGCGCGGCGATCCGCGAGCTCGGCCTCGGTGAAGTGCAGCTTGCGCGCCATCGCGTCCTCCTCAACCCTCTTCGCCCTCGATCCTCGCGCCGTCGAGGGCGCGCGCGGCGCGCGACGCCTCCGCGGCCCCGGCGTCGCGCTCTGCCCTGGTCCGGCCGAAGCGCGCGCGGTTCGCCGCGGCGCGCCGCTCGTCCTCCTCGCGCCGGCGCGCCTTGCGCGCCTGGCGGAGGTTGACGACCTCGGCGCTCACTCGCCGCCGCCCTTGCGCCGCTGGCGCGGCGAGATCCCCGTGTCCTGCAGCCGCGCGACCTCCTCCTCGGAATAGCCTGCCTCGCGCAGGACCTCGGCGCCGTCGGCGTTGAAGGGGCGCGGCGGCCAGCGCAGGCCGGGCTTGGTGCGCGACATCTTCACGGGGATGCCCGTGCCGCGATACTCGCCCTCCTCCAGCAGCATCTCGCGCTCGCGCGTGTGCGGGTGGGCCATGACCTCGCCGATGTCCATGACCGCGCCCGCGGGCACGCCGTTGCGCGCCAGCTCGTCCGCGAGGCGCACGGCATCGCGCCCGGCGAAGAGCGTCTCGAGCTCCGCGCGCAGGGCGTCGCGGTTCGCCACGCGCTTCGCGTTGTCGGTGAAACGCGGGTCGTCGGCGATCTGCGGGGCACCCATCATCTCGCACATCTTCCGGAACTGCCGGTCGTTCCCGACCGCGAGGAAGATATGGCGGTCCCCGCAGCGGAAGCTGTCATAGGGGCTGATGTTCGGATGCGCGTTGCCGATCAGCTGCGGCACCTTGCCCGACATCAGGTAGTTCGCGCCCTGCGGGTGCAGGAGCGCCACGGCGGAATCGTAGAGCGTGATGTCGATCGCCTGGCCCACGCCGGTGCGATGGCGGTCGTGCAGCGCCAGCAGGATCCCGATCACCGCGTTCATGCCCATGCCGAGGTCGACGAGCGGCGTGCCCATGCGCATGGGCCCGGACTGCCTAGAGCCGTTGATGCTCATCAGCCCCGCCATGGCCTGCACCGCGGCGTCGTAGCCGGGCAGGCCGCCATAGGGGCCGGACGCGCCGAAGCCGGTGATGTGGCAGTAGATCAGCTTCGGGAAGCGCGCCTTGAGGACCTCCTCGTAGCCGATGCCCCACTTCTCCAGCGTGCCGCTCTTGAAGTTGTGGATCAGGACGTCGGCGGTCTCGAGCAGGCGCATCAGCGCCTCGCGCGCCTCGGGCTTGGCGAGGTCGAGCGCGGCAAGGCGCTTGTTGCGGTTCACGCCCACGAAGTAGGACGCGGTGCCGTCGCGGAACGGAGGGCCCCAGTCGCGCACCTCGTCGCCCTGCGGCGGCTCGACCTTGATCACGTCGGCGCCGTGGTCGCCGAGGATCTGCGTCGCGTAGGGACCGCCGAGCACGCGCGTCAGGTCGATGACGCGGATTCCCGCGAGCGCGCCGGTGTTGGGCTTCGGTGTGCCGTCCATGTGGGCCTTCTCTCTCGTCAGGCGTCAGGCCGCGAGCAGCGTCGCGGCGAAGCGCGGATAGGTCTCCGCGATCTCCCCGGCCACGCGCTCGCGGATCAGCGCGCGGTCCTCGTCGTCGAGGCCGGGCGTCGTCGCGGCGCCCTGGCCGGAATCATAGTCGAAGCCCGTCGCGGCGCGCACGCCGGCCGCGGTCTCGCCGGCATGCACGCTCTCGAGGGCGAAGCGCCCGCGCGCGCGGTCGAAGCCGAAGGCGCAGCGCCCCGTGACCAGGGCCACCGGCCCGCCAGGCCGGAAGATCCCGGGCGGCGACACGCCAGGCGCGCTGACGACGTCGACGCGCGCGGGCATGGTCCGTGGCTCGTGCTCCTCGCGGAACAGGATCACGCGCGGCACGAGGAAATAGAGGTAGGCGGAGCCGAAGGAGCCCGGGAAGCGCTGCCGGAGGCCGCCCGGATAGGCGCCGATGCCGAGCAGGTTGATGTTCGCCTGGCCGTCGATCTGGCCGCCGGAGAGGAAGAAGGCGTCGAGGCGTCCCTGCGCCGCGAAGTCGAACAGCTCGCGCCCGCCCTCGGTGAAGGAGTTGTGGCGACGGCTGCCGAGCATGAGCACGCGCGCGCCCCACTTGGCGCGGGCCAAGAGCGCGGCGGTGCCGGGCAGGGGCGACGAGGCGCCGACCGCGATGGTCCGGCAGCCCTCGAGGCGACGCAGGATCGCGGCGAGCATGGCCTCGCGACGGGCCGCGGCCTCCGCGCTCATGCGGCCTGCGCCGGCCGCGCGAGGAAGGATCGCAGCCAGGCCTGGAAGCCGTCCTCGCTGCGCGCGGCGGCCGCGTAGCGCAGCAGTTCGGCGTCGTCCGCGTCGTAGAGGTCCTGGCAGCCGAGCGGCCAGGCGCCGCGCGGCGCGAGCGCCACGCCGCCCACGTACATCGCCGGCAGCACGCCGGCGGCGACGTCCTCGCGCTCGAGCAGCGAGCCGTCCACGATCTCCTCGACCGTCACGAGGGCGTGGCGCGCGGCATGGGCCATGGTCGCGAGCTCGCGCCGGCGGCCGATCCAGACATTGCCCTCGCGGTCGGCGCGCGGCGCATGGAAGAGCGCGACGTCCGGCGCGATCGCGGGCAGGAACACGATCGGGTCCTCGCCCTGCGCGAAGGGGTTGGAGGCGAGCTTCCAGTCGCCGCGATGGGCGAGGATGTCCGAGCCGATCAGCCCGCGCAGCGGCATGAAGGGGATGCCCTTCTCGGCCGCCTGCAGCGCCGCGTGCACCGCGGGGCACGTCGTGTCGCGCATGCGGATGCGCCCGGCCTTGATGGCCTCGGTGAAGCGCGGCGCGGGTCCCGCCTCGCCCAGGCTGATGGCGGCGGCCTCGAGTTCGTCGACGCGGCCCGCGCCGACCAGGAGATCGGCCTGGAGGCCGGAGGTCGGGACCGCGACCAGGCGCAGGCCCCGATGCCCAGCGGCGAGGAGCGCGCGCGTGGCGGCCATGGAGACGCCGGAATAGTCCGGCGGGATGGCCACCAGCTGGCCCGGCGCGATGCCGGCGACGAGCGCCTCGACCGATCGGAGGATCATGCCCGGTAAACTAGGCCGATCCCCCGCGCACGACCATCACTTCGGCGCGCTCTTCCCGTCATAGCGGCGCGTCCATTCGGCGAGGATGCGCGCGCGGTTGGCCGCCGCCCAGGCGAAGTCGTTTCGGATCAGCGACTCCTCGACGCCCGCAGGGTAGTTCGGCATGCGGTTCTCGATGCCCGGCCAGGCGACCTGAGTGGCGAAGGCCGCGTACATCTCGTTCGCCTTGCGGCTGGAGGCCCAGTCCGCGAGGCGCCTCGCCGCCTCGAGGTTGCGCGTGCCGCGCACGATGGCGAAGACGTCCATGTCCCAGCCCCCGCCCTCGGCCATGATCAGGGTCTCGATCGGCGCCCCGCGCGTCTTGAGCTGGGCGCCCAGCAGTTCGTAGGCGATGCCGACCGGGAACTCGCCGGTCGCCGCGTCGCGGCAGGGCTTCGAGCCGGAATGCACGTAGGACGCGACGTTCTGGTGCAGGCGGTCCATGAAGGCCCAGGCCTTCTCCTCGCCCATCATCTGGATCCAGCCGGAGACGTGGAAGAACCCGGTCCCCGACGACGCCGGGTTGGGCATCTGGATCAGGCCGCGGAAGGCGGGTCCCGCGAGGTCCTCCCAGGTCTTCGGCACCGGCAGGCCGCGCTTGCCGGCCTCGATGGTGTTGAAGCACACCGCCGCGGACCAGGCCTCCATGCCGAACCAGGCGGGATCGGGCTTCGGGTCGCGGAACACCGGCCTCAGCTGCTCGAAATGCGCGGGGCGGTAGGGCTGCAGGATGCCCTCGGCATCGAGCACCATGGTCGAGGTGACGGCGAGGCCCCAGATCGCGTCGGCGCGCGGCGTCGCCTTCTCCGCCTGCAGGCGCGCCGTGATCACGCCGGTGGCGTCGCGCAGGAAGTCGATCCTGATGTCCGGGTTGTCGGCCTCGAAGGCCTTGCGGAACCCGTCGATGAATTCCTGCTCGAGCGTCGTGTAGACGACGAGGCGCGTCTGCGCGCGCGTCGCCTCCGCGCCGGCGGTTGCGGCCAGCGCCGCGATCATCAAAGCCAAAAACCTCTTCATCGTCGCCTCCCTCGGGCCGGCCGGGACGGAGGCGGCGCGGATGCCCACGAGCGGGGAGATGCGCGCTGTCCCGTCCCTTCGCCGGCATGACCCGGATCAGGTTCGAAGGGTCAGCGCGGCGAACGCCCGCGGGGGCGTTCCTTGCGCGGTCTCAGCCCCCAAGCCGGGGCTCCCCTCGGAACACGCGCCAAGATGATGGAAACGCGCGCGAGGTCAAGCCCCGATCGCGCGACGATCAGAAGAGGCCGCCCTGGCGGTCGTCCTGCGGCTTCGCCGCGCGCGGCGGCCGCGCGGGCGGGCGCGGAGGAGGTTCGCCGGTCGCCGGCTCGATGCAGCGCGGGTCGTCGTTGCGCACGGAGTTCACGTGCGTGCCCACGCGCGTCGCCTCGAAATCCTCGAAGGCGGGGCCGGCGACGAAGGGCGCGGGATCGGCCGCGGGATCGAGCCATGCCGCCCGCGCCCCGCCGTCGAGGACGATCGGCACGCGGTGGTGGAAGCGCCGCATCGCGCCGCGCGCCTCGGTGTTGACGATGGCGAAGGTCTCGGCGGTCGAACCGTCCGGCCCGCGCCAGGCCTCCCAGATCCCCGCGAAGGCGAAGGGCGCGCGATCGGCGCGGCGGAACAGCACGGGACGCCGGTCCTCGCCCTCCTCCGGCCATTCGTAGAAGCCATCGGCCGGCACCAGGCAGCGCCGCCGGCGCAGCGCCTCGCGGAAGGCGGGCTTCTCCGCGACGGTCTCCCCGCGCGCGTTGATCATGCGCGCGGCGCCGGACATGTCGCGCGCCCAGGAGGGCACGAGGCCCCAGCGCAGCGTCGCGAAGACCGGTGCCCCGTCCTCCCCGCGGCGCAGCACGAGGCAAGACGTGGTGGGCGCGACGTTCCAGCGCGCGGCGAGGTTCGGCGCGGGACCGGAGACGGCGAAGGCCCGGCGGATCAGCTCGACGGGGGAGACGAGGAGGAAGCGGCCGCACATGGGGGCGGAATACCCGCGCGCGGCCTGGGGGCGCAAGCGCCCCGGCACGCGCTGGCCGCCCTTGCCAAGCCCGCCCCATGGTCGGTCTAATCAGGGTTCCAACGTCGCAAGAGCGGGGACGCAGCCATGGTGAAGTTCGGTGTCGGGCAGTCGGTGAAGCGGGTCGAGGATCCGCGCCTCCTCACGGGGAATGGACGCTACACGGACGACATCCAGCCGCGGCGCCAGGCGCATGCGTATTTCGTCCGCTCGCCGCACGCGCATGCCTCCTTCACGAAGGTCGACACGGCCGCTGCCGCGAAGGCGCCCGGCGTGCTCGCCGTCGTCACCGGCGCCGACCTGCAGGCCGCGGGCATCGGCAACGTGCCCTGCCTCGTCCCGCTGAAGAACCGGGACGGCTCGTCGATGCCGATGACGCCGCGCCCCGCGCTCGCCGTCGGCCGCGCCCGCTTCGTCGGCGACGCGGTCGCGATGGTGGTGGCGGAGACGCTCGCCGAGGCGAAGGACGCCGCCGAGCTCGTCGAGATCGACTGGAACCCGCTGCCCGCGACGACGGACATCGAGGCGTCGGCGAAGCCGGGCGCGCCGCAGGTCTGGGACTTCGCGAAGAACAACCAGGTCTTCGACTGGGAGCTCGGCGACGAGAAGGCGACCGCCGCGGCCTTCGCGAAGGCGCATCGCGTCGTCACGATGGACTTCGTGAACAACCGCCTGGTCCCGAATTCCATGGAGCCGCGCAACGCGATCGGCGAGGTGACGCCCGACGGGCGGCTGCAGCTGACCGTGTCGAGCCAGGGCGGCTCGGGCCTGCGCAAGGTGCTGGCCGACAAGATCTTCAAGGTCCCCGAGAACAAGGTGCGCGTCGTCACGCCGGACGTCGGTGGCGGCTTCGGCATGAAGATCTTCCTGTTCTGCGAGTACGTGCCGGTGCTCTTCGCCGCGCGCATGCTGGGCCGCGCCGTCAAGTGGACGGGCGAGCGCGGCGAGGCGTTCCTCGCCGACACGCATGGCCGCGACCACAAGTCGCGCGCCGAGCTCGCCGTCGACAGGGACAACCGCTTCATCGGCATCCGCGTGACGGTGAACGCCAATCTCGGCGCCTATCTCTCGCACTACGGTCCCTTCATCCCGACCGACCTCTTCGCCTGGATGGTGCCGGGCTGCTACGCCTTCCCGGTCGCGTGGTGCAACGTGAAGGGCGTCTACACGAACACCTCGCCGGTCGACGCCTATCGCGGCGCGGGCCGTCCCGAGGCCGCGTACATGATCGAGCGACTCGTCGACAAGGCGGCGCGCGAGCTCGGCGTCGCGCCGGACGAGCTGCGGCGGATCAACTTCATCCGCCCCGACCAGATGCCGTTCAAGACGCCGATGGGCCAGACCTACGACTCCGGCGACTTCGCCACGACCATGGCGGCGGGCATGAAGGCGGCGGACTGGGCCGGCTTCGCGGCGCGCAAGGCGGAGTCGCGCAAGCGCGGCAAGCTGCGCGGCATCGGCCTCTCCTACTACATCGAGGTCTGCGGCGGCGCGCCGGACGAGTCAGCGCAGGTGCGCGTCGACTCCGCCGGCGGCGCGACGGTGCTGATCGGCAACCAGTCGAACGGCCAGGGCCACGAGACGGCCTACGCGCAGATCGTCGCCGAGAAGCTCGGCATCCCCTTCGAGAGCATCCGCGTGGTGCAGGGCGACACCGACCTCGCGGTCTACCCGGGCGGCACCGGCGGCAGCCGCGCGGCCTCGGTCGGCGGCAGCGCGATCTGGGGCGCCTGCGACCGCATCATCGCCAAGGGACGCAAGTTCGCGGCGCAGATGCTCGAGGCGGCGGAGAGCGACATCGAGTTCAAGGACGGCAGCTTCACCGTCGTCGGCACCGACCGCTCGAAGTCGTTCCACCAGGTCGCGCAGGCGGCCTTCGACATGGGCAAGATCCCCGCGGGCATGTCGCCCGGCCTCGACGAGACCTCGAACATGAACCCCGCCGCGGCGACCTACCCGAATGGCGCGCATGTCTGCGAGGTCGAGATCGACGAGGGCACGGGCGTCGCGTCGGTCGTGCGCTACACGATCACAGACGACTTCGGGAAGGTGATCAACCCGCTGCTGCTCGCGGGCCAGGTCCATGGCGGCACCGCCCAGGGCATCGGGCAGGCGCTGTTCGAAGGCGCGCGCTACGACGAGGAAACCGGCCAGCTCCTGACCGGCTCGTTCATGGACTACTGCATGCCGCGCGCCGGCAGCATCCCGGACATCTCCTTCGCCTACACGGAGGCCTGCCCCACCACGGCCAATCCGCTCGGCGTCAAGGGCTGCGGCGAGGCCGGTGCCATCGGGGCGCCGCCGGCGGTGATCAACGCCGTCGTCGACGCGCTGTCGTCCTACGGCATCACGCATATCGACATGCCCGCCACGCCGGAGAAGATCTGGCGCGTGATCTCGTCGGGCAGCGTGAAGCAAGCGGCGGAATGACGCCGGTCGACCTCCGGGGGCTCGTCGAGCCCCTGGTCGAGATCGCGAGGGCCGCCGGCAAGGCGGCCCTCGTCCATTACGGGCCCCGGCCTTCCGCGCGCGCCAAGGCGGATGGCAGCCCGGTGACCGACGCGGACGAGGCTTCCGAGGCGCTGGTCCTCGAGGCGCTCGCGCGCCTGACACCGGCCATTCCCGTGGTCTCCGAGGAGCGCTTCGCGGGCGGGCACGTGCCCTTCCCCGCCGGCGAGCCCCCGCGCCGGTTCTGGCTCGTGGATCCCCTCGACGGCACGAAGGAGTTCGTCGCCCGCAACGGCGAGTTCGCCATCAACATCGGCCTCGTCGAGGACCGCTACCCGGTCTTCGGCCTGCTCCACGGGCCGACCGACGACACGATCTGGTGCAGCGACGGCGAGGGCGGGGCGTTCGTCGAGCGCGGCGGCGGCCCGCGCGCGCGGCTGCGCGCGCGGGCGGTGCCTGCGCGCGGCGCGGTCGTGGTGTCGAGCCGCAGCCACGGGAATGGCGCGGCGCTCGACGCGTGGATCGAGGAGGTCGGCGCGGGGGAGCGGCGGATCCTCGGCAGCGCGCGCAAGTTCGGCGTCCTCGCCGCGGGCGAGGCCGACCTCTATCCGCGCTTCGGGCCGACCAGCGAATGGGACAGCTGCGCGGGCCAGGCGATCCTCGAGCAGGCAGGGGGCAGCGTCGCCACCTTCGCGGGCGCGCGGCTGGCCTATGGCAAGCCGGGCTTCCGCAACCCGGACTTCGTCGCGCGCGGCGCGCCCGTCAGCGCAGCCGGCCCAGCAGGACGCTGAACGCCGTCCCGAGGACCAGCAGCGTCGCGCCGCATCCGAGGAAGAGCGGCGCGTAGCCGACGGTCTCGATGACGAGGCCGCCCAGCGCGACGCCCGCCGAGGTGCCGAGGAAGAGGCAGGAGGCGAAGATCGCCACGGCCGAGCCGCGGGCCTCTGGCGCCATCTGCGTGGCGTTGGTCTGCAGCGTCGTGTGCAGCGTGTAGAAGCCGAGGCCCGACAGCGCGGCGACCGCGGCGAAGCCGGCACCCGGCCCGGCCAGGGTCGCCAGCGCGAAGGCCGCCATCAGCATCGCCCCGCCGGTCGCCGCGAAGCCGCGCTCGCCCATCAGCGGGAGCAGTCGGCGCGCCATCAGCGCATAGGCGATCCCGCCAACGCCGAAGAACGCGATGACGAGGCCGCTGCGCGCGTAGTCGAGCCCGAATTCGTCGTGCAGGTAGGCGGCGAAGAAGCTGAAGCCGCCATAGAAGGCCATGCCCTCGATGAAGACGACGCAGAGGACCACGCGCGCGCGGCGTCGCACGACGAGGCCCGCGTAGCGGCGCAGCAGCGCCGGCGGCGACAAGTCGACCTCGGAGCGCCTGTCGGGCACGCGGCCGGAGCGCCACTCCGCGAGGATGACCAGCGCCGCGACGACGTAGGTAGGGCGCGGCGAGAACGAGGAAGATCGCGCGCCAGTGCAGGGACTCGCCCAGCACGCCGCCGGCGACCTGCCCGAAGACGGAGCCAAGGATCTGGCCGAACAGGAACCGCGCCAGCGTCGCCTGGCGCTGCTCGTAGGGGACCGCGTCGCCGATATGCGCCATCGCCAGCGGGATGATGGCGGAGGCGGTGACGCCGCTCAGGAAGCGCAGCACGCCAAGCGTCGCGATGTCCGTCGCGAGCGCAACGGACGCCGTGCCGAAGGCCGAGAGCGCGGTCGCCAGCACGATGAGCCGCTGCTTGCCGTAGCGGTCGCCCAGCGCGCCATGCACGAGCTGGAAGATCCCGTAGGCGAGCGCGAAGGACGTCGTGACGATCGCGGCGGCGCCGACGCCGACGCCGAAGTCGTTCGCGATCTGCGGGATCAGCGGGTCGCCGACCCGGATGGTCGAGGCGGACATGAAGGCGGCGGCGCTGAGCGCGGCGATCGTCCGCCCGCCCACCGCATGGCGCGGCTCGTTCATGCGCCCCGCCCCGCCCCGTCCCGCAGCATCTCCTCGATCTCGGCGCGCAGGTGCAGCGCCTCGCCCGCGGCGGCGCCGCCGGGCTCCTCCTCCTCGACCGACGATCCGCCGGCGAGGCTCGAGGCGAACGCGGTGCGGTTGCCGAGCGTCGTCGCCGCCAGCCGCACGTCGCCCGCGCCCAGGGCAGCCGCGATCTCCTGCGCCAGGCGCGTGCGCGGCGCGATGCGGTTGAGCACGAGCAGGGCGCGCCTGCGCTCCGCGCGCGCCATCTCCACCGTCGCCTGCGTCGCCCAGAGGTCCATCGGCGAGGGCTGGACGGGGATGACCACGAGGTCCGCGGCGCGTATCGCGGCGCGCGCGTCGAGCTCGGCATGCGGCGGGGAATCCACGACGACGATCTCCGCCTCGCGGCGCAGGCGCTCCAGCTCCAGCGCGAGGCGCCAGCCGGAGACCTTGGCGACGGGCAGCGCCGCCGCGCCGGCAAGGGCGGCGCGCAACTCGCCCCAGCGCGCGAGCGAGCCCTGCGGGTCGACGTCGACCGCCGAGACGCGGCGACCGGCCAGCGCCCAGCCCGCGGCGAGATGCGCGGCGAGCGTGGTCTTGCCCGCGCCGCCCTTGCGCTGCGCGAAGGTGATGATCGCCGCCATCCCTGCCGCCTAGCACGGCCCGGGCGTCCGTGCTAGGCGGCGGGCATGGAAAGAGCCCGAGCGATCCCCGTTTCGCCGCCCGCGGTGGCGCGCGCCGCGCGGCTCCTGCGCGCGGGCCGCCTCGTCGCCTTCCCGACCGAGACCGTCTACGGGCTCGGCGCGGACGCCACCGACGACGACGCTGTCGCGGCGATCTTCGCGGCCAAGGGCCGGCCGCGCTTCAATCCCCTGATCGCGCATGTCGCCACGCTCGCGGCGGCGAGGAAGCTGGCGCGCTTCGACGCGGCGGCGCTCGCCCTGGCGCGCGCCTTCTGGCCCGGGCCGCTGACCCTCGTGCTGCCGAGGCAAGAGGGCTGCCCGGTCTCCTGGCTCGCCTCCGCGGGCCTGCCGAGCCTCGCGATCCGCGTGCCCGCGCATCCCGGCGCCCTCGCCCTGCTCCGCGCGACGGGACGCCCGGTCGTGGCGCCGAGCGCGAACCGTTCCGGCCGCGTCAGCCCGACCCGCGCCGACCATGTCGCCCGCGACCTCGGCGGGCGCGTCGCGCTGATCCTCGATGGCGGTCCCTGCGGCGTCGGCGTGGAGTCCACGGTCGTCGACCTGAGCGGCGGCGCGCCCGCCCTGCTGCGCCCGGGCGGGCTTCCGAAGGCCGCGATCGAGGCCGTCCTCGGCCGGCGCCTGAAGCGCGCGCGCCCCGTCTCCGGCACCGCGGCGAGGCTCTCCCCCGGCCAGGTGGAGAGCCACTACGCGCCACGCGCGGCCCTGCGCCTCGGCGCGCGCGCGCCGCGCGCGGGCGAGGCCTTCCTCGCCTTCGGCAATCCGCCGCCTGCCGGCTTCGCGGGGCGCTGGCTCGACCTCAGCCCGCGCCGCGACCTCGCCGAGGCGGCCGCGAACCTCTTCGCGATGCTGCGCGAGCTCGACCGGCGCGGCACGGACCGCATCGCCGTCGCCCCGGTCCCGCGGACGGGACTCGGCCTCGCGATCAACGATCGCCTCGTACGCGCCGCGGCACCCCGTTAACATCGGCGTCGAAGCAAACTCCCGACGGGAAAGCCCTGCCATGGACGACCAGGACGCGATCTCCCGCCTCAAGGCCGCGCTTGGCCCCAGGGGCTTCCTCGAGGGCGCCGAGGCGATGGCGCGCTACCTCGTCGACTGGCGCGGCCTCTATCGCGGCCCGGCGCTGCTCGTGGCGCGCCCGGCATCGACCGCCGAGGTCTCCGCCTGCATGCGGATCTGCTCGGAGGCCGGCATCGCCGTGGTGCCGCAGGGCGGCAACACGGGCCTCGTCGGCGGCTCGGTGCCGCGGCCCGAGGACGCGCGCTGCATCCTGCTGTCGCTCGAGCGCATGAACGCCGTGCGCAGCCTCGACGCGCTCGACTTCACGATCACGGTCGAGGCGGGCTGCATCCTGCAGAACATCCAGAAGGCGGCCGACGCCGCCGACCGCTTCTTCCCGCTGAGCCTCGGCGCCGAGGGCAGCTGCCAGATCGGCGGCAACCTCTCCACCAACGCCGGCGGCATCCAGGTCCTGCGCTTCGGCATGGCGCGCGACCTCGTGCTCGGCCTCGAGGTGGTGCTGCCCGACGGCGAGGTCTGGGATGGCCTCGCCGGGCTGCGCAAGGACAACACGGGCTACGACCTCAAGCAGCTCTTCGTGGGCTCCGAGGGGACGCTCGGCATCATCACCGCCGCGGTGCTCAAGCTCTTCCCGAAGCCGCGCGCGATCGAGACGGCCTTCGTCGCCGTGCGCGATCCCGCGGCGGCGATCGAGCTGCTGTCGCGCATGCGCGCGGGCACCGGCGACGTCGTGACCGCCTTCGAGCTGATCGACCGCGGAATCCTCGACCTCGTGTTCCGGAACATCCCCGGCAATTCCGACCCGCTGGCCCAGCGCCACGACTGGTACGTCCTGACCGAGGCCTTCGGGGCCGAGGGCAGCGACGGGCTGCGCGACGCCGTCGAGCAGGTGCTTGGCCGCGCGATGGAGGACGGGCTGGTGCTCGACGCGGCCCTCGCCGCGAGCGGGGCGCAGCGCCAGGCCTTCTGGAAGATCCGCGAGGACATGGCCGACGCGCAGAAGCACGAGGGCGTGCCGATCCGCCACGACGTCGCGGTCACGGTGAGCCGCGTGCCCGAGTTCCTCGCGCGCGCCATCCCGGCCTGCCGCGAGGCGCTTCCGGGCGCGCGCATCATCGCCTTCGGACATGCAGGCGACGGCAACATCCACTTCAACCTGCTGCCGCCGCGCGACGGCGACAAGGCGGCGTTCCAGGGCGAGATGGCGCGCATGAACCGCGTCGTGCACGACATCGTCGTCGACATGGGCGGCTCGATCTCCGCCGAGCATGGCATCGGCCGCCTGCGCCGCGACGAACTGCACCACTACAAGTCGCCCGTGGCGCTGCGGATGATGCGCGCGCTCAAGGCGACGCTCGACCCGCGCAACCTGCTCAATCCCGGGAAGATCGTCTGATGACCTACGCGCCGCCACTCGCCGAAATGCGCTTCGCCCTCGAGGAGATGGCGGGGCTCGGGCGGCTTCGGGCGCTGGACGCCGACGGCCATCTCGACCACGCGACGCTCGACCAGGTGCTCGGCGAGGCCGCCCGCCTCGCGCGCGACGCCATCGCGCCGCTCAACCACTCCGGGGACAGGGCGGGCTCGCGCCTCGACAACGGCGTGGTGCGCACGCCGCCAGGGTGGCGCCAGGCCTACGGCGCCTTCGTCGAGGGCGGCTGGAACGCCCTGCCCTTCGCGCCCGAGCACGGCGGCCAGGGCATGCCCTGGGCGGTCGCCACCGCCGTCCACGAGATGTGGGAATCGGCGAGCCTCGCCTTCGCGCTCTGCCCGCTGCTGACGGCGGGCGCGACGGACCTGCTGCAGGCCCATGGCAGCGAGGCGCAGAAGGCGAAGTACCTGCCGCGCATGGTCGAGGGCAGCTGGACCGGCACGATGAACCTCACCGAGCCGCAGGCCGGCTCGGACGTGGGCGCGCTGCGCACGCGCGCGACGCCCGACGGCGATCGCTGGCGGATCGTCGGGCAGAAGATCTACATCACCTATGGCGACCATGACCTGACCGAGAACGTCATCCACATGGTCCTCGCGCGCACGCCTGGCGCGCCGGCGGGATCGCGCGGCATCTCGCTCTTCATCGTGCCGAAGTTCCTCGTCGGCGAGGACGGGCAGCCCGGCGCGCGCAACGACCTGCGCGTGGTGAGCCTGGAGAACAAGCTCGGCATCCACGCCTCGCCTACCTGCGTCATGGCCTATGGCGACGACGGCGGCGCGATCGGCGAGCTGGTCGGCGAGGAGAACCGCGGCCTCGAGTACATGTTCACGATGATGAACAACGCGCGGCTCGCGGTCGGCCTGCAGGGCGTCGCGATCGCCGAGCGCGCCTTCCAGCAGGCCAGGGCATACGCGCTGTCGCGCGTGCAGAGCCGCGAGCTCGGGTCGCGCGATCCAGGGCCCGTGCCCATCGTCCGCCATCCCGACGTGCGCCGCATGCTGATGACGATGCGCACGGGCATCGAGGCGGCGCGCGGCCTCGCCTACCTTGCCGCGACCGAGCTCGACCTCTCGCGCCGCCACCCGGACGAGGCCGCGCGCGCCGCGCACCAGGCGCGCGTCGACCTGCTGATCCCGGTGGTCAAGGCGTGGGCCACCGACCTCGGCGTCGAGATCGCCTCGATGGGCGTGCAGGTCCATGGCGGCATGGGCTTCGTGGAGGAGACCGGCGCCGCGCAGCACTACCGCGACGCGCGCATCCTTCCGATCTACGAGGGCACAAACGGCATCCAGGCCAACGACCTCGTCTTCCGCAAGCTCGGGCGCGACGCAGGCGCCGCGGCCGCGTCCTTCCTCGACGAGGCGCGCGCGGACGCGGACGCGCTCGCCGCGCATGCCGGCGACGACGCCGCGGCGATCGTCGCGCGGCTGCGCGCCGGCCTCGACGCGCTCGACGCGGCGACGAGGGCGATGGTCGCGCTGCAGGCCGCGTCGCCGCGCCGCGCCGCGGCGGGTGCCTCCCCCTATCTCCGGCTCTTCGGCCTCGTCGCGGGCGGCCATGTGCTGGCGCGCGGAGCGCGCGCCGCGCTCGCGGGCCTCGCGGCGGGTCCTGCCGATGCCGCCTTCCTGCGCGCGCGGCTCGCGAGCGCGCGGTTCTACGCCGACCACTGGCTGAGCCAGGCCCCGTCGCTCGTCCACGCGGCGATCGAGGGCGGCGCGCTCGTCGAGGCGCTGGGAGACGACGAGATCTGATCCGCGGGCCATCCACCGCAATCTCCCGCGCGGCCCAATTTCCGCTTGCATCGAGGGGGGGTTGGTCCCAAAAGACCCCTCCCAAAATTCGTCGCCCGGCGTGGCGACTCCAGAGAGGTGATTGGCCGGAGATGGGCAAGGTCACGAAGCTGGGCTTGGTCCCGGGTGTTCGTCGCGGCGAGGGCGTCAAGGCCATCGGCCACCAGCAGGACACCGCTTTCGGTGCGCCGCACGCGTCTCCCGCGCAGGGCCTCGCGCCGGGCGCGACCAGCGGCGACCAGAAGCCCGGCGACGTGGTCCAGAAGGACCATTTCATCGAGCGCAACGGCATCAAGTTCGCGGGCGTGCACCTGCTCGTCGAGCTCTGGGGCGCGAGCAACCTCGGCGACCTCGACCTGACCGATCGCGCGCTGCGCGAATGCGTCGAGGTGTCCGGCGCGACGCTCCTGCACATCCACCTCCATCATTTCGGCCCCGGCGCCGGGCTGTCCGGCGTGGCCGTGCTGGCGGAGAGCCACATCTCCATCCACACCTGGCCCGAGCGCGGCTACGCGGCGCTCGACCTGTTCATGTGCGGCGCGGCCGACCCCTACAAGGCGATCCCGGTGCTGCGCGCGGCCTTCGAGCCCGCGACCGTGCAGGTCTCCGAGCAGAAGCGCGGAGTGCTGGCGTGAGCGGCGGGCCGGCTGCGGCCGGCCGCGGCAAGCCGGACTACAAGCCTGGCGACTGGTTCCAGGAGCGCCTCTTCCCACACGTGCGGCAGAGCTTCGAGATCACGAAGGTCCTGTTCCGCGAGCGCACCGAGCACCAGGACCTGGTGATCTTCGAGACGCCGACCTATGGCCGGGTCCTGGCGCTCGACAACGTCATCCAGGTCACCGAGCGCGACGAGTTCGTCTACCACGAGATGATGACGCACGTGCCCATCCTCGCGCATGGCCGCGCGCGGCGGGTGCTGATCATCGGCGGCGGCGACGGCGGCATCCTGCGCGAGGCGCTGCGCCATCGCGGCGTGGAGCGCGTGACGATGGTCGAGATCGACCGCGCCGTGGTCGACATGTGCCTCGAGCACATGCCGAGCATCCCGGGCAAGGCCTTCCGCGACCGGCGCACCGACCTCGTCATCGCCGACGGCGCGCGCTTCGTCGCGGAGACCGACCAGCGCTTCGACGTCGTGATCGTCGATTCCACCGACCCCTTCGGGCCGGGCGAGGTCCTCTTCACCGAGGCCTTCTACCGCGCCTGCCACCGCGTCCTGGCACCGGGCGGCATCCTCGTGAACCAGAACGGCGTCCCCTTCATGCAGCCCGGCGAGATCGCGATGACGATGAAGCGCCGCCGCCGCGCCTTCAGCGACGTCGGCTTCTACGTCGCCGCCGTCCCGTCCTACTACGGTGGCTTCATGACGCTGGGCTGGGCCTCGGACAACCCGCGCCTGCGCCAGGTCCCCGTGGCGACGATCGCGCGGCGCATGGAGGCGAGCGGCCTGCGCAGGACGCGCTACTACACGCCGCAGGTGCACGCGGCGTCCTTCGCGCTGCCGGCCTTCGTGCTCGGCCACATGCGCGGGCGCGCCGCGGGCGCCTAGGTCACATCATCCGCGGCAGCAGCAGCGCGATCCCGGGGAACAGCACGATCAGCGCCAGCCGCAGGACATCGGCCGCCACGAAGGGCGCGATCCAGCGGAACAGCAGCGGCGCCGGTATCGACAGGGTCGACTGCACGACGAACAGGTTCATGCCGACCGGCGGGGTGATCAGGCCGAGCTCGACGACCATGACGATGACGATCCCGAACCAGACCGGGTCGAAGCCGAGCGACGTCACGATCGGGAAGAAGATCGGGATCGTCAGCAGGATCATCGAGAGTTCCTCGAAGAACGTGCCGAGCAGGACATAGAGGGCGCAGATCGCGGCGATCACGAGGCCGGGAGAGACGCCCAGCCCGGCGACGAATTGCTGCAGCGCCGCCGGGAACCGGATGAAGCCCATCAGGTTGGAGAACACCAGCGCCCCGATGAGGATCAGGAACAGCGTCGCCGTGAGGCGGGCGGTCTCCGCCGCGCAGTCGAGGAAGTCGCGCCATCCCATCGTGCCGCGCAGCGCCGAGAAGACGAAGGCGCCGAATGCGCCGACGCCGGAGGCCTCGGTCGCCGTGAAGGCGCCCATGTAGAGCCCGCCCATGATGAGCGCGAAGAGCGCGACCACCGGCCCTACCCTGCCGAGCAGCCGCAGGCGCGCGCCCCAGGGCACGCGCTCGCCCGCGGGCCCGGCCTCCGGCATGCGCCAGACGATCAGCCGGATCGCGATGGCGTAGAGCGCCACGGCGAGCAGGCCGGGAAGAACGCCGGCCATGAACAGCCGCGCGATGTCCGTGCTGGTCATGATCCCGTAGATCACCATGATCACCGAGGGCGGGATCAGGATCCCCAGCGTGCCGCCGGCGCAGATGGACGCGCTGGCCAGGCCGCGATGGTAGCCATAGCGCAGCATCGACGGGTAGGAGACCTTCGAGAAGGTCGCGGCCGTGGCGATGGCCGAGCCGCAGACCGCGGCGAAGCCGCCGCAGGCCAGCACCGTCGCCATCGCGAGCCCGCCGCGCCGATGGCCGACGAAGGCGTTGCAGGCGGCGTACAGGTCGGCCGCGATTCCCGACCGGGCGATGAAGCTGCCCATCAGGATGAACATCGGCACGACCGAGAGCTCGTAGCTCATCGTGTTCGACACCGAGAGCTGCGCGAGCATGCCGAGCGCCGGCATGACGCCGATGACGAGCGCGAGGCCACCCACGCCGACGATCATCATGGCGAAGCCGACCGGGACGCCCGTGAAGAGCAGCCCGACCAGGGCGCCGAAGGCGCAGAACGCGGTCTCCCAGGGGCTCATGCGCGCCCGCCGGCGATCGCGCCGCGCAGCGCCACGACGCTGGCGCAGAGGAAGACGATCGCCGCCGTCGCCATGAGCAGCGCCATGGCCGCGGCGACGAGGCCACGGGGGATGCCGAGCTGCATCGTCGTCTCGCCGACCATCAGCAGCTGCTGCGACCGCGCCCAGATGCGCCAGGCGAGGATCGCGGAGACGAAGGCGCAGACGAGGTCGCCGACCGCCGCCTGCCAGCAGCGCGTGCGCCGGGACAGCGCGGTGTCGAAGAGGTCGATCGCGATGTGCTCGCGCCGCGCCGTCGCGAGCGGCATGCCGGCGAAGATCACGAGGCCCATCAGGATCTCGGTGACCTCGAAGGCGCCGCCGATGGGCTTGCCGAGGAAGTAGCGGCCGGCGACGTCGATCGCCGTCACCACCATCATCGCGAGGATCATGGCGGCGCCGACGACCTCCAGCACCCGCCCCGGCCGCCCGAGGGCGACCGGGGGGACCTTGTCCTCGCTCACGCGCCGGGCCTCACGGCACGTTCACGGGCTTGGCCGCGCGGTACTGGTGCGCCATCGCGCGGGCATAGGCGATGATCTCGTCGCCGGGCAGGTTGCGCTTGCGCGCCTCGGCGAGCCACTCCTCCTCGAGGACCTTGAGCGCCTCCCTGGCCTTGGCGACGTCGGCGTCGGCGAGCTGCACGAACTGCACGCCGTTCCTGTCGAGCGCGGCGCGGCCGACATTGTCGCCGTTCGTCCATGCCCAGCCCGAGAGCAGCGCCACCGCGAGGCCGGAATGCTTCTCGAAGGCGCGCTTCTGCTCGGCGCTCAGCGCGGCCCACTTCGCCTCGTTGATCGCCAGCCAGAACGTGTCGGTGTAGAGGCCGCCCGGGATGCGGGTGGCGCCCTTGATCACCGGGGTGATGCGGAAGAAGTCGATCGACTCCGTCGGGAAGGTGATGCCGTCGGCAACGCCCGAGGCCATCGCCTGCTGCGCCTCGGTCGGAGGCAGCTGCACCGGCACGCCGCCCAGCGCCTGCATGATCCGGCCCGTGACGTTGCCGCCGACGCGGATCTTCTTGCCCTTGAACTCCTCGAGCGTGGTGAACGGCGCGGCGCGCATGAAGATGAACGGCTCGGAATGGACCCAGAGCCCGAGCACCTTCGCGCCACGATGCTCGTTGTAGCGCGCGCCGTAGCGCTCGTAGGTCGTCCACGCGGCGGCCGCGCCCGACCACGGGTCCGGGGCCATGAAGGGCAGGTCCATGACCTGGGTCATCGTGAAGCGGCCGGGGTTGTGGCCCGAGACGCCGTAGCCGATGTCGACGACGCCGTTCACGACGAAGTCGAAGTACTCGGGCGGGCGGCCGATTGCCGACGGCATGATCTCGAGCTTGAGGGTGCCGTTGGACTCGCGCTCGATGGCGCGCGCCCAGGGCTCGATGATGCCCTTCGGGATCAGGTGGTGGCCCGGCAGCCAGTTGCCGACGCGCAGCGTGGTCGGCGTCTGGGCGGCGGCGACGCCGGCCCATGCGAGCGCGGCGCCGGCGATGGCGAGGCGCAGGAAGGTCTTCATCTCGTCGTCTCCTCGTGCTGTGGGGGTATCTTCTCGGGACCAGCGGCTATGGAAGCCGGAGAACCTCGCCCGGTTCAAGCCTCGGGCGGGTCCTCGAAGGGCCAGTCGACGGCGCCGGAATGGGTGACGGCGCCAAGATGCGCGGGGCCGACGCCGGCCGCGTATTTCTCCAGCAGGCCCGCGAGGCGCTCGCGCGGCCGGTGGCGCCAGGCCGCGCGGCGCGCCGCCAGTTCGGCGTCGTCGACCCGCATGTCGATGGTGCCGGCGCCGGCATCGATGCGCACGACGTCGCCATCGCGCAACAGCGCGATCGGCCCGCCCGCGGCCGCCTCCGGCCCGGCATAGCCGATGCACATGCCGCGCGTCGCGCCGGAGAAGCGTCCATCGGTGAGCAGCGCGACCTTCTCGCCCATGCCCTGGCCGTAGATCAGCGCCGTGAGGCCCAGCATCTCGCGCATCCCGGGCCCGCCCTTCGGGCCCTCGTTGCGCACCACCAGGACGGAGCCCGGCGCGTAGCCGCGCGCGCGCACGACCGCGACCGCCTCCTCCTCGCCCTCGAACACGCGCGCAGGCCCCTCGAAGACAAGGCTCCCGAGCCCCGCCACCTTCAGCAGCGCGCCATCCGGGCAGAGGTTGCCCTTGAGCACGACGACGCCGCCCGTGGGCGAGATCGGCGCGCCAGCGGGGCGGACGACCTCGCCATCGGGCGCCGCGGCGCCGCGCGCGATCGCCCCGATGCTGCGCCCGTCGATCGTCGGGCATTCCTCGTGCAGGGCGCCCGCCTCCAGCAGCGCGCGCAGCACGACCGCGACGCCGCCGATCGCGTGGACGTCGCGCGCGACGAAGCGCCCGCCGGGCTTGAGGTCCGCGAGCAGCGGCGTGCGCCGGAAGACCTCGGCGACGTCGTCCAGCGTGAAGCGTATCCCCGCCTCGTGCGCGATTGCCGGGATATGCAGGCCGGCATTGGTCGAGCCACCGGTCGCGGCGACGACCGCGCAGGCGTTCTCCAGGCTGCGGCGCGTGACCAGGTCGCGCGGCAGCGGCCCGCCGTCGCGCAGCAGGCGCATGACGGCGCGGCCAGCGGCGCGCGCCAGCGCCGGGCGCTGCGCGTCGACGGCAGGCAGCATGGCCGAGCCGGAGGGCGCGATGCCGATGGCCTCGGAGACCATGGCCATGGTGTTCGCCGTGAACTGTCCGGCGCAGGAGCCGATCGTGGGCAGGCAGGCGCGCTCGAGCTCGTCGAGTTCCTCGCGGGTCATCCTGCCGGTCATCACCGCGCCGACGCCCTCGTAGGAATCGAGCGCGGTCACGTCCCTGCCCCGCCAGCGCCCGGGCAGCGCGCTGCCGCCATAGACGAAGACCGAGGGCGCGTTGCAGCGGACCATCGCCATCATCACGCCTGGCAGCGTCTTGTCGCAGCCCGCGAAGCCGACCAGCGCGTCATAGGCATGGCCGCGCATCACCGCCTCGATAGAATCCGCGATCAGCTCGCGGCTCACCAGGCTGAAGCGCATGCCGAGATGGTTCATCGACACGCCATCGGAGACGGAGATCGTCGTGAACTCGCGCGGCGTGCCGCCGCCCTCGCGCACGCCGGACTTCGCCTCCGCGGCCTGCGGCCCGAGGGTCAGGGAGCAGGGCGTGGTCTCGCCATGGGTGGAGACGACCCCCACCATCGGTCGCGCGATGTCGTCGTCGTCGAGCCCCATCGCGCGCAGGAAGGCGCGGTGCGGCGTGCGGTCGATGCCCTCGATCGCGACGCGCGAGCGGAGCTTGCGCTGGCTCACATGGCCTCGCGCAGCAGGGCCTCGACGCCCTCCGCCGTCAGCGGGCGCGGGTTGGTCGCGGCGGTGTGGTCCTTGAGCGCGTGCGGCACGACCTGCGCGAACATCGCCTCGGTGACGCCCATCGCGCGCAGGCCGCCCGGGATGCCGATGCGCGCGTTGAGCGCGGCGACGTGCCTGTCGAGCTCCGTGCCCGCGGGCAGCCCCATGGCCTGGCGCAGGCGATCGTATTTCCAGCCGATGCCGTTCACGCCGGCGTTGAAGCGCAGCACCGCCGGCATCACGACCGCGTTGAGCGTGCCGTGGTGCATGTTGAGCGGCTGGATCGCGCCGAGCGGGTGCGAGAGCGCGTGGACGGCGCCAAGCCCCTTCTGGAAGGCCATCGCGCCCTCCATCGAGGCCATCATCATGTTCCAGCGCGCCTCGCGGTCGCTGCCGTCCTGGACGGCACGCTCGAGATGGCCCGCGCAGCGCATGGCGCCGTCGAGCGCGATCGCCTCCGCGGGCGGGTTGCTTGCCGGCGCGAGGAAAGTCTCGACGCAATGCGCGAGCGCGTCCATCCCCGTGGCCGCCGTCAGGCCGGGCGGCAGGCCCAGCGTGAGCTCGGGGTCGCAGAGCGCGAGGCGCGGGATGAGGTGCGGGCTGATCAGCGCGAGCTTGCGCCCGTCCTCGAGGATCACGACGGCGCCGCGCCCGACCTCGCTGCCCGTGCCGGAGGTGGTCGGTACCGCGATCACGGGCGCGACCTTCGGCGTGATGCGCGCGACGCCACCCTCGATCGCCATGTACTGCGCCAGCGCGCCGGGATGCGTCGCCAGCAGCGCGACGGCCTTGGCGAGATCCATCGACGAGCCGCCACCGACCGCGACGAGGCCGTCGCAGCCATGCTCCCGGTAGGCCTCGAGCGCAAGCTTCGTCGCCGCCTCGGTCGGGTTGGACGGCGTGCCATCGAACACCGCGAGCGGCTTGGGCGACATGGCGTCCGCGACGCGCTGGGCGATGCCCGCGGCGACGACGCCCTTGTCGGTCACGAGCATCGGGCGGGAGATCCCCGCGAGCTTCATCTCGTCGGGCAGCAGCCGGACCGCGCCGAAGTCGAACTGGATGCGGGTGAGGTAGGTGATGAGCGCCATGGGTTCCTCCGTCGCGCCCGAAAATACTGGAATGGTCGCCCGGCCGCGCCTGTTTTCGGCGCCGGGAGCGGCACGGGCTAGCGCCCTCCCCGGCTCCTGCCGGCGCGCGCCAGCCCCCTGCCCTTGGCGATCGCGCCATCGCCGAAGCGCGCGCGTACCGCGTCGATGGCGCGCTCGAGCTTCTCGTCGGGCGCGGGGCCCCGCACGGCGAGGTCGAAGAGGTCGGGCGCGCGCGTCGCCTCGGCGGCGTCCACCAGTTCGCCCGCGCCGATCCCGATCAGCCGGTAGCGCTGGCCACGCGCCTCCGGCGCCAGCAGCGCGCGCCCGGCGGCGTAGAGTTCCTCGGCGAGCTGGGTCGGGCGCGGCGGCGCGCGGCGCCGCGTGAGAAGCCGGAAGCGGTCGGTCTTGAGCTTGAGCACGACGGTCGCCGCCGCCTGCCCCGCGGCCTTGAGGCGGCGGGAGAGCTTCTCGCAGAGCGGCCAGAGCTCCGCCTCCAGCGCGGCGGCGTCGGCGATGTCGCGGTCGAAGGTCGTCTCGCAGGAGATGCCGCGCGCGTCGCGCTCCGGCTCGACCGCGCGCGCGTCGCGCCCGAAGGCCAGGTCCGCGAGGCGCTGGCCCCAGGCGCCATAGCGCGCGCGCAGCCCGGCCTCGCCGAGCACCTGCAGCTGCGCGACCTGCTCGATGCCGTCGGCCGCGAGCCGCGCCGTCGCCTTGGGCCCGACGCCAGGAAGGGCCCGCGCCGGCTTGCCCGCGAGGAACGCGGCCGTCTCGGCGCGGCCAACGACGCCGAAGCCCCGCGGCTTGTCGAGCTCGGAGGCCAGCTTGGCCAGCAGCTTGTTGTGGCTGAGGCCGATGGACACGGTGATGCCGATCTCGCTCTCGATGCGCCGGGCCAGCCGGGCGAGGACGATCGCCGGCGGCTCGCCATGCAGCCGCTCCGTGCCGGAGAGGTCGAGATAGGCCTCGTCGAGCGACACCGGCTCGACGACGGGCGTGGCATCCAGGAAGACCTCGCGCACCTGCCGGCTGACCACGCCGTACTTCGCCATGTCGGGGCGGATCACGGTCGCCTGCGGGCAGAGCGCGAGCGCCTTGAACATCGGCATCGCCGAGCGCACGCCCGAGCGCCGCGCGATGTAGCAGGCCGTGGTGACGACGCCGCGCGCCCCGCCGCCGACGATCAGCGGCCTGTCGGCGAGCGAGGGATCGTCGCGCTTCTCGACGGAGGCATAGAAGGCGTCGCAGTCGACATGCGCGAGCGCCAGCGCCTCGAGCTCGGGGTGCCGCAGCACCCGCGTCGAGCCGCAGGACGCGCAGCCCCGCGCCGAGCCAAGGGGCTCGCGCGCGAAGCAGTCGCGGCAGAACCCCGGCGCGGACGCTCCCGGGGGCCCCAGGACCCTACTCCGCGGCCTTCGTCGCGATGCCGCGCTCGGCCAGCCGGCGCTCGAGGCGCGCGACCAGGCCATCGAGTTCCTTGTGGTCGTCGGCGTCCATCATGGCGCCCGGGGCGCGGACATGCGCCGAGGAGATCACGCCGCGGCGGCGGAGGATCTCCTTGCGGATCGCGAGGCCGATGCCCGGCTGCTGCTCGTGGCGCACCACCGGCAGGTAGAGGTCGTAGAGGTCCTCCGCGCCCTCGGCGTCCCCGGCGAAGAACTTGCGGCAGACCTCGACCAGCATCTCCGGATAGGCGAAGCCCGTGTTGGCGCCATCGGCGCCGCGGCGAAGCTCCTGCGGCAGGTAGAGCGCGGTGTTGCCCACCAGGATCGAAACCCTGCGCTTGCGCTCGCCGGAGGCCTCGGCCGCGCGCACCTTGGTGAGCTTGCGATGGCCGGGGATGTCCTCGTGCTTGAGGACCTTGATGCTCTCGTGCGCCTTGAGCAGGCGGTTGACGCAGCCGATCGACATGTTGACGCCGGTGAGCGCGGGATAGTCCTGGAGGACGATGGGCACGCTTGCGCCGAGCGACCTGACGACCGCCGCGTAGTAGGCCTCGATCGCCTCGTCGGTCTTGAGCCCGGCATTCGGCGCGACCATCACGCCCGCCGCGCCCATCTGCATCACCTTGTCGGTGAGCGACTTCATCACCGTCATGCCCGGCGCGCTGACGCCTACGATCACGGGGATGCGACCGGCGACGCGGCGCAGGACGCGCTCGGCGAACTGCGCGGATTCCTCCGGCGAGAGCTTCGGCGCCTCGCCCATCACGCCGAGGATCGTCATGCCGTCGCAGCCGACGCGCAGGTAGTAGTCGGTCATGCGGTCGGTCGACTCGAGGTCGAGCGCGCCATTGTCCGCGAAGGGCGTCGCGGCGATGATGTAGACGCCCTTGGCGCTTTCGTCGAGGAGACGGGTCATGACCGGGATCCTTGAATTGAATGGGCCTTCGGTCTCTTATCTAGCGCCCCCCCGCGCCGGCAGGCCAGCGGTTTCGGGCGCGTTCCGGGGAGAGCATCCATGCCAGAATTCGACCTCGTGATCCGCGGCGGAAGGATCGCCACGGCGAGCGAGACCTTCGACGCCGACATCGGCGTGCGCGGCGGAAGGATCGTGGCACTCGGCACCGGGCTCGGGGGTGGCGCGCAGGAGATCGACGCCGCCGGCCGATGGGTCCTGCCGGGCGGCATCGACAGCCACTGCCACATCGCGCAGCTCTCCTCGAGCGGCGTCATGACGGCGGACGACTTCGCGACCGGCTCCACCTCCGCCGCGTGCGGCGGGACGACCACGATCATCCCCTTCGCCGCGCAGCATCGCGGCAACTCGCTGCGGCAGGTCGTGCAGGAATACCATGCGCGCGCCGACGGCCGGTCGCTGGTCGACTACGCGTTCCACCTCATCGTCTCCGACCCGACCGAGCAGGTGCTCGGCCAGGAGCTGCCCGCGCTGATCCGCGACGGCTACACCTCGTTCAAGATCTACACGACCTACGACGCGCTCAAGCTGAGCGATCGCCAGGTCCTCGACGTCATGGCGCTCGCCCGCCGCGAGGGCGCGATGATGATGGTCCATGCCGAGAACCACGACATCATCGCATGGCTGTCGGAGAAGCTCGTGCAGGCCGGCCGCCGCCAGCCCTCCTCGCACGCCATCGCGCACCACCCGATCGCGGAGAGCGAGGCGACCAACCGCGTCATCGCGCTCGCCGAGCTGCTCGACGTGCCGGTGCTCTTCGTCCATGTCTCCGCCAAGGAGGCGATCGACCAGATCCGCGCCGCGCAGGCGCGCGGGCTCAAGATCTACGGCGAGACCTGCCCGCAATACCTCTTCCTGACGGCGGACATGATGGACGCGCCCGGCGACGAGGGCGCGAAATGCATGTGCTCGCCGCCGCCGCGCGACAAGGCGAACCAGGAATTCGTCTGGCAGGGCCTGCGCGGCGGCGTGTTCGAGGTCTTCTCCTCCGACCACGCGCCCTACCGCTTCGAGGGCCCGGACGGGAAGAAGGCCGGCATGGCGGCTGGCGGCTTCAAGAAGGTGCCCAACGGCATCCCGGGCCTCGAGATCCGCCTCGCCTCGCTGTTCTCAGCGGGCGTGCTCAACGACATCATCTCGATCAACCAGTTCGTCGCGCTGACCTCGACGAACCACGCGAAGATGTACGGGCTGTACCCGCGCAAGGGCACGATCGCGGTCGGATCCGACGCCGACATCTGCATCTGGGACAGCACGACCGAGCGCACGATCACGCAGTCCGAGCTGCACGACGCCATGGACTACACGCCCTACGAGGGCATGAAGATGCGCGGCTGGCCCGTCGTCGTGCTGTCGCGCGGCGAGGTCGTGTCGAGGGACGGCAAGCCCGTCGGCCGCCTCGGCCGGGGCGAGTTCCTGCGCTGCGACAAGCCCGACCCGGCGCGCCCGCGCGGCCGCTGGCCGTTCAACGTCGAAGTCCAATCCATACTCGGGTGAGATCCATGGCATCCAGGAAGCTGGCGCCGCGCGTCGTCACCATCGGCGCCGCGCAACTCGGGCCGATCGCGCGCGACGAGAGCCGCAAGTCCTGCGTCGACCGGATGCTGGCGCTGCTGCGCCAGGCGCACGCCAAGGGCTGCAAGCTGGTCGTGTTCCCCGAGCTCGCGCTCACCACGTTCTTCCCGCGCTGGCTGATCGAGGACGAGCGCGAGCTCGATTCCTTCTACGAGACCGCGATGCCGAACCCGGGCGTCCAGCCGCTCTTCGACGCGGCACGCGAATGGGGCATCGGCTTCTACCTCGGCTACGCGGAGCTCGCGGTCGAGGATGGACGCAAGCGTCGCTACAACACCTCGATCCTGGTCGACCAGGAGGGACGGATCGTCGGCAAGTACCGGAAGATCCACCTGCCCGGGCACAAGGAGTTCGAGGGCGAGCGGCTCTTCCAGCACCTCGAGAAGCGCTACTTCGAGCCCGGCGACCTCGGCTGGCCGGTCTGGCGCACCATGGGCGGGCTCATGGGGATGTGCATCTGCAACGACCGGCGCTGGCCGGAGACCTTCCGCGTCATGGGACTGCAGGGCGCCGAGGTCGTGATGCTCGGCTACAACACGCCGGCCTTCAATTCATGGGCCGCCGCGCATTCCGCGCCGGAGCCCGAGCACCTGCGCCAGTTCCACAACCACCTCGTGCTGCAGGCCGGCGCCTACCAGAACTCGACCTGGGTCGTCGCGACCGCGAAGGCGGGCATCGAGGAGGGCTGCTCGCTGATCGGCGGCACCTGCATCGTCGCGCCGACCGGCGAGATCGTCGCGCTGGCGCGCGGCGTCGACGACGAGCTCGTGACCTACGACTGCGACCTGTCGCTCTGCACCTACGGCAAGGAGACGACCTTCGCCTTCGCCAAGCACCGGCGCATCGAGCACTACGGCCGCATCGCGACGCAGGTCGGCGTCGTCGAGCCGGAATGACCGCGAAACCGGCGGCTGGCATGGCGACAACCGCACTCGGGCTCGTCGGCCTCGGGACGATGGGTGCCAATTTCGCGCGCAACCTGGCGCGCAACGGCGCGCGCCTCGCCCTGCTCGACGCTGATCCCGCGCGGGCGACGACGCTCGCCGCGGAGCTCGGCGCCAGCGCCACGCCGACGGCGTCCCTTGCCGCGCTCGCGGCGGCCCTGCCCCGGCCGCGCGCGGTCTTCCTGCTCGTGCCCGCGGGCGACGCCGTCGATGCGGCGCTCGCCGAGCTGCTAGGCGTGCTCGAGCCCGGCGACGCCGTCATCGATGGCGGCAATTCCTTCTGGCGCGACACCGCGCGTCGCACGGCCACCGCCGCGGCCAGCGGCGTCGACTTCCTTGGCTTCGGCGTCTCGGGCGGCGCCGAGGGCGCGCTGAGGGGGCCCGCGATCATGGCCGGCGGTGCCGCGGCAGCGGTCGACCGCCTCGCGCCGCTCTTCCGCGCGGTCGCCGCGCGGCATGGCGACGAGCCATGCCTGGTCGCCTGCGGCCCCGGCGGCGCCGGCCATTTCGTGAAGATGGTGCATAACGGCATCGAGTACGCCGTGATGCAGATGATCGCGGAAGCCTTCGTCCTGCTGCGCGACCACCACGCGATGGACGTCCCGCGCATCGCCGCGACGATGAAGCCATGGGCCGATGGCGAGGCCGGATCCTTCCTGCTGGACTGCGCGCTGCGCGCGCTCGCCGCGCGCGACGCCGATGGATCGCCGCTGCTCGACGCGATCGCCGACACGGCGAGCCAGAAGGGTACCGGCTCCTGGGCCGCGATCGCCGCGCTCGAACTCGGCGTGCCCGCACCGTCCCTGGCGGAGGCCGTCTTCGCGCGCTGCCTCTCCGCCCTGCGCGCGGAGCGCGTGGCCGCCGCGGCTTCCGCGCCGCCGGCGCCCGCGGCCCAGGCCGCGTCCGTCGAGGACATCCATGCCGGCCTCGTCGGCGCGGCCGTCTCCGTCCATGCCCAGGGCTTCGCGCTGGTCGCCGCGGCCGCGCGCGAGCATGGCTGGGGCACCGACCTCGCCGCGGTCGCCCGCGCCTGGCGCGCCGGCTGCATCATCCGCTCGCGCCTCATGGAGCGCATCGCCGAGGCACTGCGCGACGCGCCGGGCGCCGAGCTGCTGCGCGTCCCCGCCCTCGCCTCCATCGCGGCGCGCGCCGAGCCGGGCTGGCGGCGCATGCTCGCCGCGGCCACCGCGCGCGCCACGCCGCTGCCCGCCTTCGCCTCGGCGCTCGCCCACCTGGACGGGACGCGCCAGGCGCGCTCGGGCGCGCATCTCGTGGCCGCCCAGCGCGACGTCTTCGGCCGCCACGGCTTCCGCCGCCTCGACCGCGAGGGCAGCTTCCACGCGGAATGGCCCGCGCCATGATGGTCGTGGTCGTGATGGGCGTCGCGGGCTGCGGCAAGAGCACCATCGGCCCGCTCGTCGCCGCCGGGCTCGGCGCCGACTTCGCCGAGGGCGACCGCTTCCACCCCCCGGCCAACGTCGCGAAGATGTCCACCGGCCAGCCGCTCACCGACGACGACAGGCGTCCCTGGCTCGAGGCGATGGCCTTGGCGATCGAAGGCTGGCGTCGCCTCGACCGGCCGACCGTCCTGGCCTGCTCGGCGCTGCGCCAGGGCTATCGCGACATCCTCGCGGGCGGCTCGGCGGAGGTTCGCTTCGTCTGGCTGCGCGGCACGCGCGAGCTCGTCACCGAGCGCATGGCCGCGCGCAAGGGGCACTTCATGCCGACCTCGCTGATCGGCAGCCAGTTCGCGACGCTCGAGGAACCGCGCGACGCGATCGCCATCGACATCGACGGCACCCCGGACGAGATCGCCGCGCGCGCGCTGGCCGCGCTGCGTGGCGCGGATGGCGTCACGCCGGCGGCAGGTCCCTGATCTTCGCCCCGTTCAGCTCCGCCACGATCCCGGGCAGCGTCGGCATGAACCGCTCGGAATGGCCCTGGGCGTTGGCGAGCGCGTAGACCTGCGAGCAGGCCTGCGCGACGAAGGAAGCCATTCCCACCGATTCCGCGAGGCGGCAGAAGAAGCGCAGGTCCTTGCCCGCGATGCGCAGCGGGCCCTTCAGCCTGCTGTCGTCGCCCTCGAGCACCCAGGGCATGACCATCTGGAACATGGCGCTGTTCGCGCCGCCGGCGGAGACGACCTCGTTGAGCTTGCCGAGGTCGACGCCAAGCTTGGCCGCCGTCGCCACCGCTTCCGAGATCACCGCGCAGGTGCCGATCGAGATGAAGTTGTTGCAGAGCTTGAGCGTGTGCCCCGCACCGAGCTCGCCCGCGTCGATGATGACCTCGGCATAGGCCTCGATGATGGGGCGGACGATGGCGACGCTCTCCGGGCGGCCACCCACGAAGGTGGAGAGCTTGCCGGCCTCCGCCTCCTTGGGCGTGCGCCCCACCGGCGCGTCGACGAGGTCGGCGCCGCGCGCGCGCAGCGCCTCGCCGAGCCTGCGCGTCGAGGCCGGGTCGGCGGTCGTCGAGTCGACGACGACCAGGCCGGGACGCGCGGCGGAGAGGATGCCGTCGACCCCGAGCACCGTGCGCTCGACCTCGACGCTCGAGGGCAGGCACATGAAGACGACGTCGCAGTCGCGCGCGAGCTCGGCGGGCGACGCAGCCTCGCGTGCGCCGCGCCGCACGAGGTCATCGACGGGCGCGCGGTTGCGGTTGCCGAGCACCGCCAGCGCGTGGCCCTTCTCGAGGATGTTCCTCGCCGCGCCATGGCCCATGAGGCCGACTCCGATGTAGCCGACCTTCCTCTTCGCCGCAGCCATGCCTTCACTCCCCCCGGTGCGCGACGCGCGATCGCTCAGGCGCGCCCGCCATTCACCTGCAGTATCTCGCCCGAGACCCAGGCCGCGTAGTCCGAGGCGAAGAACAGCACCGCATGCATGATGTCCTCCGCCGTGCCGAGGCGGCGCAGGTGGATGTTCTCCACGAGGCGCTTCTGCCCTTCGGGGCCGTAGGCTTCCCATTGCCGCTCGGTCGACGGGTTCGAGCGCACGAAGCCCGGCGCGACGCTGTTCACGGTAATGCCGAAGGGACCGAACTCGAGCGCGAGCTGCTTCGTCAGCCCGACCACCGCGTGCTTC
>JBEGVV010000137.1:0-11913 GCA_041178225.1 Pseudomonadota bacterium | reverse complement strand
CATCTCGGTCCAGCAGCCCGCCGCGCGGCTCGTGCCATGGGTCGTCGAGGCGGCCGCGCGCGCGCTGCCGCTGCTCGGGCCTGGCCCCGCGCTCGAGGCGGGAGACTTCGACATGCTCGATGGCTTCGTCGGCGAGGCCTATGGCAAGCCGAGCCCGGAAGCGGTCGCCGCCGTGCACCTCGCGGGGAGCAGCGAGGGGCTCGTCCTCGACCCGGTCTATACCGGCAAGGCGATGGCCGGGCTCGCGGCGTGCCTCCGGGACGGTCGCTTCGCCGCGCGCGAGCATGTCGTGTTCCTGCATTCCGGGGGCACGCCGGGCCTCTTCGCGAATGCCGATGCCTTCGGAGGCCACCGATGACAACCAGGACCTCGCCGTTGCGCGCCGACATCGACCTGGAGGCGCCGGGCAGGCGCGTCGGGCATGTGCGGCTGCCGCATTCCGTCCATGAGAGCGCCTATGGCTGGATCCCGATCCCGATCGCCGTGATCAGGGGCGGCGAGGGCCCGACCGTCCTGCTCACCGCCGGCAACCATGGCGACGAATACGAGGGCCAGATCGCGCTGCTCAAGCTCGTCCGCGAGCTGGATCCCGCGCGGCTGCGCGGCCGCGTCATCGTCCTCCCGCGCATGAACCTGCCGGCGGCGGCCGCGGGTCGCCGCACCTCCCCGATCGATGGCGGCAACCTCAACCGCGTCTTCCCCGGCGACCCCGACGGCACGGTCACCGAGCAGATCGCCAGCTACGTCGCCAGCGTGCTGGTGCCGATGGCCGAGGCGAGCATCGACATCCATTCCGGCGGCTCGTCCCTCGACTACCTGCCCTGCGCCTATGCACGGCTGCCGGCCGATCCCGGCCTGCGCGCGCGCCAGCGCGCCGCGCTCGAGGCCTTCGGCGCGCCGCGCGCCATCCTCGTCGAGAACCCGCTCACCAACCACTCGATGTCGGCGACGGCGCTCGCCGCGGGCCACCTGCATTTCTCGACCGAGATCGGCGGCGCCGGGACGACGCGCCCCTCGAGCCAGGCGATCGCCGACGATGGCGTGCGCCGGTTCCTCGCCCATCTCGGCGTGGTCGACGCCGCGCCGCCGGTCGCCGCGAAGACGCGGATGATGCGCGTCGCGGGAGCCGAGCACTATGTCTACGCGCCGGTGCGCGGCCTGTTCGAGCCGGCCTTCGAACTCGGCGACGTGGTCGTGCGCGGGCAGCCCGCCGGGCGGATCCACTTCCCGGAGGAGCCCGAGCGGGCGCCGCGCGAACTGCACTTCGCCGGGGATGGCGTGCTGGTCTGCCGTCGCGTCGTCAGCCTCGTGGCGCCCGGCGACTGCCTTGCGCATCTCGCCAGCGACCTGTGAAATTGGATCGGCAAGCGAAACGGGAGGGACGACCATGAACATGAATCGACGCGACACGCTCCGGGTCGGGGTGTTCGGATCCGCCGCCGCGCTTGCCGCAGCCGGCTTGCCGGCCGCCGCGCAATCGCCGCAGAAGCTGAGCGTCTTCGGCCATCGCGTGCACCAGACGGTGGCGACCGGCAGCCAGGGTGGCGACATCACGAAGGGCTTCACCGAGCGCACGCGGATCGCCGTCGAGTGGGTCACCTTCGACACCGGCCCGCTCTGGGAGCGCGTGCTGCGCGAGACCAGCCTGCGCGAGACCTCGGTCGACGTCGCCTTCCTCCTCAACACGCAGATCACGCCGCGCGCGGCGGGCCTGTTCGAGCCGCTCGACCCGTGGATGGCCAGGGCGCCGATCGAGGACCCGGCCGACGTGTTCCCCGGCCTCGTCTCCGGGTTCAAGGTCGGTGGCCAGCTCGTCGCGATCGCCTATCGCCATGCGTCCTCGGGCATGCACTACAACGAGGAGATCCTCGCCGAGCGCGGCTTCTCGGGCCCGCCGAGGACGGTGGAGGAACTCGTCGAGATGGCGAAGCGCTGCACCTACACCCGCGCCAACGGCACGCCGGTCGTGGGCTTCGTGGTGCCCGGCGTCACCTATCCCAACGTCATCGACCTCGCGCGCGCCTGGGACGGCGAGTTCATCACGCCGGACATGAAGTTCGCCGCGAACGAGCCGCCGATGGTCCGCGCGCTCACGGTGCTGCGCGAGCTCTTCCTGGCCGGTGCCTTCCCGCGCAACTTCGCCTCGATCCAGACCGAGGAGGTCGCGACCTGGATGCAGACCGGGCGCGCGGCGATCAACTACGCCTCGATGGGGCGCACGCAGATCTACAACGACCCCGCGAAGTCGCAGTTCCCCGGGAAGATCCGCACGATCCCGATCCCGGTCAGCCGCGAGCTCCTCGGCAAGTACGACGTCGCGCCGGCGAAGGTCGAGTTCTGGGGCATGGGGATCCCGAAGAACGCCCGCAACAAGGAGCAGGCCTGGGAGCTGATCCGCGCGATGTCGTCGAAGGAATCGACGGTCATGGCCGCGATCAACGGCAACGGCCCGGTGCGCGCCTCGGCCTACGAGGACGCGCGGGTGCGGCAGAAGCTCGCCTACGCGCAGGAGGAGAAGAAGGTCCTGCTCGTCGCGCGCGCGCCGATGCCGGCCTTCGACCAGTCGCAGCGCGCCGCCGACTTCTTCAAGGAGGAGGCGGAGGCGGCCGTGCTTGGCATGAAGACGCCGCAGAAGGCGATGGACGACCTCGCCGCCCGCGTGCGCCCGCTGCTGGGGTAGGAGCTCCCCAGAGCAGGAACCCCGTCATGGGTTCCTGCTCTGGGGAGAGTTTCGCTCATCGCGCGCCGAGGCGGGCGGCGAGGGCGCGGATGCTGGCCAGCGTGCGCTCCGGCAGGGCGATGCCGCGCGGAAGGTTGGCCACGCGCAGCGCGCGCTCGCGCTCGCCGGGCACCTCGACGCGCGCGAAGCCCGGCGCGGGCGGGCAGTCGCGCAGCTCGGCCAGCATCTCCTCGGCCATCTCGCGCATCCGCGCCTGCGGCCCGAAGCGCCCGGTGTCGAGCGCGAGGACCAGCCAGTTGCACTCCGTCGTCGCCGGGCCGAGCATCGCCTCGCAGATCAGCTCCGCCATCACGGCCATGCCGTAGCCCATCGGCCCGCCCTTTGGCAGGATCGCGCCTCCGGCGAAATAGGCTGCGGGGTCGCGCGTGGGGCGGCCGTCGCTGTCGATGATCGATCCCGCCGGGACCAGCGCGCCCGCCGCGCGCGCCGAATGCAGCCACCCTCCGGCGATCATCGAGGTCGCGAAGTCGATCACCACGGGGCCGCGCGCGCCGCCCGGGATTCCGATGCTGTAGGGATTGGTCGGCAGCAGCGCCTTGCGCCCGCCATGGGGCGCGGCCTGGCGCCAGGCCTTGCGCCCGCCGCCGCCGACGATGATGGCGAGCGCGCCGCGCGCGGCGGCGCGGTCGGCGAAGGCGCCGATGCGCCCGGTATGGCCGACATTGCGCACGGTCGCCACCGCGATGCCGTCGCGCAGCGCGCGGTCGGTCGCGTCGTCGACGGCGATGCGCATGGCGGGGATGCCGATCCCGCCGCCGCCATCCACCCAGGGCCAGCCGCGTTCCGCCGCGGGGACGAGACGCGCGGCCGCGCCGGCGCGCAGGTAGCCGTTCGCGGCCTGCTCGGCATATTGCAGGACGCGCATCGTGCCGTGGGACTCGACGCCCGACAGGTCCGCGTCCGCGAGATGGCCGGCCACCTCGCGCGCGACGGCGTCGGCGAAACCCGAGGCGCGCAGGATGCCGGAGGCGAGCGCCTCCGCCTCCGCGACCGGCAGGAGCACGCGCGCGCCATCGAACTCGAGCTTGCTTGGCGCCCTGGCGTCGCCCTCAGCCGCGGCCATTGGCCCGCGCGTCCGCCACCTGCGCCGCGCGCAGGTCCTCGATGGGGATGTGGCAGCGTATGACATGGCCGTCGCCGGCTTCGCGCGCGGGCGGGGCCTGCGTCATGCAGGCCTCGCCGATCCGCCTGTGGCAGCGGCGCTGGAACGGGCAGCCGCGCGCGGGTGGCGCGCTCTCCTGGACGTCGTCGGCCAGCAGGCGGGGCCTTGCCCCGGGCTCCGGCTCGAGCACCGCGGCCATCAGCGCCTCGGTGTAGGGATGCGATGGGGACGAATAGACCGCGGAGACCGGGCCGATCTCGCAGATGCGGCCCTGGTAGAGCACCGCCACGCGGTCGGCGACGGCGCGCACGACCGCGAGGTCGTGCGAGACGAAGACGAAGGTCGTGCCGCCCACGCGGCGCAGGTCGTCCAGCAGGGCGAGCACCGCGGCCTGCACCGAGACGTCGAGCGCCGAGGTCACCTCGTCGCAGAGCACGACGCGCGGGCCCGCCGCGAAGGCGCGCGCGATGGCGATGCGCTGCTTCTCGCCGCCGGAAAGCTGCCCGGGAAGCCGGTCGAGGTAGTGCGCGCCGAGCCGGACCTGCTCGAGCAGCTCGACGCTGCGTTGGCGCAGCGCATCGCCCGACAGGCCGAAATAGAGCCCCAGCGGCTGGGCAAGGATCGTCGCGACGTCGTGGCGCGGGTTGAGGCTCTCGTCGGGATTCTGGAAGACGAGCTGCACCGCGCGCAGCTGGCCAGGCGCCCGGCTCGCGACATCCGGCGCGAGCGCCTCGGCGTCCGCGAGCGCGATCGTGCCACCGGCGCGCGGCACCAGCCCGGCGATCGCCTTCAGGATGGTCGACTTGCCGCTGCCGGACTCGCCGACCAGCGCGACGGCCTCGCCCTCGCGCAGGACGAGGTCGATCGCATCGACGGTGCGCGGGCCGGCGGGCTGGCGGCCGAGCAACTGGTCGAGCAGGCCCTGCCGCGCGTAGCTGACCGCGAGCGCGTCGAGCGCGAGGGCGCGCGGGCGACTGGCGTCGACCGCCTCGCGGGCCGGCGCGTCGGGGCCGCGCAGCGAAAGCCCCGCGACCGCCTCGGGGCGCAGGCAGCGCGCGCGCGTGCCGTCCGGAAGCGGGGCCAGCTCGGGATGCGTCGTCCGGCAGGCCTCGATCGCGAGGGCGCAGCGATCCGCGAAGGCGCAGCCCGGCCCGGCGCCACCCGGCTCGGGCGGGCGGCCCTCGAGCGAGGCCGGGAGCGCGCCGCCGGCGAGGCGCGGGATCGAGGCGAGCAGGCCGCGCGCATAGGGATGGGCGGGATCGACGAGGACGCGCCGCGCGTCGCCGTCGAGGACGATCTCGCCGCCATACATCACCGCGACGCGCGCGCAGACGCGGGCGATCGCGCCGAGGTCGTGGCTGACATAGACCATCGCGGTGCCCAGCCTCGCCGCGAGCTCGGAGAGCAGGTCGAGGACATGCGCCTGCGTGGTGACGTCGAGCCCGGTGGTCGGCTCGTCTAGCAGCAGCGCCTCCGGCTCGCCGGCGAGCGCCATCGCGATGGCGACGCGCTGCTGCTGGCCGCCGGACAGCTCGTGCGGGTAGCGCCGCGCGATGGCGTCGGGATCGGGAAGCCGCACCTGCGCGAGCAGTTCGCGCACGCGGGCCGGATGCTCCGCGGCCGGGCGCGTGCCATGCAGGGCCAGGACCTCGGCGACCTGGGCCTCGATCCGCAGGTTGGGCGTCAGCGACTGTCCGGAGTTCTGCGGGATCAGCGCGAGGCGCCGCCCGCGGATGCGCTCGAGCTCCTGGCGCGGCTGCGCCAGCAGGTCGATGCCGGAGAAGCGGACGCTGCCGGCGGTGGCGCGCAGCCCGCGCTTGAAATGCCCCATCGCGGCGAGGAGCAGCGTGCTCTTGCCCGATCCGCTCTCGCCGACGATCCCGACGGTCTCGCCGCGGCGCACCGCGAGGTCGACCCCGCGCAGGACCTCGAGCACGCGGCCCGAGCGACCCGCGAAGCCGACGCGCAGGCCGGAGACCTCGATCAGCGGCGCGTCCTGCATGTCAGTGCACGGGCGCTGCCGCGCGGTCGACGCCCAGCGCCTTGGCGAGCGCGTCCGCGGCGAGGTTGATGCCGACGATGAGGGAGCTCAGCGCGATCACCGGGGCGAGGCCCGCCCAGGGCGCGATCGCCATGAAGCTGCGCGCGTCGGCGATCATCAGCCCCCAGTCCGGCGTCGGCGGCGACACGCCGAAGCCGAGGAAGGACAGCGAGGAGAAGGCGAGCAGCATCCAGGACCAGCGCATCGCGCCCTCGACCATCAGCGCGTCGAGCACGTTGGGCATGATCTCGCGCAGGATGATGGCGCCGCGCCCGTGGCCGCGCGCGCGCGCCGCGAGCACGTAGTCGCGCGCGACCACGCCATGCGTCGCCGCGCGCGCGATCCGGATCACGGGGATGCCGTAGAAGAAGGCGAGGGTCGGCACGAGCACGCCGATCCCCGCGCCGAAGGTGACGATGATCAGCAGCATCTTGAGGATCCAGGGCAGCGACAGGAACGCGTCCACGACGCGCATCAGCACGTCGTCGAGCCGCCCCCCGGCCAGGCCGAGGTAGATGCCGAGGATGCCGCCCCACGCCACGGCGAGTGGCGTCGCGATCGCGGTCACGACGATCGCCTGCCGCCCGCCCATCGCGGTGCGGGTGAGGACGTCGCGGCCGAGCTGGTCGGTGCCCAGCCAGTGCGCGGCGCTCGGCGCGTCGAGGATCATCGCCGCGCTGATCGCCTTGAAGTCATAGGGCACGATCCACGGGCTCGCCGCCGCGAGGAGGAGGTGGGCAAGAACGAGCGTCGCCCCGATCGCGCCGGACGGGCGGGAGAAGAGGCTGCGCGCCACGCCGCGCCAGCGAGGGGCCGCGCGCGTCATCCCGCCCTCGCGCGCAGCGTCCGCAGGCGCGGGTTGAGCACCATGGTCAGCATGTCCGCGGCGAGGTTCACGCCGACATAGACGGCCGCGAGGATGAGCGCGATCGCCTGCACGACCGGCAGGTCGCGGTCCGAGATCGCGTCGATCATGTAGTGCCCGAGGCCGGGGTAGTTGAAGACCTTCTCGACCACGACCACGCCGCCGAGCAGCCAGGCGATGGTCAGGGCGACGACGTTGATGGCGGGCAGCAGCGCGTTGGGCAGGACGTGCCGGAACACCATCCGCAGGTAGGGCACGCCCTTCAGCCGCGCCATCTGGACGTAGTCGCTCTCCATCGCCTCGATGACGCTGGACCGGACCGTGCGCAGGATATGCGCGGTCATAACCATCGTGAGCACGATCACCGGCAGGACGATGCCGGGGAAGAAGGCCGCGGCCGGCGCGCTGGCGGAGACGGTGACGATGCCCGGCACGAGGTCGAGCCAGATGCTGAAGACGAAGATCAGCACCGTCGCCGACACGAACTCCGGGATGGTCATCGCGAAGATGGTCCCGGCCGAGAGCACGATGTCGGCGGCGCCGTCGCGCCGCAGCGCGGTCAGCACGCCAAGCAGGATGGCGAGCGGGACGCCCACGGCGAGCGTGCAGCCCGCGAGCAGCAGCGTGTTGGCGAGCCGGTCGCCGACGAGGCTGGCGATGCGCTTGCCGTTGTGCGCCGACACGCCGAGGTCGCCGCGCAGGGCGTTCGCGGCCCAGTCGAGGTAGCGGCCGAGCGCGGGCCGGTCGAGGCCGAGCTCGCGCCGGCAATTCTCAAGACGCTGGCCCGACGCGTCGCGCTGCAGGATCGCGGTGCAGGCATCGCCCGGGAGCGCCTCGACCGCCGCGAAGATCATCGCGGAGACGAGCGCGACCGTGGCGAAGCCGAGCGCCAGGCGCCTGAGGAGGAGCCGGATCATGTTCCCGGGATGCGGGGAGGACGGGGCGCCGCCGGAGCCTGCCGGCGGCGCCCGTCCCGGTGCTTCAGTCGGCCTTCACGAGGTGCCAGCGGATCGAGAAGTTCTCGACCGCGTCGACGTCGCGCACGCGCGAGGTCATGCCGATGTTCTCGGTGACGTGGTACGCGACCAGCGTCGCCCCGTTCTCGTTCAGCCGGTTCTGCGCCGCGATGTAGATCGCGCGGCGCTTCTCGAAGTCCAGCTCGCGGCGCGCGGCGTCGAGCATCGCGTCGAGCTGCGGGTCGCTGATGAAGGACTCGTTCCAGGTCGCGCCCGAGCGGTAGATCTCGTTCAGGGCGGAGTCGGCCGGGCGCTCGTTCCAGCGCGTCATCACGACCTCGCGCTTGCGCCACACCTGGTTCCAGTAGCCGTCGGTCGGCACCGCGGTGATCTTCACGCGGATGCCCGCCGGGGCGACCTGCTGCTGGAAGGTCTCGGCGATCGTCGGCCACACGGATTCAACCGTGCTGGTGAAGAGCTCGATGTCGATGCCGTTCGGGAAGCCGGCCTGCGCGAGCAGCGCCTTGGCGCCGGCGATGTCCTGCGGGCAGGACATGTCGGTGGCGCGGTACTGGTCCTTCGGCCCGACCGGGGTGTCGCAGGCGATCGAGCCGCCATCGGCGCCCGCGACGATCTCCAGCATCGCCTTGCGGTCGACGGCCATGCGCATCGCCTTGCGCACGCGGGCATCGTCGAAGGGCTTGGCGTCGGCCTTGAAGACGATGCCGCGCCAGTTGCCCGTCTCGACGCGATGGACCTTGTGGCGGTTGCTTCGCTCGACGAGCTGGCGCTGCTGGCGCGTCAGGCCGGGCAGGAAGTCGACCTGGCCCCCGAGCAGGGCCTGCAGCCGCGCATTGCCGTCGGAGATGCCGATGATCTCGACGCGCTCGACGCCGGGTGCGCCGAGGAAGTAGTCGGGGTTGGCGACCAGCACGGTCGTGCCGCGCGGCTCGAAGCTCTGCACCTTGAACGGGCCCGTGCCGATGCCCGTCCTGGCGATCGTGTCGCCGCTGTCCTTCGGGATGATCATCAGGCGGTAGTCGGTGAGCTGCAGCGGCAGGTCGGCGAAGGGCTGCGACAGCGTCATCTTGACCGTCAGCGGGTCGACCGCCTCCATCGACGAGATCATCGCGATGGTCGGGCGCACCGGCGAATCCGTCTTGGGGTCCTGGATGCGCGCGAGCGTGTAGACGACGTCGGCGGCCGTCAGCGGCTGGCCGTTGTGGAACTTGACGTTCGGGCGGAGCTTGAACGTCCACTCGGTGGCGCCCGCGTTCGCGGACCAGCTCGCCGCGAGGTCGGGGCCCGGCTTGCCGTCGACGCCCGGGCGCACCAGGCGGCTCATGATCTTCTCGGTGACCTGGAAGACGCGGCCGCGGGAGGCGGGATCGAGGCTCGAGGCGTCGCCGAAGCCGATGTCATGGGCCTGCCTGAAGGTTCCCTTCGGCTGGGCCATCGCCGTCGTCGCCCCTGCCGCGAGGGCAGCTGCGGCGATCATGGTGAGAATCCGCTTCATGCGTGGGTTCCTCCCGTCCTTTGCGCCGCGCGACCGGCAATTCCGGTGCGTCGACAAACCGTTCCTCGACGAGAGTGCGGTCGCGTCCGACGGGGTGACAAACCAAATTTCTCTGGCCGATGAATGAAGAAAACTCCATCCATGCCCCTCGATGCGCCATGCCAGCATCCGGCGCGTCGTCGACCGGGGGAACCGCCGGCAGGCGCCAGGGAGCAGGCATGGGACCACGCCTCGTCATCGCGATCGGAGGGAACGGCTTCACCTCCGCCACGAGCCCTGGGCTCGACGACCTGGTGCTCGGCGCGGTGCCCGGCGGGGTCCGGCGCATCGGGTTCGTCGGCACGGCGAGCGAGGACGATCCGGTGCGCATCGGCCATTTCCATGCGCTGGTCGCGCCGCGCGTCGAGCTGGCCTCGCTCTTCGACCGGCACGCCACCGCGGCGCAGGCGGCGCGCTGGGCGGCCGGCCTCGATGCGATCTATGTCGGCGGAGGCGACACCGCGCGCATGCTTGCGTCCTGGCGCGCGGCCGGGATCGACGAGGTCTTCGCCAGCGCAGGGCGCGACGGCGTCGTCCTCGCCGGGGTCAGCGCCGGGGCCGTGTGCTGGTTCGAGCGCGCGCTCGTGCTCAACGCGGAGGGGGCGTTCGAGCCGCTGGCCTGCCTCGGCCTGCTTCCGGGCAGCGCCTGTGCGCACTACGACGCGGATGTCGAGCGGCGCGCGCGGTTTTCAGCCGCGATCGCCGGGGGATCCTTCCCGGCCGGCATCGGGATCGAGGATGGCGTCGCGGCGGTCTGTGCCCGCGGCGCGCCCCCGCGGGCCTTCTCCGCGGAGGCCGGGCGCTGGGCCTATGCCGTGGCGAGCGACGGCGCGGGCGCCGTCACGAGCGCGGCGCTGCCCAGCTTCGTGCAGGGCCAGGCCAGCGCGTAGGCCCGCGCCTCCTTGTGCAGCCAGTCGCAGACCGCCTCGATCTCCGGCCTGCGGCGGCTGCCGGGGCGCGTGAGGATGTAGTAGCGGCGGGTCGGCGCGAGCTCGATCTCGAAGGGCTTGAGCAACCGCCCGGCCGCCACCTCGTCCGCGACGAAGGGGAAGGTACCGAGCACGACGCCCTGTCCGTCGAGCGCGGCCTGCGTCGCCATGTTGGAATCCTCGATGATCGTCTCCTCGGCGAAGGCGACGTCCGGCGCGCCGGCGAGGTCGAGCCAGGCGGCCCACTCGTACCGGTCGCGCTGGTGGATGACCGGCATCCGGGCGAGGTCGCGCGGCGAGGCGATGCCGCCCGCGGCGGCCGCGAGGGCCGGGCTCAGCACCGGCGCGTAGCGGACCTCGAGCAGGGGCTCCGCCTCGAGGCCGGGCCACTCGCCGGTTCCCCAGTCGATGACTATCGAGGCCGGGAGGTCGGTGGGGCTGGTGACGCGCCGGCCGCTGCGCAGCGACAGGGCGATGCGCGGGAGGTCGCGGCGGAAGGCGTCGAGGCGCGGCGCTAGCCAGCGCGCGCCGAATATCGCGCCCGCGGCCAGCGACACGGCGTGGCGCGAACTGGCGACGTGGTAGTCGATCTCCCGGGCGATGTCGTCGAAGGACTTGGCGATGACGCGGCCAAGCGCCAGCCCGGTCTCGGTCAGCACGACCTGGCGCGTCTTGCGCACGAAGAGCAGGCAGCGCCATTCGCGCTCGAGCATGCGGATCTGGTTGGAGACGGTGGTCTGGCTGACGCCGAGTTCCTGCGCCGCCTCCTTGAAGCTCTGCAGCCGCGCCGCCGCCTCGAAGGTCCGCAAGGCGGTGAGGGGCAGGCGGCGACGGTGGCGTGGGTCCTTCATGGGAGGCGCGCCGTGGAGGCCATGGACAAAGCTCGCTTCATCTATAGTCGAAGCATATTTGGCTTGTCGATGCGCCCCCGCGCGCCCAGCCTTGGCGCATGACGAGACGCGAAAAGCCGCGCCCGAGCGCGAAGCTGCCGACCGCGGAGGACGCGCGCCTCCTCGCGCGGCGCCGCCAGCCGAGGCTGATCTTCGACTTCATCGATGGCGGCGCGGGCACCGAGGACGGGCTCGCGCGCAACGAGGCGGCGCTGCGCGCGCTGTGCCTGATGCCGCGCGTGCTCGTCGACATACAGGGCGGCAGCACGACGACCAACCTGCTTGGCCGCGAATACGGCGTCCCCTTCGGCATCGCGCCGATGGGCATGTGCGACCTCGCCTGGCCCGGGACCGACCACGCCTTCGCGGCCGAGGCCCGGCGCCGCGCCATGCCGGTCTGCGTCTCCACCGCGAGCTCGACCCCGCTCGAGGAGATGATCGCGCTCGCCGACGGCAATGCGTGGTTCCAGCTCTACGTCACCGGTTCCGTCGACGCGGCCTTCGCGCTGTCGGACCGCGCCGCCGCCGCCGGCTACGAGGTCCTGGTCCTGACGGTGGACGTGCCGAAGCTCGGCCGCAGGCCGCGCGACCTGCGCAACGGGTTCGAGACGCCCTTCCGCATCCGGCCGCGCCAGTTCCTCGACTTCGCGCTGCATCCGCGCTGGTCGATCGGCACGCTGCTCGCCGGCCGGCCGAAGATGGCGAACTACGGCACCGCGCCGGGCACGAAGGGCTACGACCGCAAGGCCGCGCGCACCGGCGCCGACTGGGCCTTCCTCGACCGGCTGCGCGCGCGCTGGAAGGGCAGGCTGGTGGTCAAGGGCGTGCTGTCGCC
>JBEGVV010000136.1:0-8624 GCA_041178225.1 Pseudomonadota bacterium | reverse complement strand
AACCATCCGGAATGGATGATCCTGGAGACGATTCCGGTCCTCCCCCCGGAGCTGCGCCCGTTGGTTCCTCTTGACGGCGGCCGTTTCGCAACCTCCGACCTCAACGACCTCTACCGCCGGGTGATCAACCGCAACAACCGCCTCAAGCGCCTGATGGAGTTGCGCGCCCCCGAGGTGATCATCCGCAACGAGAAGCGCATGCTGCAGGAGGCGGTCGACGCCCTGTTCGACAACGGCCGCCGCGGCCGCGTCATCACCGGCGCCAACAAGCGCCCGCTCAAGTCCCTGAGCGACATGCTCAAGGGCAAGCAGGGCCGCTTCCGCCAGAACCTGCTCGGCAAGCGCGTCGACTACTCGGGCCGCTCGGTCATCGTCGTCGGGCCCGAGCTCAAGCTGCACCAGTGCGGCCTGCCCAAGAAGATGGCGCTCGAGCTCTTCAAGCCGTTCATCTACTCGAAGCTCGAGCTCTACGGCATGGCGACCACGATCAAGGCCGCCAAGCGCATGGTCGAGAAGGAGCGGCCGGAGGTCTGGGACATCCTCGAGGAGGTCATCCGCGAGCACCCGGTCCTGCTCAACCGCGCCCCGACGCTGCACCGCCTCGGCATCCAGGCCTTCGAGCCGGTGCTGATCGAGGGCAAGGCGATCCAGCTCCACCCGCTGGTCTGTACGGCCTTCAACGCCGACTTCGACGGCGACCAGATGGCCGTCCACGTGCCGCTGAGCCTCGAGGCCCAGCTCGAGGCGCGCGTGCTGATGATGTCCACCAACAACATCCTCAGCCCCGCGAACGGCAAGCCGATCATCGTGCCGTCGCAGGACATCGTCCTCGGGCTCTACTACCTGACCATGCAGCGCGACGGCGAGCCGGGCGAGGGCATGGCGTTCCGCGACGTCGCCGAGCTCGAGCAGGCGCTCTTCCACAAGAAGGTCACGCTGCACGCGAAGGTCCGCTGCCGCTACCACACTGTCGACGCGCAGGGCGAGCCGACCGTCCAGGTCGTGACGACGACGCCTGGCCGCATGCTGCTCTCGCAGATCCTGCCGCGGCACCCGAACGTGCCCTTCTCGCTGATCAACCAGCTGCTGACGAAGAAGGACGTCTCGAACGTCATCGACACGGTCTACCGCCATTGCGGCCAGAAGGAGACGGTGATCTTCGCCGACCGGATGATGCAGCTCGGCTTCGGCCATGCCTGCCGCGCCGGCATCTCCTTCGGCAAGGACGACCTGATCATCCCGGCGGCCAAGAAGGACCTCGTCGAGAAGACGAAGACCCTCGTGGCGGTCTACGAGCAGCAGTACCAGGACGGCCTGATCACGCAGGGCGAGAAGTACAACAAGGTCATCGACGCGTGGTCGAAGTGCACCGACGACGTCGCCGCGGCGATGATGAAGGAGATCAGCCGCCTGCAGCCGGGCAAGCCGATGAACTCCGTCTGGATGATGGCCCATAGCCAGGCGCGCGGCTCGCCCCAGCAGATCAAGCAGCTGGCCGGCATGCGCGGCCTCATGGCCAAGCCCTCGGGCGAGATCATCGAGACCCCGATCATCTCGAACTTCAAGGAAGGCCTCACCGTCCTCGAGTACTTCAACTCGACGCACGGCGCGCGCAAGGGCCTGGCCGACACGGCGCTCAAGACGGCGAACTCGGGCTACCTCACCCGCCGCCTGGTCGACGTGGCCCAGGACGTCATCATCGTCGAGGACGACTGCGGCACCGAGGCGGGCCTCACCGTCCGCGCCGTGGTCGAGGGCGGCGAGGTCATCTCGCCGCTCGGCGAGCGCGTCCTCGGCCGCACCGCGGCGGTCGACGTCGTCGATCCGCTCGACGGCCGCGTGCTCGTCAAGGCGCGCGAGCTCATCCAGGAGGCCGATGTCGAGCAGATCGAGAAGATCGGCCTCGAGTCGGTGAAGATCCGCTCCGTGCTGACCTGCCAGTCCACCGGCGGCGTCTGCGCCCGCTGCTACGGGCGCGACCTCGCCCGCGGCACCCCGGTCAATGTCGGCGAGGCGGTCGGCATCATCGCCGCGCAGTCGATCGGCGAGCCCGGCACCCAGCTGACCATGCGCACCTTCCACATCGGCGGCGCGGCGCAGGTCAAGCTGGAGAACACGGTCGAGGCGGCCTTCGACACCAAGGTCACCGTCCGCAACCGCAACGTCGTCGTGAACTCCCAGGGCGAGCGCATCGTCATGGGCCGCAACGTCGAGATCGTCCTGGTCGACGGTGCCGGGCGCGAGCGCGCCAGGCATCGCGTCCCCTACGGCGCGCGCCTGCTCGCCGACGAGGGCGAGGCGGTCAAGAAGGGCCAGAAGCTGGCCGAGTGGGATCCGTACACCCTCCCGATCATCACCGAGAAGGAGGGCGTGGCCCACTACGTCGACCTCGTCGAGGGCCTGTCGGTCCGCGAGGTTGTCGACGAGGCGACCGGCATCACCAGCAAGAGCGTCATCGACTGGCGCCAGCAGCCGCGCGGCGCCGACCTGCGCCCGCGCATCGTGCTGCGCGACGGGCGGGGCGAGCAGATCCTGCTCTCGAACGGCCTGGAGGCCCGCTACTTCCTCCCGGTCGAGGCGATCCTGTCGGTGTCCAACGGGGCGACCGTGAAGGCCGGCGACATCATCGCCCGCATCTCGCGCGAATCCTCGAAGACCCGCGACATCACGGGCGGCCTGCCGCGCGTGGCCGAGCTGTTCGAGGCGCGCCGCCCGAAGGACTTCGCGATCATCAGCGAGGGCGAGGGCCGCGTCGAGTTCGGCAAGGACTACAAGACCAAGCGCCGCATCGTCGTCCGCCCGGGCGACGAGACGCAGCCGGCGGTCGAGTACCTGATCCCGAAGGGCAAGCACATCGGGGTGCAGGAAGGCGACATGGTCCAGCGCGGCGACACGCTGGTCGACGGCCATCGCGTGCCGCACGACATCCTCAGGGTGCTCGGCGTCGAGGAGCTCGCGAGCTACCTCGTCAACGAGATCCAGGACGTCTACCGGCTGCAGGGCGTGAAGATCAACGACAAGCACATCGAGGTGATCGTCCGCCAGATGCTGCAGAAGGTGGAGATCGTGGACCCCGGCGAGACGACCTTCCTGGTCGGCGAGCAGGTGGACCGCGACGAGTTCGAGGAGGTGAACCGCAAGGCCGCCGCCCAGAACCTGCGCGAGGCTTCCGCGCAGCCCGTCCTGCAGGGCATCACCAAGGCGTCGCTGCAGACGCGCTCCTTCATCTCCGCGGCCTCGTTCCAGGAGACCACGCGCGTGCTCACCGAGGCCTCGGTGATCGGCAAGACCGACAGCCTGATCGGGCTGAAGGAGAACGTGATCGTCGGCCGCCTCATCCCGGCCGGAACGGGCGCGGTGATGAACCGCTTCCGCGAGATCGCGGCCGACCGGGACCGCGAGCTGCTCGCCCAGCAGGAGCGGCAGCAGGCCGAGCAGCCGGAGCCCGCCGAGGGCGGCGACGAGGGCGAGGAGAAGCCGGCGCGCCGGTCATCCGCGGCCCCGAGGCGTCGCGCCCGGGCCTGAACCGGGCACGCATCGAGCGGCATGGAGCGCCGCCGCCGGGAGACCGGCGGCGGCGTCTTCGTTGCGGGGAGGCGCGCCGGCGGCGCGCCGCGCCCCTCGTTCAGGCCGCGGTGTAGCCCCCGTCGACCTTGAGGTCGGTGCCGGTGACGAAGGCGGAGCTTTCCGTCGCCAGGAACCAGATCGCCTCGGCGATCTCGTCGGTCGTAGCGATGCGCCCCAGCGGGTGCGTCGGCGTCATGTTGCGCACCGCGGCCTCGGCCGAGCCATGGCGCGTGATCACGCGCTCCGTCAGCACGCCGCCCGGCGACACGCTGTTGACGCGCACGCCCTTGGGCGCGAGCTCGAGCGCCAGCGCCTTGCCAAGGTTGATGAGCCCGGCCTTCGCCGTGCAGTAGGGCGTGCGACCCGGCCCGCCGACATGGCCCATGTTGGAGGCGATGTTGACGACGGCGCCGCCCCCGGCCTCGACCATGCGCGGCACGGCGTGCTTGCACATCAGGAACGTCCCGGTCAGGCAGACATCGAGCACGATCTGCCAGCGCTCGAGCGGGGTGTCCACCAGGGGGATGGTCGGGTCGAAGGGCGCCGCGCAGTTCACCAGCGCGCGGATCGGCGAGCGCCAAGCCGCCACGGCGCGCAGCGTGGCCGAGACCTCCGCCTCGCTGCGCACGTCGCAGCGGAAGCCTTCCGCCGCGCCACCGGCCGCGCGCACCGCCTCGACGGCGGGCGCCGGGTCCTGGACGTCGATGCAGGCGACGGCGAATCCGCCGCGGGCCAGCCGCACCGCGGCGCCGCGCCCGATCCCCGCGACCGCGCCCGTCACGACCGCCACGCCGCGGTCCTGCTTGCTTTCCGTCATGTCCGTCTCCTTGCTTGTTGCCTTCGTGCGCTTGCCTCAGTCGATCCATCGCACGCCCGGCCGGGCGAGCGCGTCGTCGAGCCAGGGCGGGCATTTCATGCCGGCGCGCACCGCCGCGTCCATCTCCGCCTCCTTGCGGCGGACGGCCTCGAGCTCGGCCGTCGCCTCCGCGAGCCTCGCGCGCGGGACGACGACGACGCCATCGGCGTCGCCGATCACCAGGTCGCCGGCCTCGACGACGCAGCCGCCGATCGACACCGGGACGCCGACCCCGCCGGGGCCGTTCTTGAAGGGAGAATTGGGCGAGACGCCACGGGCGTGCACCGGGATGCCGGCCTCCCGGATCCCGGCGACGTCGCGGACCAGTCCGTCCGTGACCACGGCGACGATCCCGCAGTTGCGCATCATCCCGACCACGAGGTCCCCGATCACGGAGAACCCCTCGGCCGCGCCGGTCGCGATGACCATCACGTCCCCCGGCCTTGCCAGCCGCAGCGCGGCATAGGGCGCGAGGTTGTCGCGCGGCGTCGTCCAGACCGTGAGGGCGGGGCCGACGAAGCCGCCGCCGTCCCAGGCCGGGCGGATGGAGTGCCCAAGGGCGCCCGACCTGCCGAGCGCGTCGACCGCGAACCCCGTCGGGACGCCCTTCCAGGCGGCCACGGAGTCGGGCGACGGGCGGGGCCAGTCGCGCCTCAGCGTCAGGGTCGGCGGCTCGGCCATCATTTCCTCCCGGGGGCGTGCCGGCTTGTGTCGCCGGCGCGGGCGGCACGCTACATCCTGTGGGCCCGTGGCCAGAAGCGCTGTTCCGCGCCCAACGTCCGGGCGCGGGCGGGGGGCTCCGGGGAAAAAAGAGCCAGCCGTGCTTGACGCTTCGTCGGGCGAGCGCGTATAAGCCCCGCCGCTACGCAGACTCGGTCGTCGGGCCAACCGAAACACGGGGCTGCGCAGCGAAAGATCCAGTGAGCCGTCCTCGAACGGCCTCGTCGCCGAGCAAGCTCGGCGATCACAAGCCTGCGGAAGGGCCGATCATGGCCTCCTGCGGGCATTTCGTTTCGCCCGCGCGCCGGATGGGCCGGCACGCGGAAATGGACCCGCCGAGGGGCGGGCCGATGAGGGAAGTTGGATGCCGACGATCAACCAGCTGATCGCCAAGGGACGTCACCCGAAGTCCTCGCGCAACAAGGTGCCCGCCCTCCAGGGCAGCCCGCAGAAGCGTGGCGTGTGCACCCGCGTGTACACCACCACGCCGAAGAAGCCGAACTCGGCGCTGCGCAAGGTCGCGAAGGTGCGCCTGACGAACGGCTTCGAGGTGATCGGCTACATCCCGGGCGAAGGCCACAACCTCCAGGAACACTCCGTCGTCATGATCCGCGGCGGCCGCGTCAAGGACCTGCCGGGCGTGCGCTACCACATCCTCCGCGGCGTGCTCGACACGCAGGGCGTCAAGGACCGCAAGCAGCGCCGTTCGAAGTACGGCGCGAAGCGTCCGAAGTGAGCGCGTAAGGAGAGATCGAGATGTCCCGTCGCCGCCGCGCAGAACGCCGCGAAGTCCTTCCCGACGCCAAGTTCGGGGATACCGTCCTCACGCGCTTCATGAACGCGCTGATGTACGACGGCAAGAAGTCCGCCGCAGAGGGCATCGTCTACGGCGCGCTCGAGGTGATCGAGCGCCGCGCGAAGGCCGATCCCGTCAAGCTCTTCCACGAGGCGCTGGACAACGTGAAGCCTGCCGTCGAGGTGCGCTCGCGCCGCGTCGGCGGCGCCACCTACCAGGTCCCCGTCGAGGTCCGCCCGGAGCGTGGCCAGGCCCTCGCGATCCGCTGGGTGATCACGGCCGCCCGCGGCCGCGGCGAGAACACCATGATGGACCGGCTCTCCGCCGAGTTGCTCGATGCCGCCAACAACCGCGGCGGTGCGGTGAAGAAGCGCGAGGACACGCATCGCATGGCCGAGGCGAACCGCGCCTTCGCGCACTACCGCTGGTAAAGAAGACAGAAGGCACGCAGCCATGGCTCGCACCACACCGCTCGATCGCTACCGCAACATCGGCATCATGGCCCACATCGATGCCGGCAAGACGACGACGACCGAGCGCATCCTGTTCTACACCGGCAAGGCCTACAAGATCGGCGAGGTGCACGAAGGCACCGCGACGATGGACTGGATGGAGCAGGAGCAGGAGCGCGGCATCACCATCACCTCGGCCGCGACGACCGCGTTCTGGCGCGACTACCGCGTGAACATCATCGACACGCCCGGCCACGTCGACTTCACGATCGAGGTCGAGCGCTCGCTGCGCGTCCTCGACGGCGCGGTCGCGGTGTTCGACGGCGGCAACGGCGTGGAGCCCCAGTCGGAGACGGTGTGGCGCCAGGCCGACAAGTACGACGTGCCGCGCATCTGCTTCGTCAACAAGATGGACAAGATCGGCGCGGACTTCTTCATGTCCGTGGACTCGATCCGGGAGAAGCTGGGCGCGATCCCGCTGCCGCTGCAGCTGCCGATCGGCGCCGAGAGCCAGTTCGCCGGCATCGTCGACCTCGTGTCGATGAAGGCCGTGACCTGGAAGGAAGAGAAGCTGGGCGCCGAGTACGTCGTCGGCGAGATCCCCGAGAACCTGAAGGCCCAGGCCGCGGAATACCGCGCCAAGCTGATCGAGACCGCGGTCGAGATGGACGACACCGCGCTCGAGGCCTATCTCGGCGGCGAGGAGCCTTCCGAGGAAATGCTCCGCAAGTGCATCCGCAAGGGCACGATCGAGCGCAAGTTCTACCCGGTCGTCTGCGGCTCCGCGTTCAAGAACAAGGGCGTGCAGCCCCTGCTCGACGCCGTCGTCGAGTACCTGCCGTCCCCGATCGATGTCGCGGCCGTCAAGGGCACCTCGCTCGACGGCAAGTCGGACATCGAGCGCCGCTGCTCCGACGACGAGCCCTTCTCGGGCCTCGCGTTCAAGATCATGGTCGATCCGTTCGTCGGCACGCTGACCTTCTTCCGCGTCTACTCGGGCGTGATCGAGTCGGGCACCGGCGTGATCAACTCGGGCCGCGACAAGCGCGAGCGCATCGGCCGCATGCTCCTCATGCATGCGAACCATCGCGAGGAGATCAAGGAGGCCCGCGCCGGCGACATCGTCGCCCTGGTCGGCCTGAAGGACACGATCACCGGCGACACGCTCTGCGACTCCGCCAAGCCGGTCGTCCTCGAGCGCATGGAGTTCCCGGACCCCGTCATCGAGGTCGCCATCGAGCCCAAGACCAAGGCCGACCAGGAGAAGATGTCGGCTGCCCTGGTCAAGCTCGCCCAGGAAGACCCGAGCTTCCGCGTCTCGACGGACCAGGAGTCTGGCCAGACCATCCTCAAGGGGATGGGCGAGCTGCACCTCGACATCAAGGTCGACATCCTGAAGCGCACCTACAAGGTCGAGGCCAATGTCGGCGCGCCGCAGGTCGCCTATCGCGAGACCATCTCCAAGGTCGCCGAGATCGACTACACCCACAAGAAGCAGTCCGGCGGCTCGGGCCAGTACGCGCGCATCAAGCTGCGCTTCGAGCCCCTGCAGCCCGGCGGCGGCTACGAGTTCGAGAACGAGGTCGTCGGCGGCTCGGTTCCCAAGGAATACGTGCCCGGCGTCGAGAAGGGCCTCGAGGGCTCGCGCAACAACGGCGTGCTCGCGGGCTTCCCGTGCATCGACTTCAAGGTCGCGCTGATCGACGGCGCGTACCACGACGTCGACTCCTCGGCGCTCGCCTTCGAGATCGCGGCCCGCGCCGCGTTCAAGGAAGGCATCGCCAAGGCCGGGCCGAAGCTGCTGGAGCCGGTGATGAAGGTCGAGGTCGTGACGCCCGAGGACTTCATGGGCGACGTGATCGGCGACCTGAACTCCCGCCGCGGCCAGGTGCAGAACATGGACATGCGCGGCAACGCGCGCGTCGTCACCGCGATGGTGCCGCTCGCGAACATGTTCGGCTACGTCAACACGCTCCGCGGCATGAGCCAGGGGCGCGCTGCCTACTCGATGCACTTCGACCATTACGAGCAGGTCCCGCAGAACGTCGCGGACGAAGTCCGCGCGAAGATGGCCTGACCGGATAAATCTGCCCAGGAAGGAATGGGGAAAGAGCCATGAGCAAGACGAAATTCGAGCGGAACAAGCCGCACTGCAACATCGGGACGATCGGCCACGTCGACCACGGGAAGACGTCGCTGACGGCTGCGATCACGAAGGTCCTTGCCGAGGCTG
>JBEGVV010000135.1:0-4506 GCA_041178225.1 Pseudomonadota bacterium | reverse complement strand
TCGGCGGCGCCTGGGAATGGCACCAAGACTACGGGTACTGGTACCACAATGGCTGCCTCGAGCCGCTGATGTTCAGCTGCATGGTCGCGCTCGACCGCACGACGCGCGCCAATGGCTGCCTGCAGCTCGTCCGCGGCTCGCACCGCCTCGGCCGCATCGACCACGTGAAGCTGACCGCGACGCAGAACGAGGCCGACCCCGCGCGCATGGAGTGGATCCTCGCGCGCCACGAGGTCTTCCACGCGGAGATGGAGCCCGGCGACGGGCTGTTCTTCCACTGCAACACGCTGCACCGCTCCGACGCCAACCGATCGCCCGACCGGCGCTGGACGCTGCTGGTCTGCTACAACGCCGCGCGCAACGACGCGCTGCGCCGCGAGGACGACCGCTCCTACGTGCCGCTCGACAAGGTCGACGACGGCGCGCTCAAGCGCGCCGGCCTGCGCTTCGCGGGCGGCTCGGGCGCGGAGCATTTCACGAGCAAGCCCTATGTCCCCGACGTCGCTGCCGCGGCGCGCAGGGCGGAGCGGTAGCGGAAGCCCTCGCCGGGAACCCCCTCCAGAACAGGAATTCGATGGAATTTCCGCTCCAGGGGGATTTTTTCCCGCTATAGCGCGAGCCATGGCCCGACAGACCTTCCCCACCCATGCCGAGCGCAGCGGCTTCAACGCGCTGCTGCCGGCGCGCGCGCCACGCCCGCGCGCCGAGGGCGACATCGTCGCCGACCATGTCGTGGTCGGCGCGGGCTATACGGGCCTGGCCGCCGCGCGGCGCCTTGCCCAGCTGCGCCCCGACGCGCGCATCGTGCTGCTCGAGGCGACGGAGGTCGGCGAAGGCGCCTCGGCGCGCAATTCGGGCTTCGCCAGCCCGCGCGACCTTCCCGCCGGCCCGACCGACGCCGACCGCGCGCGTGCCGCCGCGCTCGACCGCTTCGGCGAGGAGGGCTGGGCCTGGCTGATGGAGCAGGTCGAGGCGCATGGCATCGATTGCGGGCTGGTGCGCTCCGGCCGCATCAAGGCGGCCGCGACCGAGGCCGGCGCGGCGCAGGTCCGCGCGCTGCACGAGGCCGTGCGCGCCGCCGGGCTGCCGCACGAGCTGCTCGACCGCGACGCCATCGAGGCGCGCATCGGCAGCGCCTATTACCGCTGCGCGCTCTTCACCGAGGAGGGCTACCTGCTCGACCCCGCTGCGCTGGTGCGCGGCCTTGCCGATGCGCTGCCCGCGAATGTCGCGCTGCACGAGGGCACGCCGCTGCTCTCGCTCGCGCGCGAGGGCGGCGCGTGGCGGCTCGAGACGCCGGCCGCGCGCATCGTCGCGCCAGGCGTCGTGCTGGCCACCAACGCCGCGATCCGCGATCTCGGCTACCTGCGCGACCGCCTCGTGACGATCCACACCTGCGCCGCGCTCACGCAGCAGCTGGCGCCCGGCGACGTGGCGCGCCTCGGCGCGATGGGGTCCTGGGGCGTCCTGCCCTCGCATCGCCTCGGCACGACGCTGCGCCGCGTCGGGGCGGACCGGCTGCTGGTGCGCTCCACCTATTCGCATGAGCGGCCGCTGCCGGCGCGGCGCGTGCACGAGACGCTGCTCTCCTGCTTCCATCGCCGCTACCCCGCGCTGGCGCATGTCGGGCTCGCGCATTCATGGGGCGGCACCACCGCGCTGACCCTGAATGGCGCGCCGTGGTGGGGGCAGCTCGCCGAGGGGCTCCACGCCTCGGCCGGCTGCAACGGCGCGGGCATCGTCAAGGGCAGCGTGCTGGGCAAGCGCCTCGCCGAGCTCGCCCTCGGCCATGGCGACCAGTCGGACGTGCGCGCGACCTGGGGCCGCGCGAGCTGGGTCGCGCCCGAGCCCTTCCGCTCGATCGGCTTCGCCTTCGTCTCCGCGCGCGAGCGCCGCCGCGCCGGGCTGGAGGCGTGAGGCCCGCGGCGGGCCTCGCAGTCGCCCGCGCCTGCGACGTCCAGGGGCGCGTGGACGCGACGGCGATTGCGGCAACCCCCGATCCGGGCGAAGGGGCGACGCTGGCGCCTGGACGGCGGAACCGGATGGTGCCTGCTGTCGCGGCGATCACCTGTCCTGTTGTGCGGCGGCGCGGATTGCTGTAACACCGCGCGGTCAAGCAGGTTGGGCACTTTCCTGATGGGCCCGACACTTGCGTTGTCCCCCTTGGATTTCTCCCGAGCCGGTTTGGCGGTCCGCGTGATGGTCGCGCGGAAAGCTTGTGGAGTGATTCGAAAATGGCAACAGGTACTGTGAAGTGGTTCAACGCCACCAAGGGTTTCGGCTTCCTGAAGCCGGATGACGGCTCGGCCGACGTGTTCGTGCACATCTCGGCGGTCGAGCGCGCCGGAATGGACAACCTGCCCGAGGGCAAGAAGCTCTCCTACGAGCTCGAGCAGGGCCGCAGCGGCAAGTCGTCGGCGGTCAACCTGCGCGCCGTCTGAGCAAGCGTGGCGGGGCGGCCTCGCGCCGTCCCGCCGCCATGCCTGCGCGGGCATCCATCGCTCCAACCCGGGGAAACAATGGCGTTCAAGCCCAACTACCGGCTCGAGCGCGCCGCGCGTGCTCGGAAGAAGGAAGCACGCAAGCTCGAGAAGATCGAGGCGCGGGAAGCCAGGCGCAAGGCCAGGGTGGCGCTCGAAGCGCCGGAAGGGGAGCCGCATGTCGAAGAACGCGCGCAAGAAGAAGGCTAGCGAATTCGAGACCTTCGACGTCACCTACGAGGACGGCACGCGGAGCTCGAACCGGAAGGTTCCCCTGTCGGAGATCGACGCGGCGGACCCGGCTCGTTCGGCGAGGGCGTTCATCCTCGCCCAGGACCGCAAGATCGCCGAGGCGTCCGGCAATCCGCGCGGGCCGATCCAGTCGGTCCTGCGCGTGAAGCGCTGAACGCTTGCGCGGGCTTCCGCCCAAGGCAGCCCCCGCGCCGGACGGCGCGCGGGTGATGCAGCGACCCGGGACGGAGCCCGGGATGCGCGCCGCCGCCTAGAGGTCCTGCTCGTACGCGGCCACCTCGGGGAAGCGGCTGCGGCCGAGCACGACGCGGCCGAGGCGTGGCTTGCGCCCGTCATAGACCTCGACGGCATCGGCGTCGGCGTAGCGCAGGAAGAGCATGCGGCGGTCGCGGTCGGGCGCGTGGTTGCCGCCGGACTTGTGCAGCGTCCAGCAGGAGAAGACGAGGCAGTCGCCGGCCTGCAGGGGCACCGGCAGGGCCCGGGCCTCGTCCACCGCGAGGGCGATCTCGCGCTGCGCACGCTTCTCCGCCGCCGAGAGGCCGGGCCCGAGCTGGCCAAGGGCATGGCTGCCGGGCATGACCCAGATGCAGCCCGTCTGCTCGTCGTTGTCCTCCAGCGCGGTGAGGCAGGTCACCGCGGTATAGGGATCGAGCTCGCCATAGCCATTGTCCTGGTGCCAGGCGAAGGGCCTGGTGTTGCCGCGCATCTTGAAGGTGAGCTGCGAGGTCACGCCCTTGACGTTCGGCCCGACCAGCTGGCCCGCGATGGCGACCGGCGGTCCCTCGAAATAATAGTCGCGCACCGCGCGCGAGCGCCGGTGGATGTCGGGCAGCAGCGCGTTCTCGAGCCAGGTGCCGCGCGGGTCGTACGGGCCCTTCTCCGCCGTCCAGGCCGCCATGCATTCCCCGACGATCCGCCGCAGCCCCGCCGGCCGGACGAGGCCGCGCAGCACGACGAAGCCCTGCTCCGCATAGGAGCGCAGCTCGGCCTCGCCAAGCACGCGATGGTCGAAGAGGTCGTCGTGGCGGGTGGTGGCTGCGTCGATGGCCATGCCTGCGTTCCCTCCTGCTGCCGCCCGTCGCCCGCACGCGCGACGGCGATGCGTGCCACGCTAGGCTCCGGACCCGATCGATCCAATAGGCGACCAGCGCCGCGACGGCTGCGCTGCCGGGGAAAATTCTTCGAAAACCGGGACGGAGCCCCGAAAACCGGGACGGAGCACGGAAAACCGGAGCGGTCGCTGCGCGACGTGGCCGGCTTTTCACCGCCAGGGCCCAAGCGCGTCGCCCGGCCTCCAGCACACATGCCCTCCCCGTCGCCGCGCTGCCGCGCGGCGCCACCCCTCCCATCCGCGCAAGCGCGGACGGGAGGGGAGCTAGCCTGTCTCCTCCCCCGGCCGCGCGGCAGCGCGGGTGGGGGAGGTGGCGCGCGCCGCGAGGCGCGCGACGGAGGGGGCATGAGCCTGCTCGCGCGGCGAGCGGCCGGTGCGCGACGTGGCCGGCTTCTCACCGCCAGAGCCCATGCGCGTCACCCGGCCGCCCGCACACATGCCCTCCCCGTCGCCGCGCTGCCGCGCGTCGCCACCCCTCCCATCCGCGCTGCGCGCGGACGGGAGGGGAGCCACCCTGTCTCCTCCCCCGGCCGCGCGGCCGCGCGGGTGGGGGAGGTGGCGCGCGCCGCGAGGCGCGCGACGGAGGGGGCATGCGTCTTCTCGCGCGGCGAGTGGCCGGTGCGGGACGATCGGCGTCGGACCGCCAGAGCCGTTGCTCGGCGC
>JBEGVV010000134.1:0-4673 GCA_041178225.1 Pseudomonadota bacterium | reverse complement strand
ATCGCCGCGATGGACCTGGCGGGAGTGCTCCAGGAGCGCCTGGTCGCAAGATGGACGTCGCTGTCCTCCATCGAGGAGATGGTCCGCGAGGTCGCGAGCCGGCTCGCCGACAGCGACATGGAGATCGATCGGCTCTCGCTGGCCACCCTGCCGGTCTATTCGGCGCATGACGGCGTCCAGCATGTCTGGCAGCGGGCGATGCCCGACGAGATCCGCATGATCGTCAGGCCGGCTGGCTTCCTCGACGATCCCGAGCATCTCTCGAGCCCGCTGCACCAGGTGCTCACGACCGGCATGAGGCTGCGCGAGCGGCTTTGCGTCGGCGAGGGCGTCGGACGCTTCGCGTTCCTGGCGAGCCTGTCGCAGGCAGGCTGCACCGACTACCTCGCGGTGCCGCTGCCGACGCGGCGCGCGACCGTCCATGTCCTGTCCATCGCCACGCGCCGGCCGGGGGGATGGGACGAAGGCGACCTCCTCGCGTTCGAGAGCCTGCTGCCGATGTTCGGCATGCTGGTCGAGGTCTGGGAATGCGAGCGCCTGCTCGAAGCCGTGGCCACGGACGCGCTCACGAAGATCGGGAACCGGCGGGCCTTCGAGGCGTCGCTGCGCAACGCCTGGTCGACATGCGCGCGCGCCCAGACGCCGATCAGCCTCGTCTGCTTCGACATCGATCATTTCAAGAGCTTCAACGACACCTACGGGCATGTCGCCGGAGACCGTTGCCTGGCGCGCATCGCATCCGCCGCCGGGGCATGCGCGCAGCGCACCAGCGACACGCTCGCGCGCCTCGGGGGCGAGGAGTTCGCGCTGCTGCTGCCGGCATCGCCCAGTTCCGGGGCGCGTATCGTCGGGGAACGCGTGCGCGCCGCGGTGGCCGCGCTCGCCATCCCCCATGCGTCGTCCGCCGCGGCCCCGCATGTCACGGTCAGCGTCGGCACCGCGACGCTGGCGCCGGGCATCGGCAGCGAGCGGACGCAACTGCTCGAGCTCGCGGACATGGCGCTGTACCGGGCCAAGGAACAAGGCCGCAACCGCGTCGAGTGCGCCTGACGCCGATCTGGACCATGGGGGACGGAGCCCGGATTACCCCGATGGCTTGGAAGCAATCCGGGCTCCGTCCCCGGTGGCTCACGCGTCCCCGGTGGTTCAAGGTGAGGCGGGCCGTGCAGGCGGCCTGAGGCAGGGCGTCCAGCCGGCCCCGGCGCATGCTGCGCGACCGGCCCGGCCGTGCCGGCACCCACGCCGGCCATGACCGCGGCATGGCGTTTCTGCTAAGCAGCAAGAGGGACACGAGGTCCGGCGCCGCGCGCCGCGCGCCGCCTCCCGGGGACAAGCCATGCAGCCACGCCCGACACGCGCCGCCCTCGCCGCCTCGCTCGCCGCAGCGATGGCGCTCGCCGCCTGCTCGAGCAGCGTGCCGATGCTCGGCCAGGGACAGGGCGAGGGCCAGGGCCAGGGCGCCGAGGTCGCGGGCTTCGGCAGCTTCCCCGACATCGCCATCCCATCCGGCGCGTCCTTCGACCTCGACCGCTCGCTGGTGCTCGGCGCTGGCCGCGAATGGACGGGCCGCCTCGTCTTCTCCGCGCGCGGATCGGTGGCCACGACCTACGACTTCTTCCGCGCGGAGATGCCGAAGCTCGGCTGGACCGAGGTCACGAGCCTGCGCTCGGCCACGAGCTTCGTCGCCTTCCAGCAGGCAAGCCGCGTCGCGACGATCCAGATCTCCGGCCGCTCGCTTGGCGGATCGACCGTCGAGATGGTGATGGCGCCGCGCGGCGCCGGCGAGGGCGCCGGCCCTGGCGCGGCCGGCCCCGGCCGCGGCGGGATCGAGGCCTCGCCCAATCCGCCGCCGCGGCGCTGAGCCGCCCGCGCCACGGCCGCGACGCGCGCGATGGCGCCATCCACGCCGCTCCTCGAGCGCGCGACCCCCGCACTCTTCGTCCTGCTCTGGTCGACGGGATGGATCACCGCGCGCTACGCGGTCGACCATGCGGAGCCGCTCACCTTCCTCGCGCTGCGCCATGCGCTGACGGCCGCGGCGCTGGCCGCGATCGCGCTTGCGCTGGGCGCGCCCTGGCCGCGCGGCTGGCGCGGCGTCGCCCATGCCATGGCGTGCGGCGTGCTGCTCAACGCGATGTATCTCGGCGGCGTGTGGTGGGCGATCGGCCAGGGGATACCCGCCGGCATCTCCGGCCTCGTGGCCGCGCTGCAGCCGATCCTGACCGCCATGCTCGCGCCATCGCTGCTGGGCGAGCGCATCACGAAGCGGCAATGGGCGGGCATCGCGCTGGGCTTCGCGGGCATCGCGGTCGTGCTGCAGCCGCGGCTCGCCGGCCTCGACCTCGCGACGCTCGGCGCGATCGGCCTGCCGCTCGCGGTCAACGCGCTCGGCATGCTCGCCGCGACGCTCGGCACGTTCTACCAGAAGCGCTTCATCCCCACCGGCCACCCGATGTCGACGCAGGCGCTGCAGTTCCTCGCGGCGTTCCTCGTCACCATCCCGGCCGCCGCCATGCTCGAGACGCTGCGCATCGATGCCAGCATCGAGGCCGCCGCCGCCATGGCCTGGGCGGTGCTCGTCACCTCGATCGCCGCGAACACGCTGCTCCTCGTGCTCATCCGCCGCGGCGCTGTCTCGCGCACGGCGGCGCTGCTCTACCTCATGCCGCCGATGGTCGCGCTGCAGGCCTGGCTGTTCTTCGGGGAGACGCTGGCGCCCGTCCAGCTCGCGGGCATGGCGACCACGGTGCTGGGCGTGGCCCTGGTCACGCGGCGCTGACTGGCGGAGGGAAGGAAAAGGACATGGCGAAGCTCGATTTCGCGGTCGCCGACGGCGTCGCGCGCATCACCCTCGACAACCAGGCCAAGCGCAACGCGCTGACGCTCGCGATGTGGGAGGGGCTGGGCGACATCGCCGCGCGCTGCGCCGCCGACCCGGAGGTCCGCGTCGTCGTCGTGGCCGGCGCGGGCGAGGTGGCGTTCTGCTCGGGCAACGACGTCGGCGAGTACGAGGGCGCGCGCTCCACGCCCGATCAGGTGGCGCACTACAACGGCCTGCAGTCCCGCGCCAACGACCTGCTCGATGGCCTCTCCAAGCCGACCATCGCGATGATCTCCGGCTACTGCCTCGGCGCAGGGCTCGTCCTCGCGCTGCGCTGCGACCTGCGCTTCTGCACCGCGGATTCGAGCTTCGCGGCGCCCGTCGCGCGCTTCGGCCTGCCCTTCCGCCAGGGCGGGCTGCAGCGCCTCGTCGACCTCGTCGGCCCGATGCGCGCCAAGGAACTGCTCTTCACCGCCAGGCGCTGGGACGCGCGGCGCGCCGAGGCCGCGGGCCTCGTCAACGCGATCGCCGCCGACCACGCGGCGCTGCAGGCGATGGTGGCGGAGGCCGCCGCGACGATCGCCGCCAACGCGCCGCTCACCATCGCGCAGGTGAAGCACGGCATCGCGCAGGCGCTGCGCGACGACGGCCCCGACCATGCGGCCTGCAAGGCGGTCGAGGATGGCTGCTACGCCAGCACCGACTATCGCGAGGGTCGTCGCGCCTTCATGGAGAAGCGCAAGCCGCGCTTCACGGGGACCTGACGGCCGTCGCCGCGTTCAGCGCGCCGCCCACGTGTTCGCCGCGTGGTGGCGCCGCTCGAAGCCCTCGATCTCGGCGAGCAGGCCGATCGTCAGCCCGACCTCGTCGACGCCCTTGAGCAGCATCTCGCGGAAGAAGCCGTCGACCTCGAAGCGATGGACCTCGCCGCCGGGCACGCGCAGTTCCTGCGCCTCCAGGTCGACGGTGAGCTCGGTGCCGGGCCGCGCGGCGAGCATCGCGCGCAGCCGCGCGCAGTCCGCGTCCGGCAGGCGCACGGGCACGACGCCGTTCTTCAGGCAGTTGTTGAAGAAGATGTCGCTGAAGGACGGCGCGACGACGGCGCGGAAGCCGGCGTCCAGGAAGGCATAGACCGCGCCCTCGCGCGACGACCCGCAGGCGAAGTTGGTGTTGCCGACCAGGATCCGCGCGGCGCGGAATTCCGGGCGGTTGAGCACGAAATCGGCGCGCTCCGCGCCATCGTCGGCGAAGCGGATGTCGTGGAAGAGGAAGCCGCCGTAATGCTTGCCGTTGCCGCGCGGCATCTTGAGGAAGCGCGCGGGCAGGATCTGGTCGGTATCGACATTCGCCGGCTCGTAGGGCGCGGCGATGGCGGTCAGCGTGGTGAACCTGTCCATGGCGCTCAACCCATCCCGCGTATGTCGGTCAGCTTGCCGGTGACGGCGGCGGCAGCCGCCATCGCCGGGCTCAGCAGGTGCGTGCGCACGCCCTTGCCCTGCCTGCCCTCGAAGTTGCGGTTGGAGGTCGAGGCGATGCGCTCCTGCGGCCGCCCCGTCTCGCCGTTGATGCCCACGCACATCGAGCAGCCGGCATGGCGCCACTCGAAGCCCGCCTCGCGGAAGACGCGGTCGAGGCCCTCGCTCTCGGCCTCCCTCTTCACCCGCGCCGACCCCGGCACGACGAGCGCGCGCACCCCCGGAGCCACCTTCCGCCCGCGGAGGACGCGCGCGGCGTCGCGCAGATCGGAGAGGCGCGAGTTCGTGCAGGAGCCGATGAGGACGACGTCGACCTTCCGGCCGAGGAGCGGCTTCCCTGGCTCGAGGCCCATGTAGCGGAGGGCCTTCTCGAGAGA
>JBEGVV010000133.1:0-12130 GCA_041178225.1 Pseudomonadota bacterium | reverse complement strand
GTGGCCGATGCGCTCGCGACCTACGAGCGCCATGTGCGGCCCTCGGCCTCGCTTGGCCTGCCGCTCAACGTCCTCACCGACGCCGCGTCCTTCCTCTGGCGCATGCGCGCGGGTGGCCATGACGTCCCGCCGGGGCTGTGGGAGGAGGCCGCCGCCTTCGCCGCGCCGTTCCATCCGCGCGCCGGCTTCGCCTTCGCCGATGTCCACATGGCGATGCTCGATGCGGCGACCGGCGACGTCGCGGCGGTGGAGCGCCGCGCAGCCGCGCTGGAGGAGCTCGTCGAGGCGGGCGCTCTCGCCGCGGGCCCGGTCGTGCCTGCCCTGTGCCGCGCCGTCCTCGCCTTCGCCGGCGGCGACGACGCAGGCTGCGCGCGCCTGCTCGAGCCGCTGATGGGCGAGGTCGCGCGCATTGGCGGCAGCGGCGCGCAGCGCGAGGTCTTCGAGGACACGCTGCTCGTCGCGCTGATGCGCGGGGGCGAGGCGGGAAAGGCGCGCGCGCTTCTCGACCAGCGCCTGCGGCGGCGTCCTTCGCCACGCGACGCGGCGTGGCGCGACCGCCTCCCCGGGTGAGGCGCGCCGCGGCGGCGGCTCAGTCCAGGTCCGCGAGGCCGTCGACCGCGGCCAGCAGCGCCGCGCGCATCGCGGGCTCGGCGGTCGAGTGGCTGCCATCCTCGACGATGGTGAACCGGGCCTCCGGCCACGCGCGGGCGAGCGCGACCGCGCCGTCGATCGGGGCGATCATGTCGTAGCGCCCGTGCAGGATGATGCCCGGCACGTGGCGGAACCGGTCGACGCCGCGCAGCAGTTCGCCCTCCTCGAGGAAGGCCTCGTGGCGAACATAGTGCTGCTCGATGCGCGCCACCGCGAGGGTCTGTGGCCCCGGCGGCGCGACGTCGCCCTCGACCGGCCGCAGCGAGGAGAGCTTCTGGTCGAAGCCTCGCCATGCGATCGCGGCGGGCATGTGGATGGCGGGATCGGGATCGGCCAGGCGTCGGCCATAGCCGGCGACGGGATCGTCGCGGTCGCCGGGCGGGAGATGGCCGACGAATTCCTCCCAGTATTCGGGGAAGATGCGCCGCACCCCGCGCATCCACCAATCGATGTCGCGGCGCCGGGCGAGCCAGATCCCGCGCAGCACCAGCCCGGCGCAGGAGCCGGGATGCGCGGCGGCGTAGGCGAGGCCGAGCGTCGAGCCCCACGAGCCGCCGAACACGACCCAGCGGGCGATGCCAAGCCGCCGCCGCAGCGCCTCGATGTCCGCGACGAGGTGCCGGGTCGTGTTGGCGACCAGCGAGCCGGAGGGCGTCGAGCGTCCGGCGCCGCGCTGGTCGAAGAGCACGATGCGCCAGCGCCGCGGATCGAAGAAGCGGCGATGCTCGGGCTTGCAGCCGCTGCCCGGGCCGCCATGGAGGAAGAGCACCGGCCGGCCGCGGGGGTTTCCCGAGACCTCGAAGTACAGGTCGTGCCCGTCGCCGACGTCGAGGCGCCCCGTCTCGTGGGGCTCGATCGGTGGATGCAGCTCCACCGTGCGCGGGATCTCCATCTGCCGATCCTCCGTCGTCCTAGCCGCGCGCGGCGTCGTAGATCCGGTCGCACAGCGCCGTCGCCGCTGCGCATTCGCCGAGCGTCGCGAAGGGCGGGCGCCCGGCGGCGAAGTCGGCGAGGACGCGCTCGACCATCGGCTGGTAGCTCGGCTGGGGCGTGTCGAGCGCCTCGACCGTCCCATCCGCGGCGCGAACCACGAGCTGCCCCTTGGTCTGCTGCAGGTAGGCGCCCGTCGCGGCGATCCGCCACTCGAAGTCGCCGCCCGTCGGCGGGGCCCAGCTGTAGCCCGCCTCCATCTGGGCGATCGCGCCGCCGGGCAGCGTCGCGAGCGCCGTCGCGTACTCGTCGACGGCCTCGCCATGGCCATGGGCCGTCACGCGCGCGGCGTGCAGCCGCGGCTCGGCGCCGCGCGCGAGGCGCAGGATCGCGTCGGCCCCGTGCATGCCGAGGTTGCGCAGCGCGCCGCCACCGCCGATCGCGGGGTCGAGCATCCACGGCACGCGATGCAGGGTGCGGTAGCGCCCGGGCGGCCCGTTGATGAGCCGGAAGCTCGCATGGATGATGGTCCCGAGCCGTCCGCTCTCGGCCAGGCGGTCGACGCGGTCCCAGATCTCGAGGAGGCGGTTCGGCAGCGCCGGGGCCGCCCAGCTTCCCGCGGTGGCGGCGCGCCGCGCGACCTCGGCGGCGACGCGGCCATCGACGCCCATCGGCTTCTCGACGAGGAAAGGCAGGCGGCAGTCGAGGACCGGGGCCAGTTCCTCCAGCGCCCGGTCGTGCCTTGGCGTCACGAAGACGAAGTCCGGCCTGCACCGAGCCAGCATGTCCGCGGCGTCGGGAACGAAGTCGATCGCAAGCCGCCCCGCCGCGGCGCGCCCGGCCTGCGCATCGATGTCGCTGCTGCCGGCGACCTCGATGCCAAGGGCGGCGAGGCACTCGCGGTAGATGGGCGCATGCCAGTGGGCGACGCCCACGAACGCGATCCTCGGTTTCATCGGCATGCTGGTCCCCTTTTCCCCTCGCGGCACGGGAGCGCCGAACCCGCCCGCCGTCAAGCGCGGAGGTTCCATCGACCTGGCGAGCGGGCTATCCTCGTCCTCGATGGCCGTGGCCCCGAGACCTGCCGCGAGATGGACGATGGCGCGGATCCCGCGGGGCTTCGCTGCCTTCGCCGTCCTCCTCGTCGCCTGGGAGTTGGCGGTCTGGGCCTTCGCCATTCGCGACTACATGCTGCCCGCACCCTCGGCGATCGCGCAGGAACTCGTGCGGCGCTGGCCGCGCATCTGGGATGGCGCGCGCATCACCGGCCTCGAGATCGTGCTGGGCTATGCCATCGCCGTCTCGATCAGCGTTCCGCTTGCGCTGGGCATCGCCTTCTCGTCCTGGATGGAGCGCAACGTCTACCCGCTCATCGTCGCCTTCCAGGTCGTGCCCAAGATCGCGCTCGCACCGATCTTCGTGATCTGGCTCGGCATCGGCATGGTGTCGAAGCTGACGATGGTCTTCCTGCTCTGCTTCTTCCCGATGCTGGTCAACAACGTGGCGGGCTTCCGCGGCGCCAACCCCGAGGTCATGGATTTCGGCCGCTCGACCGGCGCCGGCGCATGGCGGCTGTTCGTCATGATCCGCCTGCCATCGGCGCTGCCGTCGGTGTTCACCGGGCTGAAGATCGGAGCGGTCAACGCGGTGACCGGCGCGGTGGTCGCGGAGTTCGTCTCCGCCGACCGCGGCCTTGGCTACCTGCTGCAGGAATACAACGGCAACATGCAGACCGGCGGCGTCTTCGCCGCCGTCGCGGTGCTGTCGGCGGTGGGGCTGACGGTCTACTACGCGATCGAGTTCCTCGAGCGGATCTCGATCCCGTGGCACGTGTCGCAGCGCGGCGCGGGCCGCGAGTCCGCATCGGATCGATGACAGGGGAGGGATGACGGCATGGCGATGATCACGCGAAGGACACTGGCGCTCTCGGCGGCCGCTTGCGCCGCGCTCTCCGGCACGCGCGCGCGGGCGCAGCTGGCCCCGGCGAGCATCAGGCTCAACTGGTACCTCGGGGGCTCGCACGGCGCCTTCGTCCTCGGCAAGGAGCGCGGCTTCTATGCCGCGGAGGGCATCGACCTCGCGATCAACGAAGGGCGCGGCTCGGTGCGCTCGGTCCAGCTCGTCGACAGCCGCGAGGACAGCTTCGCCATGGCGGATGCCGGCAGCCTGATGCTGGGCGTCGCGCGAGGCGCGCGGGCGCAGGCGGTGATGACCGTCGTCGGCGTCTCGAGCTTCTGCGTCGTCGCGCGCAAGGACAGCGGCATCGCCTCCATCCGCGACCTCCAGGGCAAGCGCCTCGCGGTCACCGCCGGCGACGCGCTGACGGCGCTCTGGCCCGCGGTCGTGGCGGCGAACAAGCTCGACGCCAACTCGATCCGCCTGGTGATGATGGATCCCGCGGCGAAGGTGCCCGCCGTCCTCGAGAAGCAGGTCGACGCGCTGCTCGGCGGGATATCCGACCAGCCCAACCTGATGCGCCAGCGCAACGTCGAGCCAGTCGTGATCCCGTTCTACGACGTCGGCGTGAACACGATCGGCATGTCGGTGATCGCGCATCCCGACACGATCGGCAGGCAGCCCGACCTGGTGCGCCGCTTCGTGCGCGCGACGGCGAGGTCCTACGAGGCGACGCTCGCCGAGCCCGCCGCCGCGGCGGCCGCGGTCCGCAAGATGAAGCCCGACCTCGTCGAGGCGACCCTGCTCGCCGAGGTCAACGACTCCAACACCGCGACGCGGCAGGGGCTCGTTCCCGGCAAGCGCCTCGGCTGGAACGACCCGGCCGCGTGGCAGCAGACCTTCGACCTGATGCGCACCTACCGCGAGCTCAAGACGGACCTTCCCCCGGGCGGGTTCTACACCAACGACTTCGCCGCGACGTGACGGGGGCGCCTGCGATCCGGGTCGCGGGGGTCGCGAAGTCCTTCCGCCGCGCGGGTCAGGAGACGAGGGCCCTCGCCGGCGTCGACCTCGACGTCGCCGCTGGAGAGTTCGTGTCGATCGTCGGCCCGTCGGGTTGCGGGAAGTCGACGCTGCTGCGGCTCGTCGCCGGCCTGCTCGAGCCGGGCGAGGGGACGATCGAGGTGCTGGGCCGTCGCGTCGACCGCCCGGTCACGGAGGTCGGCATCGTGTTCCAGAGCCCGGTGCTGCTCGACTGGCGCTCGCTGCTCGGCAACGTGCTCGCGCAGGTGGAGCTTCGCGGGCTGCGCGCGGAGGACTACCGCGCCCGGGCGATGGAACTGCTCGCCGCGGTCGGCCTCGCGGGCTTCGAGGACCGCCTGCCGCACGAGCTTTCCGGAGGCATGCGCCAGCGGGCCCAGATCGTGCGCGCCCTCGTCCACGACCCGGCGCTGCTCCTCATGGACGAGCCCTTCGGCGCGCTCGACGCGCTGACGCGCGAGCAGATGCGCGTCGACCTCGAGGCGCTCTGGCTCTCGAGCCCGAAGACGGTGCTCTTCATCACGCATTCGATCGACGAGGCGGTGCTGCTCTCCGACCGCGTCGTGGTGATGGGGGAGCGGCCGGGGCGGATCGACCGCATCCTGCCGATCGACCTGCCGCGGCCGCGCGGCCTCGAGGCGCGGGAGAGCGCCGGCTTCGAGGAGGCGCAGCGCGAGATCACCGGGATCTTCCTCTCGCGCGGCGTCCTGAGGCGGGGCTCGATCCTGAAGTCGTGAGCGCGCGGCCCTAGCCGAGCCACCACGAGGCCGGCTGCGCGACCGGCTGGTTGCCGTTCGCGAGCACGAGGCCCTTGATCACGCGCACGAGGTGCCAGACGAACAGGCCAAGGCCGACGACGAGCATGACGACGATCCAGCCACCGATGCCGGACAGGCCAAGGGCGGGGCTGACCGCGCCCAGCCCCGCGAACAGGCCGATGAGCAGCATGCTCGCGACGAAGTTGACGGCGCTGTACAGCAGCGAGAGCCAGAACGTGTAGATCTGGAAGGTGAAATGCGTCCGCCCCGTCGGCGTCGACGAGCCACGCTGCACGTAGGCGATGACCAGCCCGATCAGCGGCGTGAGGAAGAACGACAGGATGCCGAGCAGGTAGAGCACGTAGACGACGACCACGACCGACTTCTCGGGGAAGAAGGGCGCGCGGACGACGAAGGACGGGTCGTTCCAGCCATGGCCGCCCTGGTGGTGCCCGGCATGCGCGTGGTGCTGGCCCTGGTAGCCATGCGGCCCGGGCGCGGCCTCGCGGCGAGGCGGTGGCGGCGGCGTGGCAGGCGCCGCGCCCAGCATGTGCGCGAACTCCGACGTCGCGATGGTCTTCCACGCGGCGCCGAACCCCTCGTGCCAGATCTCGCTCTCCGGGCCGAGGGTGCCGGCCGCGATGCCGGACTGGATCGCCTTGGCCGCGTCGTAGTGCGAGAGCGGCCCGATCTGCCGGCCGCCGCGGTCGATGATGTACCAGTTGTCCATCAGGATCCTCGCTTCGGGGGCGATCGCCCCTCCATCCCCTCGTGCCCCGGCCATCGCAGGCCGCCGGGCCGCCACCGGTCCATGCTAGCGCACTCGCGCGTAGCCGGCCTCGCCGATTGCCATGCGGGCCGAGCACGTGATGTGCCCCGTGATGCGGGCCTCGGCGTCGGCGAGGCGGATCACGTCGTCGTCGCGGCCGTCGATCCGGAAGCCGCCGCCACGGACAAGCCGGGGCTCGTCGTCGATGTCGCGCAGCATGCCCGCGGGGAAGGGCTTCGGATCGAAGGCGTCCGGCATCCAGTTCCCCCCGGATCCTCACGCGGCGCCGACCCTCCGGCCCGTAGACGAGGATTGCGAGGTCGTCGTGCGTGAAGCTGTCGGGCACGCTCGCGTAGACGATGGCGTGCTTGCAGGACACGAGCTCGGCGATGCGGCGCTGTACCGCGTCGGCGCGGCGCCTCGCCGAAGCCGGGCCCGTCGACGGGCGGTTGTCGGTGCCGCTCATGCACCGGGAATAGCCGGCGAGGAACTCGCGCTGCGTCGTCAGGACGAAGCCCTTCAGCGGGAAGCTCGCGCCGACCCGGTGGTAGGCCTCGCCCATGCGCGTGTCCGCCGCGTCGAGCTCGGGCGTCGCGCAGATGAACTTCTCGATCGGCCGCCTTGCCTTGCCGCAATCGAAGCTCGCGACCATGCCCTGGGGCGCGTGCATCGCGAGGATGCAGGCGAGGAAGGGCAGCTTCGGAAGGAGACGCCCCATGGCAAGCCCGGCTTCGTTGTCGCTGGCGCATGGAGCCACGCGATCACTTCAGCTTTTCTCAAGTGGCTGCCGGGCGGCGGTGGAGGCTTGCCGTGACCGCATTGTTGGGCGAACCTGAGATTGCAGCGACGCCGCCCGGCCGGAGGCGCGCTGGCATGCCGCGACAGCACTGGAAATCCACGAAGGGAGCCGCCGATGTTCAATCGCAGGACGATGATGGCCATGTCGATGGCCGCTGGCGCAATTTCCGCGCAGGCGAAAGCGCAGGTGCCGGGCTACCCGGAGCGCGACATCGCGGGGATCATCATGTGGGGTGCCGGTGGTGCCACCGACGTGGTCGCCCGCGCGATCGCGCCCCATGCCGAGAAGGCTCTCGGCCGGGCCATCGTGCTGCAGAACCGCGCCGGCGGCGCGGGCGCGATCTCGACCACCTACGTCAACGCGCAGCCTGCGGACGGCTACACGCTGCTCTTCGGCGCCGAGAACCCGCAGATCCACAAGGTGATGGGCCTCGGCATGCTCGACTACAAGGATTTCTACCCGGTGAACGTGACCGCACGCGGCATCGCCGTGGTCGTCGCGGGCGCGAACGCCCCTTGGGGATCGCTCAAGGAACTCGTCGATGACGCGCAGAAGCGCCCCGCCGCCATCAAGATGGGCTCGACCGGGCCGGGCGGCCTGCCGCACGTGGTGGGCGCGATGCTCAACAACGTGACACGCTTCCGGGTGACGGCGGTGCCGTTCGACGGCGAGGGGCCCGGGCTCACCGCATTGCAGGGCGGGCACGTCGACTTCATGCCGGTTGGCCTCGGCGCCGCCGCCGAGCTCGTGAAGGCCGGCCGCGTCAAGGTGCTCTCGGTCGTCAACGCGGAGCCCCTGGCGAGCCTCCCGGGCGTGAAGCCGGTCGTCGCCGAATACCCGGAATTCGCGAAATTCCTGCCCTGGGGGCCGTTCTACGGTGTCTTCGCGAGGCGTGACACTCCCGAGCCGGTGCGCGCCCGGCTCGTCGCCGCGTTCAGGCAGGCGGCCGAGACGCCGCAATTCGCGACGATGATGGTCGAGCGCGGCAACGTGATGATGAACCTGTCCGGCGCCGAGGCCGACGCCTTCCTCGCGAAGTTCCAGTCGGTCACCTCCTGGACGCTCCAGGAGGCCGGCGCGACGAAGCGCTCGCCCGAGGAGTTCCAGATCCCGCGTCCCTGACCGGGCTGGCGCGGGCGCTTCCCCGCCGGGGACGCCCGCGCGCGCCGCGCCAGGCCATCGCCATGGAGAAGACGTCCCGTCCAGCGCGGCCCGGCGAGCTCGCCTTCGGCTACGTGCTGCTGTCGCTGTCGCTGTTCCTCTTCCGCCAGGCCCATGCGATCGAGGGCTTCGCCTCGCCGAGCTCGGCGGGGACCTTCCCGCTCGCCGCGACGGGGCTGATGGCGGCGATGTCGCTCGTCGCCATCTTCCGCGGGCACCGCGCCGCGCGCGCATCCGCGCCTCGGGGCGGGGCGCGCGCCCTGCTCGACGAGGTGGCGCCGCTCGGCGTCGTCGCCTTCGCCGCGCTGGTCGTGGCCTATGCGCTGGCGCTCGACATCGCGGGCTTCCACGCCGCGACATTCCTGTTCCTGGCGGTGGCGATCCGCGCATGGCACGGGCGAGGCCTGCTCGTGGCCATCGCCGTCGCGGCGGCCACGCTGGTCGCGGTCCATGTCGTGTTCCGCGTCGCCTTCGCCGTCGTGCTGCCGCAGGGATGGCTCTTCCGGTGACCGACGCGCTTGGCTTCTTCCTGATGTCCTTCCTCCAGCCGCACCTGCTGCTGCTGACGGCCGCGGGCGTCTTCGCGGGCATCTACATCGGCGCGATCCCCGGGCTGTCGGTCACGATGGCCGTCTCGATCCTCATCTCCTTCACCTTCTCGTGGGAGGTGAACCCCGCCCTCGCGCTGATCGCGGGGATCTTCACCGGCGGCGTCTATGGCGGGTCGCGCAGCGCCATCCTGCTCAACATCCCCGGCGCGCCGGCCGCGGTCGCGACGGCCTTCGACGGCTATCCGCTCGCCTTGCGCGGCGAGGCGGGGCCCGCCATCGGCCTGGCGACGGTGATGTCCGTGATCGGCGGCTTCGTCGGGATCGCGGCGCTCGCGGTCGCGGCGCCGGCGATCTCGGAGTTCGCGCTCCTCGTCGCGCCGCGCGACTATTTCCTGCTCGCGGTGATGGGGATCCTGCTGGTCGGCGCGCTCTCGGGGGAATCGCTCGCCAAGGGCGTCTTCGCGGGCGCGCTCGGGGTCACGATCGGCATGGTCGGCCTCGACCCCATGACCGCCGAGCAGCGCTTCACCTTCGGCACGATCCACCTGCTCAACGGCATACCGTACATCGTCGCGATGATCGGCTTCTTCGGGGTCTCCGAGGCGCTCGTCCAGATGCGCGACATGGACGCGGCCGTGGTCCGCCAGCAGGTGGGCCGCATCCTGCCCTCGCTGGCGATGGTGCGGCGCTACCTGCCGCTGTCCCTCAGGAGCTCGGTGACCGGCGTCGTCATCGGCGCGCTTCCGGGAACCGGCGGCGACATCGCCGCGCTGATGGCCTACGACCAGGCCAAGCGCAGCGTGAAGTCGCCCTCGCGTCCCTTCGGCGAAGGCGCGTACGAAGGCATCGTCGCGCCGGAATCCGCCAACAACGCTGCGATCGGGGGCGCCTACATCCCGATGCTGACGCTCGGCATACCAGGCGACGCCGTGACCGCCGTGATCATCGGCGCGCTCTACATCCACGGGCTCAAGCCGGGCCCGCTGCTGCTGGTGGAGACGCCGCACCTCTTCTGGTTCACGGTCGGCAACCTGGTGCTGGCCAACCTCTTCCTGCTCGTCTTCGGCCTTTCCGGCATCAGGCTCTTCGCCAAGCTGGTGGAGATCCCGAAGGGCATCCTGCTGCCGCTTATCGTGGTCCTCTCGGTGGTCGGGACCTATGCGATCCAGAACAGCGTCATCGACGTCTACTGGATGGTCGGGTGCGGCATCCTCGGCTATTTCCTGCGCGTCTACGGCTACCAGACGGGCCCCGTGGTGCTGGGCGTGATCCTCGGCCCGCTGATGGACGCCTCGTTCCGCCGCGCGATGATCTCCGTCCAGGACGATCCCCTGGCGCTGCTGCGCGACATGGCGTCGAACCCGCTCAGCCTCGCGCTCGTCCTCTCGCTCGTGCTGATGCTGGCGAGCCAGTCCCCGCTGCGCGCCCTCCTGCGACGCGCCCGCTGACCCGCGATCGGGCCTGGGCAATCATTCGGTAACCCGATCCGGACGACCATCGCCCCGCGCAGGGAGTTGCCCGGGTGGATCGTGGAGGCCGGCCAGGCGGCCCCTCGCGTCGGCGACGGGGCGCTTGCCGGCCGTCGCGGGACAATCGACTTCCAGGGGAGCGACCATCATGCGTTCGATCGCCATTCTTGCATGCATCTTCATCGCCGGCCCGGGCGAGGCGTCCGCCCAGGTCAGCAGGGGCTGGCTCGACTATGCCTTCGGCAAGCTGGGGCTGGACGGGATCAAGTCGCTCTCCGTCGTGCAGGAGGAGGGCCTCATCCTCTCGCGCGTCCGCAAGGACTACGCGGCCTTTACCTTCGGGACGCAGAGGCTCAGCGCTGCCAACCGCAAGAGCGAGACGATCGACGTCTCGGAATACGGCTCCGTCCTCGAGTTCGAGACCTGCGCGCCGACCAACGACCTCCTGAGCGGGCGGATCCACAAGGCCAGGTTCAGGCACAAGGTGTCGGATGCCGACAAGCTCGTCGACGAGCTCCTCGACATCAACGAGTTCTTCTTCAAGCTGAAGGGCGAGAACTGGAAGCTCAGGCAGGCCACGAAGTCGGTCCTGGCTGGAAGCCATTCCTTGGCCAAGAGCCTGGGCGGCGCATCCCACCCGGTGGAGGTCGAGTTCAGGCTGTCGAAGGAGACCCACCAAATCGTCCTCGAGGCCAGCTCGCCCTCGATGTGCGAAAAGCCCTGACCGGCAAGATCAGGTCCAAAATCCGATCCAGACAACCATTTTGCGCCGTGAATGGTTGTCTGGATCGGATTTCGTGCCGGCTGGACGCGTCGTGGTTGCCCTCATAGGTTGGGAGCAGTCGCAGACATCTCCTGGATCCGCATATCCCCCCGATGCCCCCGACCCATGCCGGACATCTCGGCGCCGTCTACGACGCCGGCTCGCCCGAGGAGATCGCCCGCCTCTATGACGGCTGGGCCGCGACCTACGACGCCGAGATGGCGATCGCGGGCTACCGGCACCCGACGATCGGCGTTGCGCTGCTCGCCCGCCACCTGCCGGCGGGGAGCACGCCCGTGCTCGATGCGGGCTGCGGCACCGGCGTCGCCGGGTCCTGGCTCGGCATCCTCGGCTATCCGCGGGTCGAGGGTCTCGACATCTCCGAGGGGATGCTGGCCGTCGCCCGCGCCCGGGGTGGCTATGCCGCGCTGCACCGGGCCGCCCTCGGCGGCAAGCTGGCGTTCGGCGACGGACACTTCGCCGGCATCATCGCCGCCGGCGTCTTCACCACCGGCCATGTCGGCGCCGAGGCGCTTCCGGAGCTGGCCCGCATCACCCGCCCCGGCGGGAAAATGGTGCTGACGGTGAAGACGACGCTGTGGGATGGCTCGGTCGCCGCCGCGATCGATGCCGACCCCAGGCTCGGCATTGTCCATCGGACCGCGCCCTACGTCTCCATGCCTGGCGAGGCCGCGACCGTCCCGTCGCTCGCCGTCGTCCTCGCCCGGACCTGAGCCTGCGCGGGATCGGATCCTTCGACCGGATCCAGGCGACCATTCCCCGGCCCGGGCTTGGTGGCGCCAGATCGCCTTCCCGTGGAATGGCGCCTGATGGGACGTCGCAAGGAGCTTCGGATGGCCGCGAACCTTGCGCGAGACGATCCAAGGGGAGCACGGCCCGCGCCCCTCGCGCGCGCGGCCGGCGTCCTCGCCGCGGCCTTCGTCCTGGCGCTGGCGACTTGCGGGGTCCGCGCCGCCCTCGCGCAGCCCTGCGCCGAGCTTCCGCCCGAGCGCATGGTGTCGGACCGGCACTCCGGCTGCCTTGCGGTCCTGCCCGCAGGCCCGCGCAACGCCCGGCCGCAGGCGCTGGTGGTCATGCTCCACGGCGATCGCGGCGGCGAGCTCGAGCAGCGCCATGTCGATGGATGGCTGCGGGTCGGCCAGTCGCTGGGCCGGGACGACCGCACCGTCCTGTTCCTGGTCCGGCCGGGCTATCGCTCGCCCGCCGGCGATTCGAGCGGCTACGCCAACCCGAGGGACGACGACTACACGGCGCACAACGTGGCGCGCGTGGCCGGCGCGGTTTCCCACTCTGCGGTTTCCCACTCTGGATCGGGTTTCCC
>JBEGVV010000132.1:0-6780 GCA_041178225.1 Pseudomonadota bacterium | reverse complement strand
CGATGCCGGCCGGGCCGCTGCGCGCGCCGCTTGCGCACGGGCTCTCGCTCGCCGACGGCTTCGCGCTGGTCGGGGAGGACAGGCTCGGCCTCGCCGCGCGCCTCGCCGCGCGCGCACCGGTCCTGCGCGCGACGCTCGAGCCCGCGGCGGAGGATGCGGCGCGCCTGCGCGGGCGTCGCCTCCTCGCCTTCGCGGGCATCGGGCGGCCGGGCAAGTTCTTCGCGACGCTCGAGGCCTGCGGCGCCGAGCTCCTCGCGCGCGAGGGCTTCGCCGACCACCACCCCTATCGCGACGCCGAGGTCGCGGCGCTGCGCGCGCGGGCCGTGGCCGCCGGCGCGGAGCTGGCGACGACGGAGAAGGACGTGGTGCGCATCCCGCCCGCGCTGCGCGACGGCATCCTCGTCCTGCCGGTCGAGGCGCGCTTCGCGCCAGCCGACGCGCTGCGCGACTTCATCGGGAGGCGGCTCGATGCCTGACGAGGGGAGGCGACCGCTCGCGCGCCGCGCCGGCGACCTCGTGGTCGGCTGGCTCGTGCGCCTGCTCTTCGTGGTGCTGCGCGCGCTGGGGCCGGACGCGTCCTCCGCGCTTGGCGGCGCGGTCGCGCGGGCGATCGGGCCCTTCCTCGGCGCCTCGCGCGTCGCCGACGCGAACCTGCGGCGCTTCATGCCCGAGCTCGACGACGCCGCGCGTCGGCGCGTCATCCGCGAGGTCTGGGACAACCTGGGGCGCACCGGCGCGGAGTTCCCGCACCTGCGGCGGCTCGCGGCCGAGCGCACGGAGCTCGTCGGCGGCGAGGTCTTCGCGCGCATCCTGGCCTCCGGCCGCGGCGCGATCTTCTTCTGCGCGCACACGGCGAACTGGGAGATCGCGCCGCCCACGGCGCGGCTCCACGGCATCTTCGTCAACGTCGTCTACCGGGCGATGAGCAACCCGCATGTCGACGCGATCGTGCTGCGCGAGCGCGGCTTCGGCGCGGACAGCGCGGTCGCCAAGGGCGCCGCGGGCGCGCGCCGGCTCGTCGCCCTCGCGGCGGAGGGCAGGCACATCGCGGTGCTGCTCGACCAGAAGATGAACGACGGGATACCGGCCCCCTTCTTCGGCGTCGACGCGATGACGGCGCCCGCGCCCGCCCAGCTGGCGCTGCGCCACGACCTGCCTCTCGTGCCCGTGCGCATCGAGCGCCTCGCCGGCGCGCGCTTCCGCATGACCGTGCACGAACCCCTGCCGCGGCCCGCGACCGGCGACCGCCGCGGGGACGTCGCGGCGCTCGTGGCGGCGGTCAACGCCACGATCGAGTCCTGGGTGCGCGAGCGGCCAGGCGAATGGCTCTGGCTTCACCGGCGCTGGCCCGCGCCGGAGCCACGCAGGAAGGACGGTGGTCCATGAACGAACAGCTAGCCCTCCTCGGCGTCCCCGCCCTGGCGATCGCGGTGTCCACGCTGCTCGCGCGGCGCCGCGCCGGCGCCGAGCCGCAGGTCCGCCGCCTGCTCGCCGTGCTGGTCCTCGTGATCCTGCTCTCCGCGGCGTGGTTCGTGCTCGCGCGGCTCCCGGCGCTCAAGCTCCCGGCGACGATCCTCTCCTACGCCGCCATCGCGGCGCGCGCGACGCGCTTCCTGTGGTGGATCGCGGCGGGGCTGCTCGCCTTCATGGTGGTCGAGCGCTTCGTCTGGGCGGTCTTCGCGCGCCACGGCATGCAGGTGCCCAAGCTGCTGGTCGACGTCGTGCGCGCCGTCGTCGCGGCCTTCGTCACGCTGGGCATGGTCTCCGCGATGTTCGAGGAGACGATCACCGGCCTGATCACGGCCTCGGGCGTCTTCGGCGTGGTCATGGGCCTGGCGCTGCAGAGCACGCTCGCGGACCTGTTCTCGGGCATCGCGCTCAACCTGCAGCGCCCCTTCCGCGTCGGCGACTGGATCCAGGTCGATTCCGGGATCCTGGGCGAGGTCACCGAGATGAACTGGCGCGCGACGCACCTGCGCACGCCGCAGGGCGACACGGCGGTGCTGCCGAACGGCAAGCTCGCCGCGGCGCAGGTCACGAACTTCAGCTCGCCGACCACGCGCCACCGCTGCGTCATGGCGATCACGCTGGACGCGCGCGTGCATCCCGGCCTCGCCTGCCGCGCGCTCGCCAGCGCCGCGCTCAAGCCACGCGCCGTGCTCGGGGATCCGGCACCCGAGGCGCGGGTCAAGGCGCTGCGCGACAAGTCGATCGAGTACGAGCTCGCCTACTGGGTCGACGGCTTCGCGGGCATGGACGACGTCGCCGACGAGGTCGCGCGCTCGACCTGGATCACGCTCGACTCGCTCGGCTTCGGCCCGTGGTCCGAGCAGGGCGGCGCCCACGACCCCGCGCAGATCAGCCAGCGCCTCGTCGCCGCGGTCGACCTCTTCGAGCATCTCGACCCCGAGCTGCGCGCGCGCATCGCGGCGGCGCTGCGCCCGCGCCTGCTGGAGCCCGGCGAGGTCCTGATGCGCGCGGGCGAGGCGGGAAGCTCGGTCTTCATCGTCGAGACCGGCGTGCTCGAGGTGGTGCTCGGCGACGAGGGATCGGCGAAGCGGCCGGCGGCGCGGCTCGGCACGGGCGACATCGTCGGGGAGATGTCGCTGCTGACCGGCCAGCCGCGCATTGCCACGGTCGTGGCGCTCGACGAATGCCGCGTCCTCGAGCTCTCGCACGAGGCGATGTCGCCGATCATGGTCGACAACCCGGAGATCGCCGAGGGCCTCAGCCACCTGATGGCGCAGCGCAGGCTCTCCAACGCCGCCTTCGTCGCCGAGCTGACGGCCGATGAGAAGCGCGCGGCGGCGCGCAACTGGTCGGAGCAGATCCTCGCCGACATGGTGGCGTTCTTCGGCCTGCCCCGGGGCCGCGGCTAGGCGGATCCCGCGCCGGTCAGGGCGCGGGCATCGGCGGCACGACCAGCGCGGGGTCCACGTTCAGCGCGTACCAGGTCATGCCCCAGTGCAGGTGCGGACCGGTGGCGCGGCCCGTCGCGCCGACCGCGCCAAGGCGCTCGCCCTTGCGCAGCCGCGTGCCCTCGGCGACGTCGACGGCCGAGAGATGCGCGTAGAGCGACCCGACGCCATGGCCATGGTCGAGGATGACCGTGCCGCCGGTGAAGTACATGTCGCCATGCGCGAGGCTGACCACGCCATCGGCCGGCGCCACGACCGGGGTGCCGGTCGGCATCGCGACGTCGACGCCGTAATGCGGTCGCCGCGGCTGGCCATTGAGGATGCGCTGGCTGCCGAAGACGCCGCTGATCCGCCCGACCACGGGCCAGCGCCACTCCGTGTCCCAGAGGGGCTCGGCGCTGTCGCGCGCGCGCGCCTTCGCGATCGCCTCGGCATCGGCCTTGATGCGCGCGAGGTCCTCTTCCGAGGGCTCGACCATGCGCGGTGGCAGGCCGTCGATGCGCTGTATGTCGAAGGCGCGCTTCTCGACCTCGATGCGCATGGCCTCGCGCGTGCCGTCGCGCCGCGTGACCACGAGCTCGGCCGCGCGTGCGTGCTCGCGCCCGAAGCCGAAGGCGAAGCGCCCGTCCGGCGCCACGCGCAGCGCCCGGCCATCGAGCGCGACGCGCGCGCCGGCCTCCGCGCGCGCGAAGAGCAGCCCGCCCTGGGTCGCCTTGCCGCGCAGCGTGGCGGGCGCGGCGCGCGCCGGCAAGGCGGAGGCGGAGGCGGCAGCCACGAGCAGCGCGCGGCGCGACAGGCGGGCCGCATGGATCATCGCGGCGGCTCCTTGCGCGCGGCGCGGCGTGCGCGCGATGGTTTGTCCTGCGCGGACGCGGGCAAGGCGGCGGCGGGATCGACGCGCGCGCCGACCGCGCCATCGGCGAAGCGCAGCTCGACCTCGCCGGCCGCGATCGCGGCGTCGCGCGCGACCACGGGCCGGCCCTCGCCATCGGCGACCAGGACGAAGCCGCGCTCGAGCACGCGCTGCCAGGAGAAGCTCTCGAGCAGGGCCGCGCTGCCATCGAGCGCGCGGCGCGCCTCCTCCACGCGACGCCGCGCAAGTCGACCGGCGCGTGCGGAGAGATCGGCCAGGCGCGCGCGATCCTCGCCGGCGCGGCGATGCCCGGCCTCGCGCAGGGCGGCGAGCCGCGCCGCGAGCGCCTCGGCGCGGTCGCGCGCGCGCGCGACCTGCTGGCGCGGATGGGGCAGGCGCGCGAAGGCCTCCGCGAGCGCGGCGCGGCGCGCGCGCGACATGCCGCGCATGGCGAGCGCGAGGCGCTCGGCGCGGTCGTCGAGGCGCTGCGCGCGCTCCTCGACCAGGCGGCGCGGATCGCCGAGGCCCAGCGCCAGCGCCTCAAGCCGCGCGCGGCGCTCGCGCGCCAGGCGGTTGAGCGCGGCGACGAGCGAGGCGCCGGCGCGGCTGGTGCGCGCGAGCAGGTCCCCGCGAACCGGCACCGCGAGCTCGGCCGCGGCGGTGGGCGTCGGCGCGCGCTGGCTCGCGGCGAAGTCGATCAGCGTCGTGTCGGTCTCGTGGCCGACCGCGGAGACCAGCGGGATCGTGCTCGCGGCGGCGGCACGCACCACGACCTCCTCGTTGAAGGCCATCAGGTCCTCGAGGCTGCCGCCGCCGCGCGCGACGATCAGCAGGTCCGGGCGCGGGACCGCGCCGCCGGGCTGCAACGCGTTGAAGCCGGCGATCGCCTCGGCGATGCGTGCGGCCGCGTCGGCGCCCTGCACCGGGACCGGCCAGACCAGGACGCGGCGCGGGAAGCGATCGGCAAGGCGGTGCAGGATGTCGCGGATGACCGCGCCGGTCGGCGACGTGACGACGCCGATCACGTCGGGCAGGAAGGGCAGCTTGCGCTTGCGATCGGCGTCGAACAGCCCCTCCGCGGCGAGCTTGCGGCGGCGCTCCTCGATCATCTTCAGCAGCGCGCCCTCGCCCGCCATCTCCATCTGGTCGACGACGAGCTGGTACTTGGAGCGCGCGCCATAGGTGGTGACGCGGCCGGTGCAGACCACCTCCAGCCCCGCCTCGGGCTTCACCTGCAGCCGCGCGACCTGGCTGCGCCAGCACACGCCGTCGATCAGCGCGTCGGCGTCCTTGAGCGCGAAATAGACATGGCCGGAGGCGGGCCGCGTCACGCCGGAGAGCTCGCCGCGCACGCGCACGCGCTCGAAGTCGGCTTCGAGCCGCCGCTTGATGGCGCCGGACAGGTCCGACACCGACATCTCGGGAAGATTGCCTAGCCTCGGTTCCGCCATGGGCTTCCTGCCGCTTCGGCGCGCATGATACAAGCCGCGGCCTGCATTGCGGAATGGACGAAGCGCGCATGAGGATCCTCGTCGTTGGTTCTGGCGGCCGCGAGCACGCCCTGTGCTGGGCGATCGCCGCCTCGCCCCTGTGCCGCAAGCTCTGGTGCGCGCCCGGCAATGCCGGCATCGCCGCGGAGGCCGAGTGCGTCGCCATCGCCGCGGACGACGTGGACGGGCTGGTCGCCTTCGCGCGCGCCAACGCCGTCGACTTCGTCGTCGTCGGCCCCGAGCAGCCGCTGGTTCTCGGCCTCGTCGACCGCCTCGCCGAGGCCGGCATCAAGGCCTTCGGGCCGGGCGCGGCGGCGGCCGCGCTCGAGGGCTCGAAGGGCTGGATGAAGGATTTCTGCGCCCGCCATTCCATCCCGACCGCGGGCTATCGCCGCTTCACCGACCCCGAGGCCGCACGCGCCCATGTCCGCGCGACGGGCGCGCCGATCGTGGTCAAGACCGACGGCCTCGCCGCGGGCAAGGGCGTGGTGGTCGCGACCAGCGTCGAGGAGGCGATCGCCGCGATCGACGCCGCGATGGTCGGCGGCGCCTTCGGCAAGGCCGGCGCGGAGATCGTGGTCGAGGAATTCCTCGAGGGCGAGGAGGCGAGCTTCTTCGCGCTGTGCGATGGCGAGCACGCCATCGCGCTCGGCGCGGCGCAGGACCACAAGCGCGTGGGCGACGGCGACGCCGGCCCCAACACGGGCGGCATGGGTGCCTACTCGCCCGCGCCGGTCGTCGACGCCGCGATGGCCGCGCGGATCATGGACGAGATCGTGCGCCCGACCGTCGCCGGCATGCGCGCCGACGGCAGGCCGTACAAGGGCGTGCTCTTCGCGGGCGTGATGATCGGCGCCGCGGGGCCCCGGCTGATCGAGTTCAACGCCCGCTTCGGCGACCCGGAATGCCAGGTGCTGGTGGCGCGGCTGATGTCGGACATCCTGCCCGCGCTGGTCGCCTCGGCCGATGGCCAGCTGCGCAACTTCCACCTGCGCTGGCGCGACGTCGTGGCGCTCACCGTCGTCATGGCCGCGAAGGGCTATCCCGGCGCCTACGCCAAGGGCAGCGAGATACGCGGCCTCGATGCGGCGGCGAAGCTGCCGGGCGTCTCGATCTTCCATGCCGGCACCGCGGCGGCCGACGGCAAGGTGCTGGCGACGGGCGGGCGCGTGCTCTCGGTCACCGGCACGGGGCGCAACGTGCGCGAGGCGCAGGCCCGCGCCTATGCCGCCGTCGACGCCATCGACTGGCCGGGCGGCTTCTGCCGCCGCGACATCGGCTGGCGGGCCATCGCGCGCGAGGATGCCGGCGCGTGAGCGACGCGCAGGGCCTCGACCATCCCTGGACGGATGGCCCCGCGCAGGGCACCGCGCGCGAGGTCGCGCCCGGCCTGTTCTGGCTGCGCATGCGCGTGCCCTTCCCGCCCGAGCACATCAACCTCTGGCTGGTCGAGGATGGCGAGGGCTGGGCGATCGTCGATTGCGGCCTCGGCCTCGACGAGACGCGCGAGGCCTGGGAG
>JBEGVV010000131.1:0-3321 GCA_041178225.1 Pseudomonadota bacterium | reverse complement strand
AGATTCGGGACGCAAACTTCAGGCTTCAGATTTGCGAAGCTTACTACGACCGCTGCGCCGTAACCGGCCTACGCATCATAAATGGCGGTGGAAGATCGGAAGTGCAGGCAGCTCACATACTTCCCGTCGCCGAAGGTGGGCCAGACATCGTCCAGAACGGCATGGCGCTATCAGCCACTGTGCACTGGCTCTTTGACCGCCACCTCATATCCATCAGCGACGACCATCGCCTTCTGGTCTCGCACAATAGAGTTCCCAGAGAACTCCAGAGCCTCTTCAAGGAAGCGGAGACGAAGCTCTACCTTCCAAAAGACAAGCGCCTCTGGCCGCACCGGAATTTCCTCGCCCATCATCGCGAGAGATTCGCAGGTTACGCATCCTGAGACAAAGAGGGCTTCCGGGAAACCGCCCCCCGCCTAAGGCTTCGGCGCGGCGGGGGGCTGGGATTGCTGCTGGCGCCTCGCGAGGGCCTCGGCCTCGCGCCTGGATTCGGCGTCGTAGGCGGCCTTGTTGAAGGGCGTGCCGGACTTCTCCGCGACCTCGCGCACGACGCCCCAGTGCTCCTTGTAGGTGATCGGCACGTAGCGGTCCTCGCCGTTGAACTCGCGCTTCTCCGCCTCGGTGAACTTGTAGTCGAAGAAGCACGAGCGGATGCGGGCCGAGAGCGCGGGCCTCAGGTCGTGCGCGTGGACGTAGCTGTTCGTCGGGAACACGTCGCTCGTGTAGACGACGCGGAAATCCTCGCGCTTCACCGTGCCGCGGTTGGTCATGCGCTCGAACACGTCGCCCGCGATCGCCGCCATGTCGTAGTCGCCACGCGACACGCCGAGGATCGACTTGTCGTGGCCGCCCGACATCAGCGGCTTGTAGTCCTGGTCCGGCACGAGGCCCTGCGGCGGGAACAGCACGCGCGGGGCGAGGTTGCCGGAGTTCGAGGACTGCGAGGTATGCGCGACCTTCCTGCCCTTGAGGTCGGCGAGCGCGCGGTACGGGCTCGAGGCATGGACGAGCGCCAGCAGCCGGTAGCCGCGCGGACCCTCGGCGCTGCCGCCCGAGGCGAAGGGCACGGCACCGGCCATGTTGACGGCGAAGGCCGTGGGCCCGGTCGAGAAGCCCGCGATATGCAGGCGGCCGGAGCGCATCGCCTCGATCTGGGCGGTATTCGACTGCACGGAGTAGTAGACGACGCGCTTGCCCGTGCAGGACCCCAGGTACTCGACGAAGGGCTTGAGCAGGTCGGCATAGATCGCCGGGTCCTCGACGGGCGTGTAGGCGAAGACGAGCGTCGAGGGATCGCGCTGGCGCGCCGGGTCGCGCGGCAGGTCGGCGACGAGGTCGCCATCCGCGTCGCAGTAGTTGGCATCGAGCTGGCCACGGCCGGGGCAGGCATCCTGCGCCATGGCCCTCGGGGAAAGGGTGGTGGCCGCGGCGACGGCAACGGCGATGGCGGCGATGCGTGCGATCTGCATGCGTCCTCCCGTGAACATTTGTCGTTTTCCTGAAACAGGAGTGTCCGACGAAAGACGCCCCTGCGCAATACCCGCCGCCCCTCGACCCGCACGCGCATCGTCGTCGCGGAGGCGCGCGGCGCGGCGCGAGCCCACTTGCGGGCCAACTTCCCGCCGCGGAGGGGGTTGATCGCGGGGGCCACTCGCCGCCATCGTCCAGCCCATGCGCTGCATCGGCATCGACATCGGCTCGTCCTCGATCAAGGGCGGGGTGCTGGACCTCGCGGCGGGGCGCGTGGAGCGCACCGAGCGCGTGCCCTTCCCCGAGCCCGTCGCCGGCCTGCCGCCCGGCTTCCACGAGGTCCCGGCGGAGGCGATCGTCGAGGGGACGCGCAGGGTCCTGTCCTCGCTGCTGGCCGCCGCGCCCGATGCGCGCGAGCTGCGCGTCTCCTGCCAGATGGGCGGCCTCGTCCTGCGCGACGCGCGCGGCGCGTCGCCGGCGCGCTACCTGTCCTGGCGCGACCAGCGCACGCTGCGGCCCGCGCCCGGCCGCGCGGCGCCGCTGCTCGACGAGCTGCGCGCGGCCTGGACCGACGCGCAGTTCGAGGAGCTGGGCAAGGAGCTCAAGCCCGGCTCGACCACGGCGCTGCTGCGCTGGCTCGCGCTCCACGGCCAGCTGCAGGCGCGCGCGATGCCCGCGACCATCGGCGACCACGTCGTCGCGGCGCTCTGCGGCGAGGCGCCGCGCATGCATCGCACCAACGCCATCGGCCTCGTCGACCTGCGCCGGGACGCGTGGCACCACGATGCCTTCGAGGCCGCCGGGATCGGCGGGCTGCGCTGGCCCGCGCTCGCAAGCGAGGACGAGCCGGTTGGCAGGGTCGCGCTGGACGGGCACGTCCTCGACTGCTTCGCCGCGATCGGCGACCAGCAGGCCGCGCTGCGGGGGATCGGGCTCGGGCCCTGCGAGCTCTCCATCAACTGCTCGACGGGCTCGCAGGTGAGCCATGCCACGCCGGATTTCCGGCCGGGCGACTGCCAGACGCGCTGCTGGTTCGGCGGCGCGTTCCTCAACACGGTCACGCATGTCCCCGCGGGACGCTCGCTCGCGGTGCTCGAGTCCCTGCTGACGGAGTTGCCGCGCGCAGCGGGGCTCGACATGTCCGCGTCCTGGAAGCTCATCGCCGCCGCGACCGAGGCCGGGGAGGATGGCAGCGCCGGTCTCTCCTGCGACCTCGGCTTCTTCGCCAGCGCGATGGGCGACCGCGGCCGGATCGAGGGCATCACGACCGAGAACCTGACCGCGGGCAACCTCTTCCGCGCCGCCTTCGACTTCATGGCGGACAGCTACGCAGAATGCGCGCGCCGGCTCTCCGCGGCACCGTCATGGGACAGGCTCGCGATCTCCGGCGGCCTCGTCCAGGCCTTCCCCGCGCTGCGCCGACGCATCGCCGCGCGCTTCGGCCTGCCCATGCGCGAGGTGGCCGAGCAGGAGGAGACGCTCATGGGCCTGCTCGCGCTGGCGCGCGGTGGCGGCAACCCGCGCGCCGCGGATCGCGCTGGATAGGCAGGTCCAGTTCGCGCGCGGCGGCGCGGACGGGCGGGGAGCTGGAACTCCTCACCCGTCCGCGCGGCAGCGCGGATGGGGGAGGTGGCGCGCGGCGGAGGGGGCATGGGTCCTCCGCTCGGCGAGCGATCGGTGCGCGACGCGATCGGCGTTTCACCGCCAGAGCCCGCGCGCCGCGCCCGGCCTCAGGCACACATGCCCTCCCCGTCGCCGCGCGGCCGCGCGGCGCCACCCCTCCCATCCGCGCTGCGCGCGGACGGGAGGGGAGTTGGAGCGGGCCATCCGCGCTGCGCGCGGACGGGAGGG
>JBEGVV010000130.1:0-40723 GCA_041178225.1 Pseudomonadota bacterium | reverse complement strand
TCGATCATGCATTCGCCGATCGCGGCGACCCGGACCTTTTCTGCCACCACCGTCCCCCCAGAGCAGCATGGGCGTGGCCGCCGCCGCGCGTCACGCGGCCCAGCGCCGGGCCCCCAAAAGAAAAACGCTGGATGAACCGAGGTTCATCCAGCGCAAAATCAAGGACTTTTATGAGTGCTTGGTTTTGGTAGGCACGAAAGAAGAGAATTACTTCTTCTTCTTCGCGGCCTTCTTCTTCGCCTTCTTCTTCGCTGCCATGGGAATGACTCCTCTGGATGAACCAGGCTGTCCCGGACTTCCGCAAGGCGCTTCGGTGCTCGCCAGAGTCTGGCGTGTACCGCTACCGCCCAGGTTGAGGTCGGAAGTCCTCCCTACAGACCGCCTGTACACGCATTAAGATCCCGGTTTCCGACAAGGTGTCAAGAGATTTCAACATCTGGTTCTTGACAAGCCCGGAGCCACCACTACTGGGCCTCGCGCCAAGATGTCGTCGCGCACGCACGAAAGCGCTCTAGATGCGGTGTGGCGCGGGTTCAGCGCGTGATCCCGAGCAGCGCGTCGGCGAACTGGCGGGCGTCGAATGCGGCGAGGTCCTCCGCGCTCTCCCCGACGCCGATGGCGACGACGGGTAGCGCGAATCGCTCCGCGATCGCGACGAGCACGCCCCCGCGCGCGGATCCGTCGAGCTTCGTGAGCACGAGGCCGTCGATGTCGACGAGCTTGCGGAAGACCTCGACCTGCTGGAGCGCGTTCTGCCCCGTCGTCGCGTCGAGCACGAGCAGCGTGCGGTGCGGCGCGCTCGCGTCGCGCTTGCGCAGCACGCGCACGAGCTTCTGCAACTCGGCCATCAGGTCGGCCTTGTTGTGCAGCCGGCCGGCGGTGTCGACGAGTAGCGAATCGGCGCCGGTCTCCTGCGCGCGCTCGAGCGCCTGGTAGGCGAGCGCGGCCGGGTCCGTGCCGTCGGGAGCGCGGATGCACTCCGCGCCCGCGCGGCCGGCCCAGACCTCGAGCTGCGCCACGGCGGCGGCGCGGAACGTGTCGCCCGCGGCGATCACGACCTTGCGCCCCTCGCGCGACAGGCGCAGCGCGAGCTTGCCGATGGTCGTCGTCTTGCCGCTGCCGTTCACGCCGACCACGAGCGTCACGTGCGGTCGCTTGCCGGCGTCGAGCGCGAAGGGCGTGGCGACGGGCGCGAGGATCGCGGCGATGTCGTCGGCGAGCGCGCGCTTGACGGCCTCGACCTCGACCTCGCCTTCCCATTTGCGCTTGCGCAGCGACTCGACGAGCTTGGCCGCGACGCCGGGCCCGAGGTCCGCGGCGATCAGCGCCTCCTCGAGCTCGCCCAGCGTGCCCGCGTCGACGCGCCTGCGCCCGAAGGCGGCGCCGATGCTCTCCGCGAGGCGCGTCGTCGAGCGCGAGAGCCCGGTCTTCAGCCGCTGGAACCAGGTGGCCATGTCGATCAGCTCCGCGTCGCGAGAAGATGGTCCCGCGCCGCCGCGACGGCGCGCGCGCGCAGCAGCGTGCCGCACGGCGCGGGCGCGTCGAGGCGCACGCGGGTGAAGTCGGCGGCGTGCCCGCCGAGGCCGTCGGCCTCGACGAGGACGTCGAGCTCCGCGCCGACCCGGGCGTCGAGATGCGCGCGCAGCAGCCGCGCCGCCTCGGCGCGCAGCGCGGCCGCGCGGCGCGCGACCTCCGCGGGCGGCACGCGCGGCATGCGCGCCGCCGGCGTGCCCGGGCGCGGGTCGAAGGGGAAGACATGCGCGTAGGAGATGCCGATCTCGCCCAGGATGGCGCGCGTGCGCTCCGCCGCGGCGTCGTCCTCGGTCGGGAAGCCGGCGATGACGTCGACGCCGATGGCGATCCCCGGGCGCGCGCGGCGCAGCCGTCCCGCGATCGCGATCGCGCCGTCGCGGGTGTGGCGCCTGCGCATGCGCTTGAGGACGAGGTCGTCGCCGGCCTGCAGCGAGAGATGCGCGTGCGGCATCAGGCGCTCCTCCAGCGCGAAGGCCTCGACGAGGTCGTCGTCGATCTCGGCCGGGTCGATCGAGGACAGGCGCAGCCGCGGCAGCGCGGGCACAAGCGCGAGCAGCCGGCGCAGCGCGCGGCCGAGCGACGGGCGGCCCGGGAGGTCGCGGCCCCAGGAGGCGAGGTCGACGCCGGAGAGCACGACCTCGCCGGCGCCCTCGCGCGCCAGCGCGGCGACGCGCGCGGCGAGCGCGCCGAGCGGCTGCGAGCGGCTCGGGCCACGCGTGAAGGGGATGATGCAGAACGTGCAGCGGTGGTCGCAGCCCTGCTGGGCGTCGACGACCGCGCGCGTGCCCGAGGGGCGCGCGCCGGGCGCCGGGTCGCGGAACGCGCGCTGCGCCATCGCGTCGCCGACCTCGATGCGCGGCCGCGTCGCGTCGCCGTCCCAGCTCGCGGGGTCGAGCTTCTCGGCGTTGCCCAGGACCCGCGCGACCTCCGGCATCGCGGCGAAGGCGGCGGCGTCGCGCTGCGCGGCGCAGCCGGTGACCACGATGTCGGCGCCGGGATGCAGGCGCTTGAGCCGGCGCGCCTCGCGCCTGGCGTCGCGCTCGGCGGCGGTGGTCACCGCGCAGGTGTTGAGGACGAAGGTCGGTCGCGCGAGCCGGCCCTCGGCGAGGGCGCGGATCGCCTCGGACTCGGCGGCGTTGAGGCGACAGCCGAAATTGACGACCTCGACCGGCGCCGTCATGCCAGGGCGAGCTCGCCCGTGAAGCTGGTCGCCACCGGCCCCGCCATCGTCACGTGGCCGTCGGCGCGCCATTCCATCGCGAGCTCGCCCCCGTCCAGCACCACCGTGGCGCGGCGGTCGCAGAGGCCGCGCCGCGCGGTGTTGACGATCGCCGCGCAGGCGCCGCTGCCGCAGGCCTCGGTGATGCCGGCGCCGCGCTCCCAGACGCGGAAGCGCAGCCGGTCCGGGGCGAGCACCTGCACGATCCCCGCGTTGACGCGCTGGGGGAAGGCGGGGTGGTGCTCGATGCGCGGGCCGAGCACGGCGAGGTCGACGGCGTCGGCGTCGGCGACGAAGAACGTGGCGTGCGGGTTGCCCATCGAGCAGCAGGCCGGGTCGCGCAGCTCGCCGGCGTCGACCTCGACATGCAGCGTGTCGCCCTCGCGCGCCAGCGGCACGTCGCGCCAGCCCAGCCGCGCGGGGCCCATGTCGACCTTCACCAGGCCGCCGCCGGCGCGCTCGGCCGGCAGGAGCCCGGCGATGGTCTGGACCACGGCCCGGTCGCGGCCCGCCTCGCGCATCAGCGCCTCGGCGATGCAGCGCGTGGCGTTGCCGCAGGCCCCGGCCTCGCTGGCATCGGGATTGTAGATGCGCATGAAGACATCGGCGCCCGGGTCGGCTGGCGGCTCGAGCACGATCAGCTGGTCGCAGCCCACGCCGCGGCGGCGGTCGGCGATCAGCCGCGCCATCACCGGGTCCAGGACGAGCGGCTCGCGCCGCGCGTCTATGACGACGAAGTCGTTGCCGAGGCCATGCATCTTCGTGAAGCGGCGGCGCCCCGCGGGGACCTGTATGCTCATGGCGCGGGTATATATGAGGAAAGCGGCGGGCGGGACAATTCGGCCGGCTCCCCGGGCCGCTTGACCCGCGCCCGGACCGCCTCTAGAAACCCGTCCGTTCAAGGGAAAACCCGAACCCCTTGGGCCACCCCGCACGACAGGCCGGTACGGCCTCGGAGGCGGGGCGGCTGCCCCGGTCAGCGCGTCGCGCCCGCCGGGGTCGCATGCGTTTGGGCGAAAGGATCCTGGGGCTCCGGCCCCGACGCCATGTTCGAGTCCCTGAGCCAACGCCTCGGCAAGGTCTTCGACCGGCTGCGCGGTCGCGGCGCCCTCTCCGAGGGCGACGTCGACGAGGCGCTGCGCGAGGTGCGCCTGGCGCTGCTCGAGGCCGACGTCGCGCTGCCGGTGGTCAAGACCTTCATCGCCGGCGTGCGGCTGCGCGCGATCGGCCAGGAGGTCGTCCGCTCGGTGACGCCGGGCCAGATGGTCGTGAAGATCGTCCACGACCACCTCGTGGAGACGCTGGGCTCGACCGCGTCCGAGATCAACCTGCGCGCGGTGCCGCCGGTGCCGGTGCTGATGGTCGGCCTGCAGGGCTCCGGCAAGACGACGACCACCGCCAAGCTCGCGCTGCGCCTCGTCCAGAAGGACCGCAAGAAGGTCCTGATGGCGTCGCTGGACACGCGCCGCCCCGCCGCGCAGGAGCAGCTGCGCGTGCTCGGCGAGCAGGCGGGCGTGCCGACGCTCGACATCGTCGCCGGCCAGCAGCCCGTGGAGATCGCCCGCCGCGCCATGGAGCGTGGCCGCGTCGAGGGCTTCGACGTCGTGCTGCTCGACACCGCCGGCCGGCTGTCGATCGACGAGGAGCTGATGGCCGAGGCGGCGGCGGTGCGCGACGCCACGCAGCCCGCCGAGACGCTGCTCGTCGTCGACGCCATGACCGGCCAGGACGCCGTCAACGTCGCGACCAACTTCAACGAGAAGATCGGCGTCACCGGCATCGTGATGACCCGCGTCGACGGCGACGCGCGCGGCGGCGCCGCGCTGTCGATGCGCGCGGTCACCGGGCGGCCGGTCAAGCTGATCGGCCTTGGCGAGAAGCTCGACGCGCTCGACGTCTTCCACCCCGACCGCATCGCCGGCCGCATCCTCGGCATGGGCGACATCGTCGGCCTCGTCGAGAAGGCCGCCGAGACGGTCGAGAAGGAAGAGGCCGAGAAGCTCGCGCGCAAGGTCCAGAAGGGCGAGTTCGACCTCGAGGACATGGCGAGCCAGCTCAAGCAGCTCCGCCGCATGGGCGGGCTGGGCGGCGTCATGGGCATGCTGCCCGGCGTCCAGAAGGTGAAGGCGCAGCTCGACGGCGCGAAGGTCGACGACCGCATGATCCGCCGCCAGGAGGCGATCATCGGCTCGATGACCAGGGCCGAGCGCCGCGACGTGAAGCTCCTCAACGCCAATCGCCGCCGCCGCATCGCGGCCGGCTCGGGCACCAGCGTCGAGGACGTGAACCGGCTCGTGAAGCAGTACATGGAGATGAGCCGGATGATGAAGCAGGTCTCCAGGCTCGGGCAGAAGGGCCTGATGCGGACCGGCATCTCCAACCTCTTCCGCCGCTGACGCGCGCGGCCAGCACCGACCACCGACGATCCACGCACAACCTACCGAAGAAGGACGAAGACGACAGATGGCCCTCAAGATCCGCATGTCCCGCGCAGGGACCAAGCACCGCCCGTTCTACAAGATCGTGATCGCCGACAGCCGCAAGGCGCGCGACGGCGCCTTCGTCGAGCGCGTCGGCTCGTACAACCCGATGCTCGAGAAGGGCCACAAGGACCGCGTCGTCCTCGACGTCGAGCGGATCAAGTACTGGCTGTCGAAGGGCGCGACGCCGTCCGACCGCGTCGCGCTGTTCCTGCACCACGCCTCGCTGGGCCCCAAGCCCGTGATCCACGAGACGCCGAAGAAGTCCGCCCCGAAGGCCAAGGCGCAGGAGCGCATCAAGGCCGCCGCCGAGGCCGCCGCCAAGGCTGCGGAAGCGGCGCAGGCCTGAGCCACGGCGCGCACGGAGCGGCAGGTTGAGCGAGCGGCGGGTCATGCTGGGCGTCGTCACGGGCGCGCATGGCGTGCGGGGAGAGGTGAAGGTGAAGGCCTTCACCTCCGATCCCCGCGCGCTCGCGCGCTATGGCGCGCTCACCGACGCGGCGGGCGCGCGCAGCTTCGCCCTGCAGGTGCGCGGCGCGGCACGCGGCCTCGCGATCGCGCGCATCGAGGGCGTCGACACGCGCGACGCCGCCGAGGCGCTGAAGGGCGTCGAGCTCTTCGTGCCCCGCGCGAAGCTCCCGAGGCCGCGCCGCGGCGAGGTCTACGTCGCCGACCTCGTCGGGCTCAGCGCGGTCACCGCGGCGGGCGACGAGGTCGGGCGCGTGGCGCGCGTGGTGAACTACGGCGCCGGCGACGTGCTGGAGATCGAGCGCCCCGGCCAGGAGTCGCTGCTCCTGCCCTTCGCCGCGCCGATGGTCGGCGAGGTCGACGTCGAGGCCGGGCGCGTCGTGGTGGACCCGCCGGCCGAGGTCGAGGCGCGCGGCGAGGAGCCGGGGCAGCCATGACCTGGACCGTGCATGTCCTCACCATCCTGCCGGAGATGTTCCCCGGCCCGCTCGGCCATTCGCTGGCCGGCCGCGCCGCGGCGCGCGGCGACTGGCGGCTCGAGGTCTCCGACATCCGCGCCTTCGCCCAGGACCGCCACCGCAGCGTCGACGACACGCCCTGCGGCGGCGGGCCCGGCATGGTCATGCGCCCCGACGTCGTCGACGCCGCGCTCGCCGCTGCGCCATCCGCGCTTCCGGCCTTCTACATGAGCCCGCGCGGCCGCCGGATCGACCAGGCGCTGGTGCGCGAGCTCGCCGCCGGCCCCGGTGCGACGCTGCTCTGCGGCCGCTTCGAGGGCGTCGACCAGCGCGTGCTCGACGCGCGCGGCATCGCCGAGCTGAGCCTCGGCGACTTCGTCCTCTCCGGCGGCGAGCCCGCCGCCATCGCGCTCGTCGACGCCTGCGTGCGGCTGCTGCCCGGCGTCATGGGCGAGGCGCTCTCCGCCGACGAGGAAAGCTTCGCCGACGGGCTGCTCGAATACCCGCACTACACGCGGCCGGCCACCTGGGCCGGGCGCGCCGTGCCGGAGGTGCTCGTCTCCGGCCACCACGAGAAGATCCGCGCCTGGCGCCGCGCCGAGGCCGAGCGCCTCACGCGCGAACGCAGGCCGGATCTCTGGAACCTCTACGTCGCGCGCGCCGCAAGGGGCGGCCGCGCGGCCTGGAACACGACAGCAGGAAAGGAAACCACCCCATGAACACGCTGCAGAACTTCGAGAAGGAGCAGATCGAGAAGCTCGGCCGCACGGTGCCGGAGTTCGGCCCGGGCGACACGCTTCGCGTCAACGTGAAGGTCATCGAGGGCACGCGCGAGCGCGTCCAGGCCTACGAGGGCGTGTGCATCGCGCGCAAGAGCGCGGGCATGTCGTCGAACTTCACCGTGCGCAAGATCTCGTTCGGCGAGGGCGTCGAGCGCGTCTTCCCGCTCTACAGCCCGCGCATCGATTCGATCGAGGTTATCCGCCGCGGCGACGTGCGCCGCGCGAAGCTCTATTACCTGCGCGGCCGTCGCGGGAAGAGCGCGCGCATCGTCGAGAAGGCGAGCACGACGCAGGCCGAGGCCGCCGCGTCCGAGAAGGCCTGACGCGGCCAGCAGCTGGCCGGCCGCCTGCCAAGGGGAGGGCAACGCATGGGTGTCCTGCGCATCGGAGCGGCGCGCGCGGCGCGCGCCGCGCTCGCCGCGGCCGGCCTGTGGTCGGCCATGCTTCACGCCACCGCGCAGGTGCCTGCGCAGGGGCAGGCGCCCGCGGTGGTGGTCGCGAGGGCGGAGATGCGCGACCTCACCCAGCAGCGCGAGTTCGTCGGGCGCGTGCGCGCGCTCGAGCGGGTCGAGCTGCGTGCCCGGATCGAGGGCGTGCTGCGCGAGCGCCGCTTCGTCGAGGGCGCGATGGTCGCAGCCGGCGACCTGCTCTTCGCCATCGAGCCGGACCAGTTCGAGGCGTCGCTGGACCTCGCGAAGTCCGAGGTGGCCAAGGCCGAGGCGACGCTCGCCGACGCGACCTCGCAGCTGCAGCGCGCGCGCGAGCTGTCGCGCAACCAGAACATCGCCCAGTCGACCGTCGACCAGCGCGTCGCCGACGAGGCGCGCGCGCGCGCGCAACTCCTCGCGGCGCGGGCCTCGCAGCGCCAGGCGGAGCTCGCGCTGGGCTATACGCGCATCGTCGCCCCGATCGCCGGCCGCATCGGCGAGGCCGCGCTGACCAAGGGCAACCTCGTCAACCCGGCTTCGGGCGTGCTGGCGACGATCGTGAGCCAGGATCCCGTGCACGTCGCCTTCCCGGTCTCGGCGCGCGAGCTCCTCGAGGCGCAGCGCAAGGCCCGCGCGAGCGGCGAGGCGGGCCTCGTGGTGCGGCTGCGCCTGGCCGATGGCAGCCTCTACGCGGAGCCCGGCCGCATCGACTTCGCCGACGTCCAGGCCGACCGCAGCACCGACACCGTCGTCGTGCGCGCCAGGCTCCCGAACCCGCGGGCCGAGCTGATCGACGGCCAGACCGTGCGCGTCGTCGTCGAGGGCGAGCGCCCCGAGCGCGCGCTGATGATCCCGCAGGCCTCGCTGCAGCTCGACCAGGCCGGCGCCTTCGTGCTGGTCGTCGACCGCGAGAGCAAGGCGCAGGTCCGCCGCGTGAAGCTCGGCGCCGCGCGCGCGGGCTACGCCGCGGTGCTCGACGGGATCGCGGAGGGCGACCGCGTCGTCGTGCAGGGCATCCAGCGCGTGCGCCCGGGCCAGCCGGTGGTGGCGACCGACGCGCCCCCGGGCCCGCGCGGCTGACGCGCCACCCGGCCCGGCGCGCGCCATGATCTCCGCGATCTTCGTCGACAGGCCGCGGCTGGCCTGCGTCATCTCGATCGTCATCACCATCGCCGGCCTGCTGGCGATGGCCGCCATCCCCGTCGCGCAGTTCCCGGACATCGTGCCGCCGCAGGTCAGCGTGACCACGTCCTATCCCGGTGCCGGCGCCGCGGTGGTCGAGGCGACGGTGGCGCAGCCCATCGAGTCCCAGGTCAACGGCGTCGACCGGATGCTCTACATGAAGAGCGTCTCGGGCAACGACGGCAGCTACTCGCTCACGGTGACCTTCGCGGTCGGCTCCAACCCGGACCTCAACGCGGTCAACGTCCTCAACCGCGTGCAGCTTGCCTCCGCGAAGCTGCCGGAGGAGGTGAACAGGGCGGGCATCAACGTCCAGAAGAAATCCTCCGCGCTGCTGCAGGCGGTGGTGCTGCATTCCCCGGGCGGCTCGCGCGACGCGCTCTTCCTGTCCAACTACGCCACGATCAGCGTGCTCGACACGCTCGCCCGCGTGCCGGGCGTTGGCTCCGCCAACCTCTTCGGCGCGCTGGAATACGCGCTGCGCGTCTGGGTCCGCGGCGACCGGCTGGTCGCCTACGGCATGACCACCGCGGACCTGGTCGCGGCGATCCGCAGCCAGAACGTCCAGGCCGCGGTCGGCCGCATCGGCGCGCAGCCGATCGGCGACGACCAGCAGTTCCAGCTCTCGATCCAGGCGCAGGGCCGCCTGGTCACCGTGGCCGAGTTCGAGGACATCGTCGTGCGCGCCACGCCGGACGGCGCGATGGTGCGCCTCAAGGACGTCGCGCGGCTCGAGCTCGGGGCGAGGAACAGCGACTCCTACTCGCGCTTCAACGGCAAGCCCGCGGCCACGATCGCCATCTACCAGGCGCCCGGGGCGAACGCGATCGCCACCGCCGCCGCGATCCGCAAGGCGCTGGCCGGGCTCGAGGCCCGCTTCCCCGACGACGTGGCGCAGACCGTCCTCTACGACTCCACGAAGTTCGTCAGCGACACGGTCTCGGAGGTGATCCACACGCTGGTCGAGGCCTTCGTGCTCGTGGTCCTGGTCGTCTTCCTCTTCCTCGGCAGCCTGCGCGCCACGCTCGTGCCGACGATCGCCGTGCCGGTGGCGCTGGTCGGCACCTTCGCGGCGCTGCTGGCGCTCGGCTTCACCGCGAACACGGTCTCGCTCTTCGCGGTCGTGCTCGCCATCGGCATCGTGGTCGACGACGCCATCGTCGTGGTCGAGGCGGTCGAGCACGAGCTCGAGCACGACCCGGACGTCTCGGTCGCCGACGCCACCAAGCGCGCCATGGCCAAGATCACCGCGCCGATCCTCGCCATCACGCTGGTGCTGCTCTCCGTCTTCGTGCCGGTGGGCTTCATCCCCGGCATCACCGGCCAGCTCTTCCAGCAGTTCGCGGTCGTCGTCTCGGTGTCGATGCTGATCTCGGCGGTCAACGCGCTGTCGCTGTCGCCCGCGCTCTGCGCGCTGATCCTCCGGCGCGGCCATGGCCGGAACCCGATCATCGGCGGGATCATGCGCGGCATCGACCACGCGCGCGACGGCTACGTCGCCGCGGTGCGGCGCCTGGTGCGCGTCGCCGTGCTGTCGCTGGTCGCGGTGGCGGCGGCGGGCGCGGGAACGGGCATCCTCTTCAGGACGACGCCCGGCGGCTTCCTGCCGGAGGAGGACCAGGGCGCCTTCTTCGTCGAGCTGCAGCTGCCCGACGGCGCCTCGGCGAACCGCACGCTGCAGGTCGTCGAGCAGGTGGAGAAGGCCGTCGCCGCGCTCCCGGGCGTCAGGCAGGTCGTCGCGGTGCCGGGCTTCAGCTTCTTCAACTCGCTCGCGCTCTCCAACGCCGCCTTCATGATCGTGTCGATGAAGGACTTCGAGGATCGGCGCGCCGCCGGCGAGAGCGTGTTCGCCGCGATCGAGTCCGTGCGCCGCCTCGCCGCCAGCGTGCCCGCCGCGAACATCCTGCCGGTGAACCTGCCGCCGATCATGGGCCTCGGCACGGGCTCGGGCTTCGAGTACCAGCTCAACGACCTCTCCGGCGGCAAGGTGGAGGACCACGCGGCGGTGACGCGCGCGATGATGTTCGGCGCGGCGCAGGTCCCCTACCTGCGGGGCGTCTTCTCGACCTTCTCGGCCTCCGCGCCGCAGCTGCGCCTCGACCTCGACCGCGAGAAGCTGCAGGCGCTGGGCATCCAGGTGAGCGACGTCTTCCAGGCGATGCAGGCGATGCTCGGCGGCTACTACGTCAACGACTTCAACCTGTTCGGGCGCACCTGGTCGGTGATGGTCCAGGGCGAGGCCGACGAGCGCGACGAGGTGCCGGACATCTTCCGCATCCACGTGCGCAACCGGGCCGGCGACATGGTGCCGCTGCGCGTGGTCGCCGACGTCCATGCCGTGCTCGGGCCGCAATACCTCACCCGCTACAACAACCAGCGCAGCGTGACGATGCTGGGAGGGCCGGCGCCGGGCTACAGCTCTGGCGTCGCGCTGGCGGCGATGGAAGGCCTGTCCGCGCGCGTGCTGCCGGCGGGCTTCTCCTACGAGTGGACCGGCACGGCGCTCCAGGAGAAGGAGGCCGCGGGCAAGACCGTGGTCGTGCTCGGCCTCGCCGTGCTCTTCGCCTACCTCTTCCTCGTCGCGCTCTACGAGAGCTGGACGATGCCGGTGGCGGTGCTGCTCTCGGTGGCGATCGGCCTCGCCGGCGCGCTCGTGGGGATCAACCTCGCCGGGCTCGACAACAACCTCTACGCCCAGATCGGCATCGTGGTGCTGATCGCCCTGGCCGCGAAGAACGCCATCCTGATCGTCGAGTTCGCGATGGAGGAGCGCCGGGCCGGCCGCGAGATCGTCGCCGCCGCGATCGAGGCGGCGCGGCTGCGCTTCCGCGCCGTGATGATGACGAGCTTCGCCTTCATCCTCGGCCTCGTGCCGCTGGTGATCGCGACGGGCGCCGGCGCGGCCAGCCGCCGCGGCGTCGGCACCGCGGTCTTCGCCGGCATGATCGCGGCGTCGCTGGTGGGGATCTTCGTGATCCCGCCGCTCTACGTCGTGATGCAGCGGCTGCGCGAGCGCGCGCACCGCATGCTCGGGCGCGCCTAGCGCGCGCCCCGCCGGCGCGGCGGGGGCGGCGCATCCCCTGCCAGCGCCTCGCGCATGATCCAGTCGCGGAACAGGGCGACCTTGCGCTGGCCTGCCTTGGCCGGCGGGCAGACGAAGTAGTAGGCGAAGGCGACGGGCTGGCTGGTCTCGAAGAGGCGGACCAGCCTGCCGTGCCGGAGGTCGTCGCGGGCGAGCTGGGCCTTGGCCAGCGCCGCGCCGCGCCCCGATGTCGCCGCCTCGAGCACGAGGCTGGCCTGGTTGAAGTGCAGGCCGCGCCGCGCGTCGATCCCGTCTATGCCGGCGGCCTTCAGCCACATGCTCCAGTTCGGGCAGCTGGCGTCCTGCTCCGGGCTGTCGTCGTGGAGCAGGGTCATGCCCTCGAGGAAGGCGCGCGTCAGCCGCGCCTTGCGCCCGCGCAGCAGCGCCGGGCTGCAGACCGGCACGACGCTCTCGCTCAGCATGCGCTCGACGACCAGCCCCGGATACTGCCCGAGCCCGTAGCGGATCGCGCAGTCGACGCCGTCGTCGGCGAAGGCGACGAGGTTCATCGAGGCGGTGACGCGCACGTCGATGTCCGGATGCAGCGCCTGGAAGCCCTCCAGCCGCGGCACCAGCCACTTCGCCGCGAAGGACGGCGCCATCGAGACCGTCAGGATCCCGGTATCGCCCATCGCCTCGAGCCCCGCGAGCGCCTCGCCCATCAGCGCGAAGGATTCGTGCAGCCGCGGCAGCAGCGCCTGGCCCTCGTCGGTCAGCAGCAGCGCGCGGTTGGTGCGGCGGAACAGCACGTGGCCCAGGTGGTCCTCCAGCAGCTTGACCTGCTGGCTGACCGCCGCGGGGGTGACGAAGAGCTCCTCCGCGGCGCGCGAGAAGCTCAGGTGCCGCGCCGAGGCGACGAAGGCGCGCAGCGCGTTGAGCGGAGGCAGGCGGCCAAGGGGACGGTCCATCGGCAATCTATGCGCCAGCCCGGATGCCGGTTCAATCGGCGGGCCCCGCGGAAATTGTGATCCTCCCGCGCTTTCCCTATTCTCGCGCCGTTTTTCACGGATCCCCGAAGGCCCAAGCCATGAGCAAGCCGCGCACGCTGTTCGACAAGATCTGGGCGAACCACCTCGTCCACACCCAGGACGACGGCACCTGCCTGATCTACATCGACCGCCACCTCGTCCACGAGGTGACCAGCCCGCAGGCCTTCGAGGGGCTGCGCGCCGCCGGCCGCAAGGTCCGCCGCCCGGACCTCACCATCGCCGTCGCCGACCACAACGTGCCGACGACCGACCGGTCGAAGGGCATCGAGGACCCCGAGAGCCGCACCCAGATCGAGACGCTCGAGCAGAACGTGCGCGAGTTCGGCGTGCCCTATTTCGCGATGGACGACATCCGCCAGGGCATCGTCCACATCATCGGGCCCGAGCAGGGCATGACGCTGCCGGGCATGACGATCGTCTGCGGCGACAGCCACACCTCGACCCATGGCGCCTTCGGCGCGCTCGCCTTCGGCATCGGCACCTCCGAGGTCGAGCACGTGCTCGCCACGCAGACGCTGATCCAGAAGCCGGCGCGGAACATGCGCATCACGGTCGACGGCGAGCTGCCGGCCGGCGTGACCGCCAAGGACCTCGTGCTCGCGATCATCGGGCGCATCGGCACGGCCGGCGGCACCGGCCATGTCATCGAGTACGCGGGCTCCGCGATACGCGGCCTGTCGATGGAAGGCCGCATGACGGTCTGCAACATGTCGATCGAGGCGGGCGCGCGCGCGGGCCTCATCGCGCCCGACGAGACCACCTACGCCTACGTCAAGGGGCGCCCGCACGCGCCGAAGGCAGGGCAGTGGGAGGCCGCGCTCGCCCATTGGCGCACGCTGCCGAGCGACCCCGGCGCGACCTACGACAAGGAGGTCTCGATCGACGCCGCGAGCCTCGTGCCGCACGTCACCTGGGGCACCTCGCCGCAGGACGTCGCGCCCGTCACCGGCCGCGTGCCCGACCCGGCGCAGGAGCCGGATCCCGGCAAGCGCGCCGCGCTCGAGCGCGCGCTCGCCTACATGGGCCTGCAGCCAGGCACGCGCATCGCCGACGTGCGCATCGACAAGGTCTTCATCGGCAGCTGCACCAATGGCCGCATCGAGGACCTGCGCGCCGCCGCGCGGATCGCCAGCGGCCGCAAGGTCGCCGCGCATGTCCAGGCGCTGGTCGTGCCGGGATCGGGCCTCGTCAAGGAGCAGGCCGAGCAGGAGGGCCTCGACAAGGTCTTCCTCGAGGCCGGCTTCGAGTGGCGCGAGCCCGGCTGCTCGATGTGCCTCGCCATGAACGCCGACAGGCTGGAGCCCGGCGAGCGCTGCGGCTCGACCTCGAACCGCAACTTCGAGGGCCGCCAGGGCCGCGGCGGGCGCACGCACCTCATGAGCCCGGAGATGGCGGCTGCCTCGGCCATCGCCGGCACCATCGCCGATCCGCGCGCGGCCTGAGCCCGGGAGAAGGACAATGCAGAAGTTCGACAAGCTCACGGGCGTCGCCGCGCCGCTGCCGATGATCAACATCGACACGGACATGATCATCCCCAAGCAGCACCTCAAGACGATCAAGCGCACCGGACTCGGCAAGGCGCTGTTCGACGAGATGCGCTACGAGGCGGACGGCTCGGAGAAGCCCGGCTTCGTTCTCAACCAGCCGGCCTATCGCAAGGCGCAGGTCCTGGTCGCCGGCGCCAATTTCGGCTGCGGGTCGAGCCGCGAGCACGCGCCCTGGGCGCTGCTCGACTTCGGCATACGCTGCGTCATCGCGCCGAGCTTCGCCGACATCTTCCACAACAACTGCTTCAAGAACGGCATCCTGCCGATCCCGCTGCCGCAGGAGGCCGTCGACAAGCTGATGGACGACGCGCGCAAGGGCGCCAACGCGCAGGTCACCATCGACCTCGAGAAGCAGGAGATCATCCGCCCCGACGGCGAGGTGATCCCGTTCCGCATCGACGCCTTCCGCCGCCACTGCCTGCTCAACGGGCTCGACGACATCGGGCTCACGATGCAGAAGGGCGGCGACGTCGAGGGCTACGAGGCGCGCCAGAAGACCGCGCAGCCCTGGCTCTCGATGGACCCGGGCTGAGCCGCCCGCCGGACCGACGCCACGCGCACAGGACAGGAAAACGGACATGCCCGCGAACAAGACGATGCTCTTCCTCCCCGGCGACGGGATCGGCCCCGAGGCGATGCGCGAGGTCCGCCGCGTGATCGACTGGTTCGATCGCCGTCGCGCGGTGCGCTTCGACATCAAGGAGGGCCTGGTCGGGGGCGCGAGCATCGACGCGAAGGGCACGCCGATCACCGACGAGACGATGGCCGACGCGATGTCGGTCGACGCGGTGCTGTTCGGCGCCGTGGGCGGCCCGAAATGGGACACCGGCGCCTTCGACATGAAGCCGGAGCGCGCGATCCTCAGGCTGCGCAAGGAGATGGGGCTCTACGCCAACCTGCGCCCGGCGACGGTCTTCCCGGAGCTGGCCGAGGCCTCGACGCTGAAGAAGGAGGTCATCGCCGGCCTCGACATCATGATCCTGCGCGAGCTCACCGGCGGCGTCTATTTCGGCGAGCCGCGCGGCATCGAGACGCTGGCCGATGGCACGAAGCGCGCCGTCGACACGCAGGTCTACACGACGCCGGAGATCGAGCGCATCGCGCGCGTCGCCTTCGAGCTGGCGCGCAAGCGCGGAAACAAGGTCTGCTCGGTCGAGAAGGCCAACGTGATGCACACCGGCGTGCTGTGGCGCGAGACCGTGTCGAAGCTGCACAAGCAGTCCTACGCCGACGTCCAGCTCGTCCACATGTACGCCGACAACTGCGCGATGCAGCTCGTGCGCAACCCCAAGCAGTTCGACGTCATCGTCACCGACAACCTGTTCGGCGACATGCTCTCGGACCTCGCCTCGATGCTGACGGGCTCGCTCGGCATGCTGCCCTCGGCCGCGATCGGCGACCCGGACGCGACGGGACGGCGCAAGGCGCTCTACGAGCCGATCCACGGCTCGGCGCCGGACATCGCGGGCAAGGGCCTCGCCAACCCGCTGGCGACGATGCTGAGCTTCGCGATGCTGCTGCGCTATTCCTTCGACCTGCCCGATGACGCCGCGCTGATCGAGTCCGCGGCGCGCGACGTGCTCGCCAAGGGCATCCGCACGGCCGACATCATGCAGGATGGCTGCACGAAGGTGTCGACGACCGGGATGGGCGACGCGGTGCTCTCCGCGCTCGACCGGCTCGGCGCCTGAGGACGGACGTGCCGCCGCGCCGCGCTTCTCAGCCGGCGCGGCGGTAGCTCCACACCCAGGCGGGCGGCAGGTTGCGCATCACGATGCCGCAGCGCCGCCCCGCGAGGCCCAGCCGTGCCGCGGGCAGCGGCGACAGCAGCGAATACGTGTATTGCAGCAATCTCCCGTCGGGCGGCATGACGTCGAGCCACGCGTCGATCATGCGCCGCTGCAGCTCCGGTGGCAGGGTCAGCATCGGGATGCCCGAAACGACCGTGCCGACATTGCCGGCCGCGCCGTCGGGCAGCAGCATGCGCAGCGCGGTCGCGTCGCCCTGGACGATGCGCGCGCCGGGCAGCTCGCGCCGCAGGAAGGCGCAGAGGTCGGGGTCGATCTCGACCACGACCAGGCGGTCGGCGGGGATGCCGGAACCAAGCAGGACGCGGGTGACCGTGCCGGTGCCGGCGCCGAGCTCGACGACCCACTGGTCCGGGCGGCGCGCGACGTTGCGCGCCACGAGCCGGCCGAGCGCGGCCGAGGACGGCAGCACGGCGCCGACCTTCCCGGGGTTCGCCAGCCACCTGCGGAGGAAGAGCAGTTCCTCGCCCCCGCGCGCCGATCGCGCGGCGTCCTGTCGCATCGCGTTCATCTTTTCGTTTCCCTTGCCGCTGCCGAGCCTCTAACTGACGCCAGGGACGCGGCCCGGGCGGAGCGGCGCGAGGCTATCGCGCCCCGCGATGGCGGCGGCGTTGCGTGTGTGTGATCGGTTCGTGAACCGGCAAGGTCGGTTCGGGTTCCGCTGCGTTGCGAGGATGGCGATGGGATTTCGGATCGCGGTGGCAGGCGCCACCGGAAATGTCGGGCGGGAGATCGTCCAGGTGCTCGACGAGCGCCGCTTCCCGGTCGACGACCTGGTGGCGCTGGCCTCCGAGCGCTCGACCGGGACCATGATCAGCTTCGGCGAGCACGACATCCGGGTGCAGGACCTCTCGGGCTTCGACTTCGCCGGCATCGACATCGTCCTCTCCGCGACCGCGCCCGACGTGGCGCTCGAGCACCTGCCGCGCGCGGCGAAGGCGGGCGCCGTCGTCGTCGACCACAGCGACGCCTTCCGCATGGAGGCGGACGTGCCCCTGGTCGTGCCGGAGATCAACGCGGCGGCGCTGGCGCGCTTCGCGAAGCGGCGCATCGTGGCCAGCCCCTCGGCGATGGCGACGATCTGCGCGCTGGCGCTCAAGCCGCTCCACGACCTCGCCGGGCTGCGCCGCGCGGTCGTCACGGCGATGGAGTCGGTCTCGGGCGCGGGCAAGCCGGCGATGGACGAGCTCTTCGCCCAGACGCGCGCCGTCTACGTCAACCAGCCCATCGAGCGCGAGGAATTCCCCAAGCAGATCGCCTTCAACCTGATCCCGCATGTCGACGCCTTCATGCAGGACGGCTTCACGCGCGAGGAATGGCGCCTGCAGGCGGAGACGCGCAAGCTCCTGGGGCCCGACATCCGCATGGTCGCGACCTGCGTGCGCGCCCCGGTCTTCGTCGGGCATGCCGCCAGCGTCGTGGCCGAGTTCGAGCGCGAGATCGACGAGCAGGCCGCGCGCCGCGCGTGGCGCGGCTGGCTCGGCGGCGAGGCGGTCGGCCTCGTCGACCACCGCGTCGACGAGGGCTACGTGACGCCGGTCGAGGTCGTCGGCGAGGACAAGGTCTATGTCAGCCGCGTGCGCCGCGACCCGACCTCCGCGACGGGCCTCGCCTTCTGGTGCGTCGGCGACAACCTGCGCAAGGGCGCGGCGCTCAACGTCGTGCAGATCGCCGAGCTGCTCGCGCAGGAGCATCTCGGCCGCGGCTGAGCGCGCGCGCCGCCCTCAGCCGCCGCCGCGCGCGGCCTCCAGCGCGAGGCCGGCGAGCGTCGCCACGCCGAAGGCGATGATGACGATGCCCGCGACGCGGTTGGCGATCGCGAGCCCGGAGCGCGTGAAGCGCTGGCGCAGCCGGCTCGCCGCCGCGACGAGCAGCGTCCACCAGCAGGTCGAGCCCAGGAAGACGCCGGCGACCAGGAGCGCGTCGCGCGCGTCGACGCGCGTGTCCACTGGGACCGCGAGCGCGACGTAGCTGCCGGCGAAGGAGAAGACGGTGATCGGGTTCGCCAGCGTCATCAGGAACGCCGAGGCGAAGTCCGCCGCGAGGCCCGCGGCGTCGCGCCCCGCGCCCGGTCCAGGCGGCGTGGAGCGCAGCGTGCGCCAGCCATAGGCCAGCAGGAAGATCCCGCCCGCGAGGGCGAGGGTGGTGCGATGCGCCGCGACGAGGCCAGTCGCCTGCGCGAGCGCCAGCGCGGCCGCGGCGGCGAAGAGCGTGTCCGCCGCCGCGGCGCCCAGGCCGGAGGCGATCCCCGCGCGCCAGCCATGCTCGAGCGCGCGCCGCGCGCAGAGCACGTTCACCGGCCCGACCGGCGCCGCGACCATCAGCCCGATGGCGACGCCCTTGGCGATGACCAGGGCGTCGTCGCCGGTCATGCGGCGAGCGGCCGCGCCTCGTAGCGCGGCCCCGGCGCGACGAGCGCGTCCTGGGCGGGGACCAGCGCGAGCTCGCGCTCGCCGCGCGCGGCGGTGGCGCGCAGCAGCGCGCAGACCGCCGAGGCCGCGTGGCCGAGCGCGTCGGCGACGTCGCGGGTGGCGAGGAAGCGGCCGAGGAAGAGCGCGGCGAAGCTGTCGCCGGTCCCGTTGGCGGGCATGTCGACGCGCGGCGTCTCCACCACGTGGATGCCGCCGTCGTGGAGCGCGAGCGTCGCGATGGCGTCGTCGCCGGCGCGTATGCCGGTGGCGAGCACGGTCGCGCCGCGCGCGCCGCGCAGCCGGCGCGCCGCGGCGGCGGCCGAGGCGACGTCGTGGACCGGCATGCCGGACAGCCACGACAGCTCGAAGGCGTTGGGCGTGACGATGTCGGCGGCCGGCACGGCGGCGTCGCGCATGAACTCGGGGATGCCGGGCTTCACGAAGACCCGCCCGTCGTCGCCGATCACCGGGTCGAGCAGCCAGAGCGCGCGCGGGTTCGCCGCGCGCAGGCGCGCCGCGGCGCCGAGGAGCGCCGCGCCCTGGTCGGCGGCGCCGAGGTAGCCGCTGAGCAGCGCGTCGCAGCCGGCGAGCCAGCCGCGCGCGTCGAGCGCGGCGACGAGGCCCCCGATCTCCGCCGCGGCCGTCACCTCTCCCGCGAAGCCGCCATGGCCGGGGTGGTTCGAGAAGCGCACGGTGTCGATGCGCCAGGCCTCGTGGCCCATGCGCTGCAGGCAGAACTGGGCCGCGGAATTGCCGACATGGCCGTAGACCACGCCGGACTGGATCGACAGGACGTTCATCTGGGCTCTTCGCGGGGCTTGTCCGTTGCGCGCCGACCCTAGCGCCTGGCCGCCCGGCGCGATACCGCGGCGAGCCCGCCCCGCCGCCGCGCCGCTGACAGCGCGGCGTTTCTGCGCTATCGCTAGGCGACCATGAGCAGGCATCCAGAAATCCGGCCGCGCCGCAGCGCGCTCTACGTCCCCGGCTCCAACGCGCGCGCGCTCGAGAAGGCGCGCGGCCTCGACGCCGACGTTCTGGTCTTCGACCTCGAGGATGGCGTCGCCCCCGACCGCAAGGAGGAGGCCCGCGCCCAGGTGCTGGCGGCGCTGGCGCAGGGCGGCTACGCGTCCGAGCTCGTGATCCGCATCAACGACCCGTCCTCCAGGCTCGGCGCCGCCGACCTCAAGGCCGCCGCGCGCTCGGGCTGCCACGCGGTGCTGCTGCCCAAGACCGAGGGCGCGCAGGAGGTCCGCGACGCGGCGCTGCGCCTCGCCTCGGCCGGCGCGCCGCCGACCATGGCGCTCTGGGCGATGATCGAGACGCCGATGGGCGTGATGCGCGTCGAGGAGATCGCCTTCTCCAGCCCGCATCTCGCCTGCCTCGTCATGGGGACGTCGGACCTCGCCAAGGACCTGCGCGCGCGCCACACGCATGACCGGCTCCCGGTGCTCACCGCTCTCAGCCTGTCGGTGATGGCCGCGCGCGCGGCGGGCCTGGTCATCCTCGACGGCGTGCATCTCGACCTCGACGACGATGGCGGCTTCCTCGCGGCCTGCCGCCAGGGCTCGGAGCTCGGCTTCGACGGCAAGACGCTCATCCACCCGCGCACCATCGCCGGCGCCAACGCCTGCTTCGGCCCGACCGAGGGCGAGGTGGAGTGGGCGCGGCGGATCATCGAGGCCCATGCCGCGGCGCTGGCCGAGGGGCGCGGGGTCGCCGTCGTCGACGGCAAGCTGATCGAGAACCTGCACGTCGAATCGGCGCGGCGGACCGTCGCCATGGCCGAGGCCATCGCCGCGCGCATGGCACGTCGCGCGGCCGCGGGCGATCGCTGAGATTGACGCTTCCGGCCCACGGGTCTAAGTGCATGGTGCGCCGCAACAACCCGGTCAGGCCGGACGAGGCCTGGCGCGGTTGACGGCAGCCGCCGCGCAGCTTGCCTGCCGGCGCCTTGGTCAGTCGCTCGAGGGGCCCGGTCCAGTCATGGCGTCAGAGACATCTTCGGCGGCGAAGCGCGCGCGTCCGCTCTCGCCGCACCTCCAGGTCTACAAGCCGCAGATCACGTCGGTCCTGTCGATCAGCCACCGCGCCACCGGCGTGGCGCTCGCCGCCGGGACCCTGCTCCTCGCGGCGTGGATCGTCGCCACGGCGATGGGGCCGGGCGCCCATGCGCGCGTCGCGGCCTTCGCGGGCAGCTGGCTCGGCCAGCTCATGCTCCTCGGCTGGAGCGTCGCGCTCTTCTACCACCTCCTCAACGGCATCCGGCACCTGTTCTGGGACACCGGGCGCGGCTTCGACCTCGCCACGATGGAGAAGTCCGGCAAGGCCGTCGTCGCGGGCACCGTCGTGCTGACGGCGCTCGCCTGGCTCGTCGCGAAGGCAGGCTGACCATGGCATCGCTCCGCTCCCCGCTCGGCCGCGCGCGCGGCCTCGGCTCGGCCAAGGACGGCACCCACCACTGGTGGGCGCAGCGCGTCACCGCCGTCGCGCTCGTGCCGCTGGTCCTGTGGTTCGTGGCCAGCGCGATCAGCCTCGCCGGGGCGCCGCACGCCGCCTCGGCGCGGTGGATCGCGCAGCCCTTCAACGCCGTGCTGCTGGCCGCGCTCGTCGTCGCCGTCTTCCACCACGCGCAGCTCGGGCTGCAGGTGGTGATCGAGGACTACGTGCATTGCGAGGCGATCAAGATCCCGGCGCTGCTGGCCATGAAGGGCGCGTGCTGGCTGCTCGCCGTCGCGTCGCTCTTCTCCATCGTCCGCATCTTCGTCTCCGCCTCCTGAACGACCGCATCGAAGGGTTCGACCCATGCCCGACGCCTCCTCCCCCGCGAAGGCCGGACCGGCCTACCAGATCGTCGACCACAGCTACGACGTCGTGGTGGTCGGCGCCGGCGGCGCCGGCCTGCGCGCCACCTTCGGCATGGCGATCTCCGGGCTGAAGACCGCCTGCATCACCAAGGTGTTCCCGACGCGCAGCCACACCGTGGCGGCGCAGGGCGGCATCTCCGCCGCGCTCGGCAACATGGGCGACGACGACTGGCGCTGGCACATGTACGACACCGTCAAGGGTTCCGACTGGCTCGGCGACCAGGACGCGATCGAGTACATGTGCAAGGAGGCCATCCCCGCCATCATCGAGCTCGAGCACTACGGCGTGCCCTTCAGCCGCACGCCCGAGGGCAAGATCTACCAGCGCCCCTTCGGCGGCATGACCACGGGCTACGGCAAGGGCGTGGCGCAGCGCACCTGCGCGGCCGCCGACCGCACCGGCCACGCGATCCTGCATACGCTCTACCAGCAGTCGCTGCGCAACAACGCCGAGTTCTTCGTCGAGTACTTCGCCCTCGACCTGCTCATGGACGACGAGGGCGCCTGCCGCGGCGTCATGGCGTGGAACCTGCTCGACGGCACGCTGCACCGCTTCCGCGCGCACAAGGTCGTGCTGGCCACCGGCGGCTATGGCCGCGCCTATTTCTCCGCGACCTCGGCGCATACCTGCACGGGCGACGGCAACGCCATGGTGCTGCGCGCCGGCCTGCCGCTGCAGGACATGGAGTTCGTGCAGTTCCACCCGACCGGCATCTATGGCGCCGGCTGCCTCATCACCGAGGGCTCGCGCGGCGAGGGCGGCTACCTCACCAACTCGAACGGCGAGCGCTTCATGGAGCGCTACGCGCCATCGGCCAAGGACCTCGCCTCGCGCGACGTCGTCTCGCGCTCGATGACGATCGAGATCCGCGAGGGCCGCGGCGTCGGCCCGAACAAGGACCACATCCACCTGCACCTCGAGCACCTCGACCCGAAGCTGCTGCACGAGCGCCTGCCCGGCATCTCGGAGACCGCGCGCATCTTCGCGGGCGTCGACGTGACGAAGGAGCCGATCCCGGTCCTGCCGACCGTGCACTACAACATGGGCGGCATCCCGACGAACTACCACGGCGAGGTCGTCACCAAGCGCAACGGCAGGCTCGAGACCGTGCCCGGCCTGATGGCGATCGGCGAGGCGGCCTGCGTGTCCGTCCACGGCGCCAACCGCCTCGGCTCCAACTCGCTGCTCGACCTCGTGGTGTTCGGCCGCGCCGCCGCCAAGCGCGCCGCGGAGACGACCCGCCCGGGCGAGGCGCACAAGCCGCTCCCGGCCTCCGCCGCCGATCCCGCGCTGGCGCGCTTCGATCGCCTGCGCCACGCCAGGGGCGACGCGCCGACCGCGCGCCTGCGCGCCGACATGCAGCGCGTCATGCAGAACAACTGCGCGGTCTTCCGCACCGCCGACGTGCTGCAGGAGGGCTGCCGCGAGGTCGACGCGATCTTCTCGCGCGGCGAGCGCATCGGCGTCTCCGACCGCTCGCTGGTCTGGAACTCCGACCTCGTCGAGACGCTCGAGTACGACAACCTGATCGCCCAGGCGGTCGTCACGCTGCACTCCGCGAACAACCGCAAGGAGAGCCGTGGCGCCCATGCGCGCGAGGACCATCCGGAGCGCGACGACGTCAACTGGATGAAGCACACGCTGGCGTGGATGGATGGCGCCGGGAAGGTCGCGATCGACTACCGCGACGTCGTGCTGACCTCGCTCACCAACGAGGTCCAGGCCTTCCCGCCCAAGGCCCGCGTCTACTGACCCCCCGACCGACGGACACAGGAAAATGGCCGAGTTCACGCTGCCGCAGAATTCCAAGGTCGTCCCGGGCAGGGAGCATCCCCGGCCCGAGGGCGCGACGCGCACCAAGACCTTCCGGATCTACCGCTGGGACCCGGACACCGGCGCCAACCCGCGCATCGACACCTACCATGTCGACATGGACAGCTGCGCGCCGATGGTCCTGGACGCGCTGATCAAGATCAAGAACGAGATCGACCCGACGCTGACCTTCCGCCGCTCCTGCCGCGAGGGCGTGTGCGGCTCCTGCGCGATGAACATCGCGGGCACCAACACGCTGGCCTGCACGAAGTCGATCGAGGAATGCGGCGACGAGGTCCGGATCTACCCGCTGCCGCACATGCCGGTGGTCAAGGACCTCGTGCCCGACCTGACCGACGCCTACGCGCAGCTGCGCCTCGTCGAGCCCTGGCTCAAGAGCGACTCCGCGCCTCCCGACCGCGAGCGGCTGCAGAGCCCCGAGGAGCGCGCGAAGCTCGACGGCATGTGGGAATGCATCCTCTGCTTCTCCTGCACGACGTCCTGCCCGAGCTACTGGTGGAATGGCGACCGGTACCTCGGCCCAGCCGTGCTGCTGCAGGCCTATCGCTGGATCGCCGACAGCCGCGACGAGGCGACGGGCGAGCGCCTCGACGCGCTCGAGGACCCGTTCCGGCTCTATCGCTGCCACACGATCATGAACTGCACCAAGACCTGCCCCAAGGGCCTCAACCCGGCGAAGGCGATCGCCGAGATCAAGAAGCTGATGGTGGCGCGCCGCTGAGGCGCGCGACCAGCGCCATGGCCGGGCCGCGCATCGTCCTGATCCACGCGCTGCGCGAGTCGGTCGCGCCGGCGATGGCCGCGATGGCGGCAGGCTGGCCCGCCGCCACGATGGCGAACCTGCTCGACGACTCGCTGTCCGCCGACCTCGCCGCACGCCATGGCGTGATCGAGGAATCGATCGTCGAGCGCTTCGTGACGCTGGGCCGCTACGCGCGCTCGACGGGCGCCGACGGCATCCTCTTCACCTGCTCGGCCTTCGGCAGCGCGATCGAGGTCGTGAAGGCCGACCTGCGCCTGCCCGTGCTCAAGCCCAACGAGGCGGGCCTCGAGGAGGCGCTCGAGGCCGGCAGGCGCATCGCGCTGCTCGCGACCTTCCCGTCGACGATCCCGTCGATGACCCACGAGCTCGAGACGATGGCCCGCGCGCGCGGCGTCGTCCCGACCATCATGACCCGCGTCGTCGATGGCGCGCTCGCCGCGCTCCAAGGTGGCGACGCAGGCCGGCACGACGCGCTCGTCGCCGAGGCGGCCGCCGCCTTCGCCTCGGCCGACGCCGTGCTGCTCGCGCAGTTCTCGATGGCGCGTGCCGCGGCGCTCGTGCCCGCCCTTCCCGGCAGGCGCGTGCTGACGACGCCGGGCAGCGCGGTGGCCAAGCTGCGCCGCCTGGTCGAGGCCGGCTGACGCTTCCCCGGCCGGCGCGCCGCGCGCTACGCTGGCGCGACATCCGCGTTACCGGAGGAAGACATGCGTTCCATCGCAGCCGGCGCCCTCGCGCTGGCGATCGCCTGCACGGCCGCCCAGCCCGCGCGGGCCCAGTCGCAGCTCACGGTCTACTGCTCCGTCCTCGCCGACTGGTGCCAGCTGATGGCCGTCGAGTTCGAGAAGAAGACCGGCATCCGCACCAACATCTCGCAGAAGGGCTCGGGAGAGACGCTGGCCCAGCTGCGCGCCGAGGCGGCCAACCCGCGCGGCGACGTGTGGTGGGGCGGCACGGGCGACCCGCACCTGCAGGCCGCCGAGCTCGGCCTGACCGAGGCCTATCGCTCGCCCAGCCTCGAGGCGCTGCTGCCCTGGGCGCGGCGCCAGGCGGAACAGTCGCAGTACCGCACCGTGGGCATCTATGCCGGCGCGCTGGGCATCGCGTTCAATTCCGAGCAGCTGGCGCGCAAGCGCCTGCCCGAGCCGCGCTGCTGGAAGGACCTGCTCGAGCCGGCGCTGCGCGACGAGGTGCAGATGTCGAACCCCGCCTCGTCGGGCACCGCCTACACGGCCGTCGCGACCTTCGTGCAGCTCTTCGGCGAGGAGGGCGGCTTCGACTACCTCAAGCGCCTGCACCGCAACGTGAGCCAGTACACGCGCTCGGGCCCGGCGCCGGCGCGCAACACCGCGCGCGGCGAGACGCTTTTCGGCATCATGTTCCTGCACGACGCGGTCGCCGAGGCGATCGAGGGCTTCCCCGTGAAGGTGGTCAGCCCCTGCGAGGGCACGGGCTACGAGATCGGCTCGATGTCGATCGTGAAGGGCGCGCGCAACATGGAGGCGGCGAAGCGCTGGTACGAGTTCGCGCTCACGCCCGAGGCGCAGGGCCTCGCTGCGCGCGCCAAGTCCTACCAGACGCCCTCGCATCCCGGCGCGGTCGTGCCGCCGCAGGCGCCGAAGCTCTCGGAGATGAAGCTGATCGACTACGACTTCGCCAGGTACGGCTCGTCCGCGGAGCGCAGGCGGCTGATCGAGCGCTGGGAAAAGGACGTCAGCTCGCAGCCGAAGTGAGGCGCGGCGGGCCGCCCTGCTCCTGCCCCGCCGGCTTCAGCGCGCGCCGACCGCGATGCCGGCCGGGCAGGCGACGCCCGTGCCGCCGAGGCCGCAATAGCCCCCCGGGTTCTTCGCCAGGTATTGCTGGTGGTAGGGCTCGGCATGGTGGAAGGCCGGCGCGGGCAGGATCTCGGTCGTGACCGGGCCGAAGCCGTGGCCGGCGAGGGCGGCGGCGTAGGCATCGCGCGTCCGTGTCGCCTCGAGCGCCTGCTCGCCGGAAAACGTGTAGATGCCCGATCGGTACTGGGTCCCGATGTCGTTGCCCTGCCGCATGCCCTGGGTCGGGTCGTGGCTCTCCCAGAAGACGCGGAGCAGGTCGCGATAGCCGACCCGCGCCGGGTCGAAGGCGACGAGGACGACCTCGTTGTGGCCGGTCATGCCCGAGCAGACCTCCTCGTAGGTCGGATTGGGCGTATGGCCGGCGGCGTAGCCCACCGCGGTCGAATACACCCCCGGCAGCTGCCAGAACTTGCGCTCGGCCCCCCAGAAGCAGCCGAGCCCGAACATCGCCTGCTCGATCCCGGTGGGGAAGGGCGGGGCCAGGCCGGTGCCGAGGACGAAATGGGCCGGCGGTACGGGCATCCGGGTGGCGCGCCCGGGCAGCGCGTCCTCGGGACGGGGAATCTCCAGCTTCTTCAGAAGCTTGTAGAGCATGGTCGGCTCCTGGCGGGTGTCGGCGGGCCCGGTCCGCGGGGGGAACCCGGGTGCCGTTTCGGGCATTCTAGCGACGAGGGCGGCACCGGTGCCATGCGATTGAGGCTGACGCAGCGACCGCTTTGCTTCATATAGGGCCCCTGTTTATCCACAGGGTGAATGGATCTCGGCCATGGCTGCTGCAAAGCGCGCGTCGAACAAGAAGTCCGCCAAGCCCTCGAAGCCCGCCTCCAAGGCGGCCGTCGTCGCGAAGCCCAGGAAGGCCGCCGCCAAACCGGTCGCCAAGGCGAAGCCGGCCGTCCCGGCGAAGCAGCCGGCACCCAAGGCGTCCGCCCAGTCCAAGGCCCCGGCCAAGGCTGCCGCGCCCGCGAAGCCAGCCGCGCCCGCCAAGGTGTCGGCGCCCGCGAAGGCGTCGGCGCCTGCGAAGGTGTCGGCGCCCGCCAAGGCGTCGGCGCCCGCGAAGCCAGCCGCGCCCGCCAAGGCATCGGCCCCGGCCAAGCCCGCCGCCCCAGCGAAGGCGCCTGCTGCGCCCGCCAAGGCCGTCGTGCCACCTCCGCCGCCCGCCGCCGCCGCGAAGCCCGCCAAGCCGGCTCCGCCGCCGCGCCCGCCCGGCTCGCGCGCCCCCGGCTCCTTCGAGACCAAGGTCCTGACCGCGCTCAAGCGGCATGGCGGGGCGGCCGTCTCCTTCTCCGCCTCGCCGGACCACATCAAGGCCGCGTTCAAGCGCTGCCTGGTCGAGGGCTGGGCGACCGGGACGATCGACAGCGGCAGCATCACCCCGCAGGGCGAGAAGGTCCTCGAGAAGCTCAACCCCGAGATCCGCGCCTTCCCGGCACCGACCCTCCGCAACCGCCTCAACGACGCCCTGTTCCGCAACCAGGGCAATCGACCGGCCGCCCCCGCCGCCGCAGCCGCCGCGCCGGCGCCGGATGCGGAGGACGCCGCGGAGGAGGAGGACGACACCGTCCCCGAGGCGGAGGAGGAAGAGGTCGAGGCCGTCGACGCCGACGACCCGGACGTCGAGAAGGCGGCCTGACGCCAGCGTTCCATCCCCGGCCGACCTCGACCGGTCCGGCGTCCAGCCTTCCAGCCTAGAACCATGCCCGCCCAGCAGGCGCGCGCCGCCCTGCCAACCGCCCTCCTGCGCGAAGCCGTCGCCGCGGGGCGCGTGCGCCCGGATGCCGCGCAGGAGGCCGTCGCCGAGCGGCTCGACCATGTCGCCGCGGGCCTCGACGCCGCCCCGGGGAAGGCGCGCGCGGGAGGCTGGTTCTCCAGGCTCGGCTTCGGCGCCCGCCAGGCCGCGCCGGAGCCGCCGCCGGGTCCGCAGGGCCTCTACATCCATGGGCCGGTCGGGCGCGGCAAGTCGATGCTCATGGACCTGTTCTTCGCCGCGGCGCCGGTGGCGGAGAGGCGCCGCGTCCACTTCCACGCCTTCATGCTCGAGATCCACGACCGGCTGCACCGGCGGCGCCAGGCGCGCGCCGAGGCCGACCCGATCGGCCCGGTCGCGCGCGAGATCGCGGCCGAGGCCAGGCTGCTCTGCTTCGACGAGTTCCAGGTCACCAACATCGCCGACGCGATGATCCTCGGCCGGCTCTTCCAGGGCCTTTTCGACGCGGGCGTGACCGTGGTCGCGACCTCGAACACCCGGCTGCAGGACCTCTATGCCGGCGGCCTGCAGCGCGACCGCTTCCTGCCCGCCATAGCCCTGCTGCGCGCGCGGCTCGAGGAGGTGGCGCTGGACGGGCCGGACGACTACCGGCGCGACCGCATCAGGGGCATGGCGGTCTACCACGCCCCTCTCGGGCCGGCCGCCGCCGCCGCCCTCGACCGCGCCTTCGCCGAGCTGACCGAGGGGGCTGGCGCCGAGCCGCTCGCCATCGCGGTGCAGGGCCGCAGCGTGACCCTGCGCGCGGCGGCGCGCGGCGTCGCCCGCGCCAGCTTCCGCGAGCTCTGCGAGGCGCCGCTTGGCCCGGCGGATTACCTCGCTATCGCAAGGACTTGCCATACGCTCGTGCTGGAGGGGATCCCGGTGCTGACGGCCGAGCGGCGCAACGAGGCGCGGCGCTTCGTGACGCTGGTCGACGCGCTCTACGAGCACCGCGCCAAGCTGGTCTGCTCGGCCGCCGCGCAGCCCGACGCGCTCCATGCCGCGGGCGACCACGCGGCCGAGTTCAGGCGCACGGCCTCGCGGCTCCACGAGATGCAGAGCGCGGAGTACCTCGCCGCCCCCCATGCGCCCTGAGCGGGGCTGGTGCGCGAGGCCCGCCGACGGGACGTTGACGGGCCGGAAAGGCGACCCGGGATAGCTTGCGGGGGCTGGCCCGTGGCGCTACAACGCCCGCGCCTTTCGCATCGCAACGCGCGGCGGATACATCCTAAGCGCTTTCAAGGGAACGAGGAATTCGGCATGGCTCGGAACAAGATCGCGCTCGTCGGCGCCGGTCAGATCGGCGGCACCCTGGCCCTCCTCGCGGGCATGAAGGAGCTCGGCGACGTCGTCCTGCTGGACATCCCGGACGCCGAGGGCGTGGCCAAGGGCAAGGCGCTGGACATCGCCGAGGCCTCGCCGGTCGAGGGCTTCGACGCCGCCTACAAGGGAACGTCGAACTACGCCGACATCGCGGGCGCCGACGTCGTGATCGTCACCGCCGGCGTGCCGCGCAAGCCCGGCATGAGCCGCGACGACCTCATCGGCATCAACACCAAGGTCATGCAGGCCGTCGGCGCGGGCATCAAGGCCAACGCCCCGAACGCCTTCGTGATCGTCATCACCAACCCGCTCGACGCGATGGTCGGCGTGATGAAGGACGTCACGGGCTTCCCGGCGAACCGGGTCGTCGGCATGGCCGGCGTGCTCGACTCCGCGCGCTTCCGCCACTTCCTCGCCGAGGAGTTCAAGGTCTCGGTCGAGGACGTGACCGCCTTCGTGCTCGGCGGCCATGGCGACACGATGGTGCCGCTGGTCCGCTACTCGACCGTCGCCGGCATCCCGCTGCCGGACCTCGTCAAGATGGGCTGGACCACCCAGGAGCGCCTCGACAAGATCGTGCAGCGCACGCGCGACGGCGGCGCGGAGATCGTCAACCTGCTGAAGACCGGCTCGGCCTTCTACGCGCCGGCCTCCTCCGCGATCGCGATGGCGGAGAGCTTCCTGCGCGACAAGAAGCGGCTCCTGCCCTGCGCCGCCTACCTCACCGGCCAGTACGGCGTGAGCGGCATCTATGTCGGCGTGCCGGTGATCATCGGCGCCGGCGGCGTCGAGAAGATCGTCGAGATCTCCATGACCGACGACGAGAAGAAGATGTTCGACCACTCGGTCAACGCCGTGAAGGGCCTGGTCGACGCCACCAAGAAGCTCATGGGCGGCTGAGCCGCCGGAGGTCCGCACATGAACATCCACGAGTACCAGGCGAAGCAGCTCCTCGCGCGCTACGGCGTCGCCGTGCCCAAGGGCTTCGTCGCCTACACGGCCGAGGAGGCCGAGAAGGCAGCGCAGCAGCTTCCCGGCCCCGTCTGGGTCGTGAAGTCGCAGATCCACGCCGGCGGACGCGGCGCAGGCCGCTTCGAGGGCGACCCGAACGGCAAGGGCGGCGTGCGCGTCGTCAAGTCCGTCGCCGACGTGAAGTCCAACGCCGCGGCGATGCTCGGCAAGGTGCTGGTCACCAAGCAGACCGGCCCGAAGGGCAAGGAGGTCAAGCGCCTCTATGTCGAGGATGGCTGCGACATCAAGCGCGAGCTCTACCTCTCGATGCTCGTCGACCGCGCGACCGGCCGCGTCACCATCGTCGCCTCGACCGAGGGCGGGATGGAGATCGAGGAGGTCGCCGCGAAGCACCCCGAGAAGATCGTGAAGGTGGCGATCGACCCGGTGACCGGGCTGCAGGGCCACCACGCGCGCCGCGTCGCCTTCGGCCTCGGCCTGGCGGGCAAGCAGGTCGGCACGGCGGTCAGGTTCCTCGACGCGATGTACAAGGCCTTCGTCGACCTCGACGCCTCGGTGGTGGAGGTCAACCCGCTGGTCGTGACCGGCACGGGCGACGTGATCGCGCTCGATGCCAAGATGAACTTCGACGACAACGCGCTCTTCCGCCACAAGGACGTCGCCGAGCTGCGCGACACCGACGAGGAAGACCCGATGGAGCTCGAGGCGGGCAAGTACGAGCTCAACTACGTCAAGCTCGACGGCAACATCGGCTGCATGGTCAACGGCGCCGGCCTCGCCATGGCGACGATGGACATCATCAAGCTCTATGGCGGCGAGCCGGCGAACTTCCTCGACGTCGGCGGCGGCGCCACGAAGGAGCGCGTCACCGCGGCCTTCAAGCTGATCCTGTCCGACCCGAACGTCGAGGGCATCCTCGTCAACATCTTCGGCGGCATCATGCGCTGCGACGTCATCGCCGAGGGCGTCGTGGCCGCCGCGCGCGAGGTGGCGCTGAACGTGCCGCTGGTCGTGCGGCTCGAGGGCACGAACGTCGAGCTCGGCAAGAAGATCATGAAGCAGTCCGGCCTGCCGATCCTGTCGGCGGACAACCTCGCCGACGCGGCGGAAAAGATCGTCAAGGCCGTGAAGGAGGCCGCATAACCATGGCCGTCCTCGTCGACAAGAACACGAAGGTCATCTGCCAGGGCTTCACCGGCGCGCAGGGCACCTTCCACTCCGAGCAGGCGATCGCCTACGGCACGCGGATGGTCGGTGGCGTGACCCCCGGCAAGGGCGGCACCAGGCACCTCGACCTGCCCGTCTTCGACACGGTCGCGGCGGCGCGCGAGGCCACCGGCTGCAACGCCTCGGTGATCTACGTCCCGCCGCCCTTCGCCGCGGACGCGATCCTCGAGGCGGTCGACGCCGGCATCCCGCTGGTCGTCTGCATCACCGAGGGCATCCCCGTCCTCGACATGGTGCGCGTGAAGCGCGCGCTCGCCGGCTCGGGGACGCGCCTGATCGGACCGAACTGCCCGGGCGTCATCACGCCGGGCGAGTGCAAGATCGGGATCATGCCTGGCCATATCCACCAGCGCGGCCGCATCGGCATCGTCTCGCGCTCCGGCACGCTGACCTACGAGGCGGTGGCGCAGACCACCGCGGCCGGCCTTGGCCAGACGACCTGCATCGGCATCGGCGGCGACCCGGTCAACGGGACCAACTTCGTCGACTGCCTCGAGATGTTCGTCGCCGACCCGGAGACGCAGGGCATCATCATGATCGGCGAGATCGGCGGCGACGCCGAGGTGAAGGGCGCCGAGTTCCTCAAGGCGTCCGGCACGCGCAAGCCCGTCGTCGGCTTCATCGCCGGCCGCACCGCCCCGCCGGGCCGCCGCATGGGCCACGCCGGCGCGGTGATCTCCGGCGGCAACGACACGGCCGACTTCAAGGTCGAGGCGATGCGCTCGGCCGGCATCCATGTCGCCGACTCCCCGGCGTCGCTCGGCTCGACGATGCTGAAGGCGATGAAGGGCTGAGGCCGTCGCCGCGGCCGCGCCGGGATGGGCGCGGGCGCGGGCCTCGGCAGGGGAGGGGTACGGGCAGGGCCGCCGCCCGAGCGCAAGGCGGTCTGAATGCCTGGGCCGGCGTCGCGCCGCGCCCGATGTGAACGGTGCCATGAACCAGACCCTCGCGACCTTCCTCTCCGGCGCCAACGGCGTCTACATCGCAGAGATGCACGAGCGCTGGCTCGCCGACCCGCGTTCGGTCGACGCCACGTGGCAGGCGCTGTTCGACGGCCTCGCCGAGGAGGCCGCGGCCGTCGGCGCCGAGATCCGCGGGCCGTCCTGGTCGCGCGGGCCGCGCGCCGTCGTCGTCGGCGCCGCGGAGCCCGAGCCGGCCGCGAAGCGCGGCGCGAAGGGCGCGGCCGCGCCCGCCGCCGCGAAGGCCGGCGCGACGCCCGAGCAGGTCCAGTCGGCGACGCGCGATTCCGTGCGCGCGCTGATGCTCATCCGCGCCTATCGCATCCGCGGGCATCTCGAGGCCAACCTCGACCCGCTCGCGCTCAAGCCGCGCGAGCGGCATTCGGAGCTCGAGCCCGCGAGCTACGGCTTCACGGAAGCCGACCTTGATCGCCCGATCTTCATCGACGGCGTCCTCGGCCTGCACACGCCGACGCTGCGCGAGATCATGCAGGTCCTGCGCGAGACCTATTGCGGCTCGATCGGCGTCGAGTTCATGCACATGTCGGATCCCGAGCAGAAGGCCTGGATCCAGGAGCGCATCGAGTCGATCCGCAACCACACCGAGTTCACGGCCAAGGGCAAGAAGGCGATCCTCGAGCGCCTGACCGCGGCCGAGAAGTTCGAGCAGTTCCTCGACAGGAAATACACCGGCACCAAGCGCTTCGGGCTCGAGGGCGGCGAGGCGATGATCCCGGCGCTCGAGCAGATCCTCAAGCGCGGCGGCCAGCTCGGCCTGCGCGAGGTCTGCATCGGCATGCCGCATCGCGGCCGCCTCAACGTGCTCGCGAACTTCATGTCGAAGCCCTACGCGGCGATCTTCTCGGAGTTCCAGGGCATCCCCGCGAACCCCGAGGACGTCCAGGGCTCGGGCGACGTGAAGTACCACATGGGGACATCCGCCGATCGCAGCTTCGACGGCAACGTCGTGCACCTCTCGCTGCAGGCCAACCCCTCGCATCTCGAGGCCGTGAACCCGGTCGTGCTCGGCAAGGTGCGCGCCAAGCAGGTGCAGCGCATGCAGGCGAACCCCGCCCTGTCGCGCGAGGACGCGATGGGCGAGGTGATGGCGATCCTCATGCATGGCGACGCCGCCTTCGCCGGGCAGGGCCTGGTCGGCGAGACGCTGATGCTCTCCGAGCTCAAGGGCTATCGCGTCGGCGGCACGATCCACTTCATCGTCAACAACCAGATCGGCTTCACGACCTCGCCGCAGTACTCGCGCTCCTCGCCCTACCCGACCGACGTCGGCAAGATGATCATGGCGCCGATCTTCCACGTGAACGGCGACGATCCCGAGGCCGTGGTCCACGTGGCCCGCATCGCGACGGAGTTCCGGCAGAGGTTCAAGAAGGACGTCATCATCGACATGATGTGCTACCGGCGGCACGGGCATAACGAGTCCGACGAGCCGGGCTTCACCCAGCCGCAGATGTACCGCGCCATCGCCGGCCACCCGACGACGCGCGAGACCTACGCGCGGCGCCTCGTCGCCGAAGGCACCCTCTCCACCGACGAGGCCGATGCGGTCGCGTCGGACTTCCAGGCGCATCTCGAGGTCCAGTTCGAGGCGGCCAAGGGCTACAAGCCCAACAAGGCGGACTGGCTCGAGGGCAAGTGGACGGGCATGGAGGTCGCCTCGGGCGAGGATCGCCGCGGCGATACCGCCGTGCCGGCCGACCTGCTCAAGCTGGTCGGCGACGCGCTGACGCGCGTGCCCGAGACGCATCGCATCCACCGCACGCTGCGCCGCGTCCTCGACGCGCGCCAGCGCGCGCTGCAGGCCGGCAGCGGCCTCGACTGGGCGACCGCGGAGGCGCTCGCCTTCGGGACGCTGCTCGCCGAGGGCACGCCCGTGCGCCTCTCCGGCCAGGATTCCGGCCGCGGCACCTTCTCGCAGCGCCATTCCGTGCTCGTCGACCAGGAGAGCGAGGAGCGCTACCTGCCGCTCAACCACGTCCGCGACGGCCAGGCGCAGTTCGAGGTGATCGACTCGCCGCTCTCCGAGTTCGGCGTGCTCGGCTTCGACTACGGCTACTCGCTGGCCGAGCCCAACGCGCTGGTGCTCTGGGAGGGCCAGTTCGGCGACTTCGTGAACGGCGCGCAGGTGATGATCGACCAGTTCATCTGCTCGTCGGAATCGAAGTGGCTGCGCATGTCGGGCCTGGTGATGCTGCTGCCGCATGGCTACGAGGGGCAGGGGCCGGAGCATTCCTCCGCGCGCCCCGAGCGCTTCCTGCAGCTCTCGGCCGAGGACAACTGGCAGGTCGTCAACCTGACGACCCCGGCCAACTACTTCCACGCGCTGCGCCGCCAGGTGCGCCGCCCGTTCCGCAAGCCGCTGGTCGTGATGACGCCGAAGTCGCTGCTGCGCCACAAGCTGGCGACGTCGGCGCTCGCCGACATGGGCCCGGGCACGACCTTCCACCGCGTGCTGCCCGAGGCGGGCAAGCTCGTCGCGGACGCCAAGGTGCGCCGCGTCGTGCTCTGCACGGGCAAGGTCTACTACGACCTGCTCGAGGAGCGGGAGAAGCGCGGCATCGCGGACGTGGCGCTGCTGCGCGTCGAGCAGCTCTATCCCTTCCCGTTCCGCACGCTGGAGAAGGAACTCCAGCGCTACCGCAAGGCGGAGGTCGTCTGGTGCCAGGAGGAGCCCTACAACATGGGCGCCTGGCATTTCGTCGACCGGCGCATCGAGCAGGCGCTCTCGGCGATCGACGTCGCCGCGAAGCGGCCGCGCTATGTCGGGCGCCCGGAGGCCGCGTCGCCGGCCACGGGCCTCTACAAGCGCCACAACCAGGAACAGGCAAGGCTCGTCGACGAGGCCCTGAAGGCCTGACGTCGCGCGACATCTGAAAGGACGAAGGACATGGCGGTCGAGATCAAGGTGCCAACGCTCGGCGAATCGGTGACCGAGGCAACCGTGGCCAAGTGGTTCAAGCAGGCGGGCGAGGCCGTCGCCGCCGACGAGCCGCTGGTCGAGCTCGAGACCGACAAGGTCACGGTCGAGGTGCCGGCCCCGTCGGCCGGCACCATCGCGGAGATCAAGGCCCCGGCCGGAACGACCGTGAATGTCGGCGCGCTGCTGGGCACGATCGCGCCCGGCGCCGCGCCCGCGAAGGCCGCGGCCAAGCCCGCGGCCGCCGTCGCCGCCGCGAAGCCCGCGCCCGCCCCGGCGCCTGCCGCCGCGCCTGCGAAGGAGCCTGGCCCCGCCGCGCGCAAGATGATGGCGGAGAGCGGCGTCACCCCGGCCTCCGGCTCGGGCAAGGATGGCCGCGTCACCAAGGCCGACGTGATGGCGGCGATCGCCTCGCCCGCTCCCGCGGCGGCGGCGCCCGCCCCGGCCGCGCCCGCGGCGCCGCGCCAGGCCGGCGCCGGCGAGGAGCGGGTCAAGATGACCCGCCTGCGCAAGCGCATCGCCGAGCGCCTGAAGCAGGCGCAGAACACCGCCGCCATGCTCACGACCTTCAACGAGGCGGACATGGGCGCGGTGATGGCGCTGCGCGCGAAGTACAACGAGGCCTTCGAGAAGCGCCACGGCGTGAAGCTCGGCTTCATGTCCTTCTTCGTGAAGGCCTGCGTGGCGGCGCTGAAGGAGATCCCGGCGGTCAACGCCGAGATCGACGGCGACGACATCGTCTACAAGAACCGCTACGACATCGGCGTCGCGGTCGGCACCGAGCAGGGACTGGTCGTGCCGGTCGTGCGCGGCTGCGACGCGATGGGCCTTGCCGAGATCGAGAAGGCGATCGCCGCCTATGGCCGCAAGGCCCGCGACGGCAAGATCGCGCTCGACGACCTCGCCGGCGGCACGTTCACCATCTCCAACGGCGGCATCTACGGCTCGCTGATGTCGACGCCGATCCTCAACCCGCCGCAGTCCGGGATCCTCGGCATGCACAAGATCCAGAACCGGCCCGTGGCGGTCGGCGACCGGATCGAGATCCGCCCGATGATGTACCTGGCGCTCTCCTACGACCATCGCATCGTCGACGGCAAGGAGGCGGTGACCTTCCTCGTGCGCATCAAGGACGCGATCGAGGATCCGCAGCGCCTGATGCTCGACATGTGACGGCGGGGCGGCGCCGCGGCGCGCCGCCCGCCCTATCGCGAAAGGTGGAACATGGCTGGTGATTCCTTCGACCTCGTCGTCATCGGCGCCGGGCCCGGCGGCTATGTCTGCGCAATCCGCGCGGCGCAGCTCGGCATGAAGGTGGCCTGCGTCGAGAAGCGCGCCACGCTCGGCGGCACCTGCCTCAACGTGGGATGCATCCCGTCCAAGGCGCTGCTCCAGGCCTCGGAGAAGTTCCACGAGGCCGGGCACGGGCTCGCGGCCTTCGGCGTCAAGGTCGGCAAGGTCGAGCTCGACCTCGCCGCGATGATGGCGCACAAGGACAAGGTCGTGGACGCCAACGTGAAGGGCGTCGAGTTCCTGTTCCGCAAGAACAAGGTCGAGTGGGTCAAGGGCGCGGCGCGCATCGCCGGGCCGAGCAGGGTCGCGGTCGGCGAGCGCGTGCTCGAGGCCCGCGCCATCGTGATCGCCACGGGCTCCGAGGTCTCGCCGCTGCGCGGCATCGACATCGACGAGAAGAAGGTCGTCTCCTCGACGGGCGCGCTGGAACTCGGCGCCGTGCCCAAGTCGATGGCCGTCATCGGCGGCGGCGTGATCGGCCTCGAGATGGCCTCGGTCTGGCAGCGCCTCGGCGCGAAGGTGACCGTGGTCGAGTTCCTCGACCGCATCCTGCCGGGCATGGACGGCGAGGTTTCGAAGCAGGCGCAGCGCATCCTCGCGCGCCAGGGCATCGAGTTCCGCCTCTCGACGAAGGTGACCGGCGCGGACAAGGGCGGCGCGGGCGTGGCGCTCTCCCTCGAGCCGGCTGCCGGCGGCGACAAGGCCGAGCTCAAGGTCGACGTGGTGCTGGTCGCCGTCGGCAGGCGCCCGCATGTCGAGGGCCTCGGCCTGAAGGAGGCCGGCGTCGCGCTCGACGACAAGGGGCGCATCGCGACCGACGCGCATTTCGAGACGAGCGTGAAGGGCATCTACGCGATCGGCGACGCGATCGCCGGGCCGATGCTCGCGCACAAGGCAGAGGACGAGGGCGTGGCCGTGGCCGAGATCCTCGCCGGCCAGAAGCCGCACGTGAACTACGACGCGATCCCGGGCGTGGTCTACACCTGGCCCGAGATCGCGGCGGTCGGCGCCACCGAGGAGCAGCTCAGGCAGGCCGGCACGGAGTACCGCGTCGGCAAGTTCCCGTTCACGGCCAATGGCCGCGCGCGCGCGATGAACATGACCGACGGCTTCGTGAAGATCCTCGCGGACAAGGCGACGGATCGCGTGCTGGGCGTCCACATCGTCGGCCCGAACGCCGGCGACCTGATCGCGGAGCTCGCGCTCGCGATGGAGTTCGGCGCCTCGGCCGAGGACATCGCGCGCACCTGCCACGCGCACCCGACGCTGAACGAGACGGTCAAGGAAGCCGCGCTCGCCGTCGACGGCCGGCCGATCCACATCTGAGCGGCGCCCGCGTCGCGCGGAAGCGCGTCAGAGGGAGATCCAGTAGGCGAGCTTGGTCTTGCCGCCGGGGCGCATCGGCGGCTCGTCGGCCTTGCGCTCGCCGCCATTGCGCTCGATGACGCGCCGCGATGCGTCGTTGTCGGCGTCGCAGGTGATCCGGACGCGCCGAAGGCCCGTGCCCGCGGCGCGGATCTCGTCGAGCATCAGCGCGAGCGCTGCGGTGGCGATGCCGCGGCGACGCTTCCACGGCGCGACCGAATAGCCGACATGGCCCGAGCAATAGGCCGGCAGCTCCTCCGTCCCCGGCTGGTGGCGGAAATTGATGCTGCCGCAGACCTCCCCGTCGTCCATCCAGCGCACGAAGCCGGGCAGGCGCGGCACCAGGCTGCCGTCGTCCAGCCTGATGCGCCCGCGCGAATGGCGCAGCCTGTCGAGGAAGGCGTCGGGATCCGCGGCGATGGCGCGCAGTTGCGCGGCGCTCACGTCCTGCGCGCTGTCCGGCGACCAGCCCCCCGCCAGCGCGCGCGCATAGGCGGGCAGGAGGTCGCGGCCCGGGACGCGCAGCGCGAGCGGCCGCGGCGACTGCGTCAGTAGGGCCACTCGATCCCCTCGGCCTTCAGCATGCGCTGGAAGGCCGGGCGCGCGACGACGAGGTCGGCGCAGCGCCGCGTCGCGGGGCGGCTCCAGACGGGCTTCGCCATGCCGCGCGACCAGCGCACGAGCATCGCGAGGTAGATGTCCGCGGCGCTGAACGCATCGCCCGCGAGATAGGGGCCGTTGGCCGCGAGATGCGCCTCGATGCGGTCGAACATGACGTGGATCCGCGCCTCGGCGCCGGCCTTGAGCGCGGGCTCGGCGGCCTTGTCGTCGAGGAACCAGTCGGGATGGAACCACTGCAGGAAGCGCTCCTGCGGCGTGTTGGTCAGGTAGACCAGCCATTGCAGGTAGAGGGCCCGCGCGCGCGTGCCGGCCGGCGGCGCGAGCCGCGCCTCGGGATGGCGCTCCGCGAGCAGCATGCAGATCGCCGCCGCCTCGTAGACGGGTGCGCCGTCGGCGACCAGCGTCGGCACGCGGCCATGCGGGTTGAGCGCGAGGTATTCGGGGCGCTTGTGGCCGCCGGCCTGCATGTCGACGCGCACGAGCTCGAAGGGCGCGCCGGTCTCCTCGAGCACGGCATGCGGCGCGATCGCGGCGGAGCCGGGGGAATAGAAGAGCTTGTACATGGATGCCTCCGTCGTTGGCGTTGCCGTGCGGGTGGTCATTCGTCGTCCTGCGAGGATTCGTGCCACGGTACCGCGAAGCGCCGGATCGAGGTGATCGCGCCGTAGAAGGCGAAGCCGAGGCAGGCGAGGGCGATGACGGTGGCGAACATGTGCTCGACCATCAGCGCGTTGAGCGTCTTGACGACCAGCGCGCCCAGGCCCTCGTTGCCGCCCAGGTACTCGCCGACGATCGCGCCGGTCACCGCGAGCACGCTCGCCGTCTCGATGCCGGTCAGCATGTAGGGCATGACCGCGGGGACCTCGAGCGAGACGATGCGCTTCCACCACGGCGCGCGGATCACCGCGAAGAGCGCGCGCTGGTCGGGCTGGATCGAGCGCACGCCCAGGATCGTCGCCTTCATGACCGGGAAGAACGAGAGCAGCGCGACCATCGCGATCTTCGACTGCACGCCAAAGCCCAGCCACAGCAGGAAGAGGGGCATCAGCGCGACCTTCGGCGTCACCTGCGAGGCGACGATGAAGGGCGACACGACGCGCTCGAAGAGCCGCGACTTGCCGATGGCGACGCCCAGCGTGGCACCAGCCGCGATCGCGATGGCGAAGCCCGAGAGCACCTCGCTGGCCGTCACCAGCACCGCGTCGTGGAAATAGGGCTGGCGCACGAGGTCGAGCAGCGCCCTGCCGATCGCCAGCGGCTCGGGCAGCAGGTAGCGGCTGACCTTGAAGTGCTGGACGTAGGCGGTCCAGGCGACGAGGAAGAGCAGCAGGATCGCGGGCGTCGTGACCAGCGCGAGGTTGCGCTCGAGCCAGCCGCGGCCGTCGCGCCCGGGCTTCGTGGCGTCCGTCATTCAACCCTCCCCGAGGTCGAGGCGCAGCCTGTCCACGAGGTCGTGGAAGGCGGGTTCGCGCATCGTCGCGGCGCTGCGCGGCCGCGGATACCCAACCTCGACGATGCGCTGGATGCGGCCGGGATGGGGCGAGAGCACGACGATGCGGTCGGCGAGGAAGGCGGCCTCCGCGATCGAGTGGGTGACCAGCACGATGGTGCGCCGCTCGCGCATCCAGACGTCCTGCAGCATCAGGTTCATCTCGTCGCGCGTCATCGCGTCGAGCGCACCGAAGGGCTCGTCGAGCAGGAGTACCGATGGATCGGCCGCGAGCGCGCGGCAGATCGCGACGCGCTGGCGCATCCCGCCGGAGAGCGCGCGCGGCAGGTGGTCGGCGAAGGCCTCCAGCCCGACCGAGGCGGCGAGCGCCATCGCGCGCGCGCGGCGTTCCGCGCGCGGCATGCCGAGCACCTCGAGCGGCAGGGCGATGTTGCGCCAGACGCTGCGCCAGGCGAGCAGGTTCGCCTCCTGGAACACGAAGCCGAGGCTGCCCAGCGCGCCGTCGTCGGCGCGCCCGCGCGCGTCGTAGAGCGGGCGGCCGTCGATCGAGATCCCGCCCTCGCTCGGCGGCAGCAGGCCGCCAAGCGCGCGCAGCAGCGTGGACTTCCCGCAGCCCGAGCGCCCGAGCACGACGATGAACTCGCCCGGCGCGATCTCCAGGTCGATGCCGCGCAGCGCCTCGGTGCGCGCGCGCCGCGTCGCGTAGGCCTTCGACAGGCCGCGTATGGAGATCGTGCCGGCGCGCGCGCCCATGGGTTTGCCTGCCTTCCTGCCGTTCGCGCGCGTCAGCGCAGAGTCTCGAAGAACGGGCTGTCGATCACGCCGACATGCACGTAGTCGTCGCGCCCGACCTGCTCGCCCGGGCGCGTCGCGTCGTCGTGGCCGTGGCGCAGGACCTGCGCCCACAGCCTGTCGCCATGCGAGAAATGCCACCATTCGTCGGGGTAGTTGACGAAGCCCGCCGCCTCCATCGTCCGCGCGAGCAGCGCCCGGTTCGCGACCTGCGCAAGCGACAGGCCCGGGCAGGCCATGCGCACGCGATCGGCGGCCGTGCCGCGGCTCGAGAAGTCCCCGTAGGCGCAGCCCATGTCCAGCTCGGCGCCGTCGCGCAGCAGCGTCACGTCGACGGCCGCGCCGCTCTGGTGGCCGCT
>JBEGVV010000129.1:0-16422 GCA_041178225.1 Pseudomonadota bacterium | reverse complement strand
ACGAGCTGGCTGCCCACGGGCCGCGGGCTCGAGCCCCAGGTGGTGACGACCGTGGCGAGCGCGACCCCGCGACCGGCCGCGCGCCATTCGGCCGCGGTGGCGAGGATGTCCCGGACTTCCGTTGCGTCCATGGTCTTGCTCCCGTCGTGTTCAGGTCGCGGGCGCGGCCTGCGGCCGGCCCTTCCACTGGTAGCGCCGCCGAGTCGAAGGCGCGTCCGCCGACAGCACCTCGGCGATCGCGCCGAGGCTGTCGAGGTTGTGCGCGGGGCGGAAGTCGTCGACGAAGGGCAGCATCGCCCGCGCTCCGGAGGAGCGCGGCTCGAAGCCCTCGAAGCGCAGCAGGGGGTTGAGCCACACCAGCCGCCGGCAGGACTTCGACAGGCGCTCGACCTCCTCGCGCAGGCCGAGCGCGGCGTCGCGGTCGAGCCCGTCGCTGATCAGCAGCACCGTGGCGTTCTGGCCGAGCACGCGGCGGCTCCAGCGCAGGTTGAACTCCGCCAGCGTGTGGCCGATGCGCGTGCCGCCGGCCCAGTCCTCGACGCTGTCGCTGACGCGCTCCATCGCCTTGTCGGGATCCTTCTGGCGCAGCGCGCGCGTCACGTTGGTCAGCCGGGTCCCGAACAGGAAGACATGCACGCGCGCGCGATCGTTCGTCAGCGCGTGCAGGAAATGCAGGAACATGCGCGTGTAGCGCTCCATCGACCCGGAGATGTCGCAGAGCACGACCAGCGGCGGCACCCGCGTGCGCGGCTCGCGGCGCGCGAACTCCGCCGAGTTCCCGCCGCTGCGCGCCCAGCGCCGCAGCGTGGCGCGGAAGTCGATGCGCGACCCGCGCCGCGACGGCCGGAAGCGGCGCGTCTTCATCTCGTTGAAGGGCAGGGACAGTCGCTGCAGCGCCAGCTTCGCCTGGGCGAGCTCGGCGGTCGACATCTGCTCGAAGTCCTTCTTCTGCAGCAGCTCGCGGTCCGACCACGTCATCACCGCGTCGATCTGGCGCTCGTCCTCCTGCTCGCGCGGCTCGGGCGGGCGCTGGCGCTCGTGGTCGCGGCCGGCCTGGAACGCCTCGGCGAGGCGGCGCGACAGCTTCTCGCGCTCCTTCGGGTCCGGCTCCTCGCCTGCGCCGCGGGCCTGCGGCAGCAGGAAGTTCAGCATGCGCTCGAGGAACTTCGGGTCGCGCCAGAACATGCGGAAGGCCTGGTCGAAGACCTCGCGCTGGTCGCGCCTGTTCACGAACACGGCGTGCAGGGCCCAGTAGAAATCGTCGCGCGAGGCGACGCCGATCGCCTCGAGCGCGCGCACAGCCTCGATCGCGCGGCCGGGGCCGATCGGCAGCCCGGCGCCGCGCAGCACGCGCGCGAAGTGCACGACGTTGGCGACGAGCGCGCCGTCGCGCTCCTGCGCCGGCTTGTCGGTCGGCGGCGTCATGCGCCCGCGGTCGCGAGCTCCGAGCGGACCTGGGCGAGCATCTGCGCCGCGGTCGCGCCGCGGATGCGGGCGATGTCGTCCTGGTACTTGAGGACGGCGCCGAGCGTGTCGTTGATCGTGTCCGGGTCGAGCTCGATGCGGTCGAGCGCCACCAGCGCCTTGGCCCAGTCGATCGTCTCGGCGACGCCCGGGACCTTGAACAGTTCCTCGGAGCGCAGCTTGTGCACGAAGCCGACGACCTCGCGGCTGAGCCGCGCCGGCGCCTCGGGCGCCTTGATGCGCAGGATCTCGAGCTCGCGCGCCATGTCGGGATAGTCGACCCAGTAGTAGTAGCAGCGGCGCTTCAGCGCGTCGTGGATCTCGCGGGTGCGGTTCGACGTGACGATGGTGATCGGCGGCGCCGGCGCCTTGACCGTGCCGAACTCCGGGATCGTGACCTGCCAGTCCGAGAGCGTCTCGAGGAGGAAGGCCTCGAAGGGCTCGTCGGCGCGGTCGAGTTCGTCGATCAGCAGCACCGGCGGCCCGGCGACGTCGGGCGTCATCGCCTGGAGGAGGGGGCGGCGGATCAGGAAGCGCTCGGAGAAGATCTCCTCCTCGACGGAGGCGCGGCCGCCGGCGCCGCCGGCCTCGGCCATGCGGATCTCGATCCTCTGGCGCGCGTAGTTCCACTCGTAGACCGCCGCCGCGACGTCGAGGCCCTCGTAGCACTGGAGCCGGATGAGCCGGCGGCCGAGGGTCTGGGCGAGCACCTTGGCGATCTCGGTCTTGCCGACGCCGGCCTCGCCCTCGAGGAAGAGCGGGCGGTCGAGCCGCAGCGCCAGGGTCACCGCGGTCGCGAGGCTGCGATCCGCCACGTATCCCGCGCCGGAGAGCAGGGCGAGCGTCTCGGAGACGTTGCTGGGGAGGGAGACTGTCATCGGCATGATCCGCGGGCTGGGGCTGGGCGTATCGAAGAGTGCCCTGGACGGTGGGGGAGGAAGATAGTGCAGCGGCGCGGCGGGACGATATGGCGGAATGTCCGCGCGGCCATGCCGGCGCCGACGGGCCGCAGGGGCTTCCTGCGCCTTGGCGTCGCGTCCGCGCCAGCCGTCCTCGCGGGCTGCAGCGGCCTGCGGGTCGTGGATGCCCTCGCGCCCTCTGGCGGATACGCGGTACGGGCCGCGATCCAGTACGGCCCCGACCCGCGGCAGGCGATGGACGCCTACCTGCCGGCTCGGCCGGGAGGCGGCGAGCCGCCGCCCGTCGTCCTCTTCCTCTATGGCGGCAGCTGGCGCAGCGGGGAGCGGCGGGACTACCGCTTCGTCGGCTCCTGGCTCGCGCGCACCGGGCATGTCGCGCTGGTGGCCGACTACCGCCTCCATCCCGCCGTGAGCTTCCCGGCCTTCGTCGAGGACGCCGCCGCGGCCTTCGACATGGCGCGGCGCGAGGCCGAGGCGCTGGGGGGCGACCCGCGGCGCGTCGTCGTGATGGGGCACTCTGCGGGAGCGCACATGGCGGCGCTCCTGGCGCTCGAGCCGCGCTACCTGGGCGCGCTCGGCCGCACGCCGGCGGAGATCGCCGGCGTGGTCGGCATCTCCGGCCCCTACGTGCATGATTTCGGGAAGGTGCGCTGGCTCGCCCCGGTCTTCCCCGACGATGCGTCGCGCCGCGAGGCGATGGTGATCGCGAAGGCGCGGCCCGGTTCGCCGCCGATGTTCCTCGCCAACGGGACGGCGGACGTCCTCGTGCCGCCGCGCAACGCCACGGAACTCGCGGGACGCCTCGGCGCGCTTGGCGCGCGCGTGGAGCTCCGGCTCTACGAGCAGGCCGGCCATGCCGACATCCTGCTCGGGCTCGTCGACCCGCTGGCCGGTTCCTCGACGCTCGCCGCGGATGTCGCGGCCTTCCTGCGCTCGCTAGCGCCGGTCTGAGGACCGCGCGGCCCCCGGAAAGCGAAAGGGGCGCCCGGATCGCTCCGGACGCCCCTCTGTCGTCGCTTCTCGCGCGGCGTCAGCCGGCGGCGGCGACCGCGCGCTTGGCCATCACCGTGATGAGGTGGGCGCGGTACTCGGGCGAGCCGTGGATGTCGCCGTTGCAGGTGCCGGCCGGGACCTTCACGCCGTCGAGGGCCGCCGGACTCCAGTTCTTGTCGAGCGCGGCCTCCATCGACTTCATGCGGATGACGCCGTTGCCCGCGCCCGTCACCGCGACGCGCGCGCCCTGCGCCGTCTTCGCCACGAACACGCCGATCATGGCGTAGCGCGAGGCGGGCGAGGGGAACTTCATGTAGGCGGCCTTCTGCGGCACGGGGAAGGAGACCTTGGTGATCACCTCGCCGGGCTTCAGCGCCGTCTCGAAGACCGAGACGAAGAACGCGTCGGCCGCGATCTGGCGCTGGTCGGTATGGACCGTGGCGCCGAGGCCGAGCACCGCCGCCGGGTAGTCGGCCGCCGGGTCGTTGTTGGCGACCGAGCCGCCGATCGTGCCGCGGTTGCGCACCTGCGGGTCGCCGATGCCCTCGGCGAGCGCGGCGAGGGCCGGGATGGCCTTCTTCACGTCGGCCGATCCGGCGACCGCGGCATGGGTCGCCATCGCGCCGATCGTCACCGCCCCGCCGGCGGCCGAGATGCCCTTGAGGTCGGACGCGCCGCCGAGGTCGATGACGTCGGACGGCTTGGCCAGCCGCTGCTTCATCGTCGGGATCAGGGTCTGCCCGCCCGCCATGAACTTGGCGTCGGACTTGCCCTTGGCCTTGGAGGCGGCGTCGGCCGCGGAGGAAGCCTTGTGGTAGGCGAAATCGTACATCTTCAGGAACTCCCCTTACTCGGCGGCCTTGCGGTGGCCGCCGTTGATGACGGACCAGACCTTCTGCGGGCTGGCAGGCATGTCCATGTGGGTCACGCCGTGATCCTTGAGCGCGTCGACGACGGCGTTGATCACCGCGGGCGGGGAGCCGATGGCCCCCACCTCGCCGCAGCCCTTCACGCCGAGCGGGTTGTGCGTGCACAGCGTCGTGTGCGTCGCGACCCCGATCGAGGGCAGGTCGTCGGCGCGCGGCATGGCGTAGTCCATGTACGAGCCGGTGATCAGCTGGCCGTCCTTGTCGTAGACGCAGTTCTCGAGCAGCGCCTGGCCGATGCCCTGCGCGACGCCGCCCTGGACCTGGCCCTCGACGATCATCGGGTTGATGACGCGGCCGACGTCGTCGACGGCGGTGAACTTCACCACCTTCGTGACGCCGGTGTCGGGGTCGATCTCCACCTCGGCGATGTGGCAGCCGCCGGGGAAGGTGAAGTTCTTCGGGTCGTAGAACGCGTTCTCCTCGAGGCCCGGCTCGAGTTCCTCGAGCGGGTAGTTGTGCGGCACGTAGGCCGTCAGCGCGATCTCGCCGAAGGTCTTCGACTTGTCGGTGCCCACGACGGTGAACTTGCCGTCCTTGAACTCGATGTCGTTGACCGAGGCCTCGAGCAGGTGGGCGGCGATCTTCTTCGCCTTGCCGACCACCTTGTCGAGCGCCTTGACGATCGCGGTGCCGCCGACGGCGAGCGAGCGCGAGCCGTAGGTGCCCATGCCGAACGGGATCTTGTTCGTGTCGCCGTGGACGATCTCGACCTGCTCGATGCCGATACCAAGCGTCTCGGACACCACCTGCGCGAAGGTGGTCTCGTGGCCCTGGCCGTGGCTGTGCGACCCGGTGAGGATCGTCACGGTCCCGGTCGGGTGCACGCGCACCGTCGCGGCCTCGTAGAGGCCGGCGCGCGCGCCGAGAGCGCCCGCGATGTTCGACGGCGCGATGCCGCAGGCCTCGAGGTAGGTCGAGATGCCGATGCCGCGCAGCTTGCCGCGCTTCCTCGCCTCGGCGCGGCGCGCCTCGAAGCCGGCCCAGTCGGCCGCCTTCTGCGCCTGCTCGAGCGTCGAGAAGTAGTCGCCGCTGTCGTACTGGAGCGCCACCGGCGTCTGGTACGGGAAGGCGTTGGTCGGGATGAAGTTGCGGCGGCGGATCTCGACGCGGTCCATGCCCATCTCGCGCGCCGCGACGTCGACGAGGCGCTCGAGCAGGAAGGTCGCCTCGGGGCGGCCGGCGCCGCGATAGGCGTCGACCGGCACGGTGTTCGTGAACACCGCCTTCACCTCGACGTAGATCGCCGGCGTCGTGTACACGCCCGCGAGCAGCGTCGCGTAGAGGTAGGTCGGGATGCAGGACGCGAAGGTCGACAGGTACGCGCCCATGTTCGCCGTCGTGTCGACGCGCAGGGCGAGGAACTTGCCGTCCTTGTCCAGCGCGAGCTCGGCATGGCTGTGGTGGTCGCGGCCATGCGCGTCGGACATGAAGCTCTCGGAGCGGTCGGCCGTCCAGCGGACCGGGCGCTTCACCTTGCCCGCGGCCCAGGTGACGATCGCCTCCTCGGCGTAGTGGTAGATCTTCGAGCCGAAGCCGCCGCCGACGTCAGGCGCATAGACGCGCAGCTTCGACTCCGGGATGTGGAGCACGAAGGCGCCCATGAGCAGGCGGATGACGTGCGGGTTCTGGCTAGTCGTGTAGAGCGTGTAGTCGCCGCTCGCCGGGTCGAAGTCGCCCGTCGCCGCGCGCGGCTCCATCGCGTTGGGGATGAGGCGGTTGTTGAACAGGTCGATCTTCGCGACCTTGTGCGCCTTGGCGAAGGCGGCGTCGACCGCGGCCTTGTCGCCGAGCTCCCAGTCGTAGCAGAGGTTGCCGGGGGCCGCGTCGCCGTGGACCTGCGGCGCGCCGGGCTTGAGGGCGTCCTTTGAGTCGACGACGGCGGGAAGGGGCTCGAAGTCGATCTCGATCAGCTCGGCCGCGTCCTTGGCCTGCGCGCGGGTCTCCGCGATCACCACCGCGATCTGGTCGCCCACGTGGCGCACGCGGTCGACGACGAGCGGCGGATGCGCCGGCTCCTTCATCGGCGAGCCGTCCTTGTTCTTCACGAGCCAGCCGCAGGGCAGGCCGCCGACGCCGTCGGCCGCCATGTCCGCGCCGGTGAAGACCGCGACGACGCCTGGCGCCGCCTTGGCCTTCGAGACGTCGATCGACCGGATGCGCGCATGGGCCTGGCCCGAGCGCAGGATATGCGCGTGGGTCTGGCCGGGGCGGGCGATGTCGTCGGTGTAGGTTCCGCGTCCGGTGAGGAAGCGAACGTCTTCCTTGCGCCGCACAGCGGCGCCGATGCCGTCAGCACCCATCTGGGTTTCCCTCCCTGTCCGTTTTCACTTGGCCGCTTGCATCGCGGCGGAGCCGGCCTGGATCGACTTCACGATGTTGTGGTAGCCGGTGCAGCGGCAGATGTTGCCCTCGAGCCACTCGCGGATCTCGTGCTCGCTGGCGTTCGGGTTGGTCTTCGCGAGGTCGATCGCGCTCATCACCATGCCGGGGGTGCAGAAGCCGCACTGCAGGCCATGGTTGTCGCGGAAGGCCTCCTGCATCGGGTGCATCTTGCCGTCGGCGCCGGCGAGGCCCTCGATCGTGGTGACGCTGGCGCCCTCGAGCTGGGCGGCGAGCAGCGTGCAGGCCTTGGCGGACTTCCCGTCGACATGCACGACGCAGGCGCCGCACTGGCTGGTGTCGCAGCCCACATGGGTGCCGGTCAGGCCGAGCTTCTCGCGCAGCACCTGCACGAGGAGCGTGCGGCCCTCGACCTCGACCTTCACCGGGCGGCCGTTCACGGTCAGCGAAACTTGAGGCATTGGCGTCACTCCCTCTCGATGACGAAACTCGGCGGGCGGTGCTTCCCCCTCGCCGGAACAGATATCCCTCGGATGTTCCGCCGCGTGCCCGCTCGGCGTCAAGCGCGGGCGGCGGCGGGGCGGCGCTCAGCCGCGCGCGAACCAGGCGATCGCGGCGACGGCCGCGACGAGCAGCGGGATCCAGATCCAGGGCGACAGGCGAGGCCCGGCGACGGGCCGCTCCTCGGGCGTGGCGGGCACGCGCGGCTCGGGCTTCGCGGGCTCCTCGGCGGGGAACTCGGCCGCGAAGCGGGTGAAGAACTCGTCGGCCAGCTTGCGCGCCGTCGCCTCGACGAGGCGCGAGCCGATCTGGGCGAGCTTGCCGCCCACCGAGGCGTCGGCGCTGTACCTGAGCAGCGTGCCGCCATCCGGCGCGTCCTCGAGCGTCACGACGGCGCTGCCCTTGCCGAAGCCGGCGACGCCGCCCTGGCCCGTGCCGGAGATGCGGTAGCCGTTGGGCGGATCGAGGTCGGAGAGCGTCACCTGGCCGTTGAACGTCGCCTTCACGGGACCGACCGCGAGCCCGACCTTGGCCGTGAACTCGGTGTCGGACGACTTCTGGATCTCCTGGCAGCCGGGTATGCAGCGGCTGAGGATCGCGGGGTCGTTGAGCGCGGCCCAGACGCGCGCGCGCGACGCGGGAAGGATCCTCTCGCCGGTCAGTTCCATGTGCGTGCTCCGATTCCGAAAACGGCGCGCAAGCTACGCGCTCGCCAGCGCGCGCTCAAGGCGGCAGCGGCGGCCGGTGCGATGGACTTCCGCGTGGTGCGATTGTTAGGTTCGCCAAGGTCGTCCGCCGGGACGGCATCCAAGGGGATGGGGAGCAGGGACATGAACAGGTTCACGGCCATGGCCGCAGGCGCGGCGATGCTCGCGGCGAGCGCCGGCACGGCCAGCGCGCAGAGCGGCGAGATCACGCTGGTCGCCTATTCGGGCATCTTCCAGGACAACTACGTCGCGTCGGTCGTCCAGCCCTTCATGCGGCGCTTCCCGAACGTGAAGGTGAACTACTTCGCGGCAGGCACCTCGGCGCAGACGCTGGGCATGCTGCGCGCGCAGAAGGCCGACCCGCAGACCGACGTGATCATCTTCGACGTCACGACCGCGATGATCGGCAACACCGAGCAGCTCCTCGACCCGATCTCGGACGCCGACGCGCCGAACATGTCGGAGCTGCACCCCTCCGCGCGCACCCACGGCCCGGGATTCGGCCCGGCGGTAACCTTCGACCACCTCGTCCTCGTCTACGACGCGGAGAAGGTGACCCCGGCGCCGACGAAGTTCGCCGCGCTCTGGGACCCGCGCTGGAAGGGGCGCATCGCGATCGACGCGCCGCCGAACATCCTGGGCCTCGGCCTGACGGCGATGGCGACGAAGATGGCCGGCGGCGACCATGCGAAGTCGATCGACCCGGGCATCGCGCGGCTGCGCGAGCTCGCGCCGAACATCGCCGCCTTCGAGACCACGCCCGACCCCTACACGCTCGTGCTCAACGGCACGATGGCCTTCGCCAACGGCTGGAACGCGCGCGCGCAGTTCTTCCGCGACCAGTCCAAGGGCAAGCTGGGCGTCGTGCTGCCCGAGGAAGGCAGCATCTTCCAGATCAACACCATCAACGTCACGAAGGGCTCGAAGAACCGCGCCGCCGCGGCGGCGTTCCTCAACTACGCGATCGGGCAGGAGGCGCAGAAGGCCTTCACCGAGAAGATGTTCTACGCGCCCACCAACCGCATGGCGCAGATCGCGCCCGAGGCGCTGGCGCGCACCGCGGCGAGCCCGGAGATGATGCGGCGCATGATCCAGGTCGACTGGGCCGAGATCGTCAAGGTGCGCGACCAGTGGAACAACAGGTGGCGCCGCGAGGTCATCACGGCGAAGTGAAGCCTCGCCCATGACGCAGCACGATCGGCCGCGCGCGGCGGAAGGCGCCACGCCATGACCGGGCTCAGGCTCTCCGGGCTCACCAAGCGCTACGGGCCCGGCCCCGCCGCGGTGGACGGCATGTCCCTCGAGGTGGCGGCCGGGGAGTTCCTCGCGCTGCTCGGGCCGTCGGGCTGCGGGAAGACGACATGCCTCAGGATGCTCGCCGGCCTCGTGCCGCCCGACGAGGGGCGCATCGAGGTCGGCGGGCGCGACGTGACGGCGCTGCCGCCTTTCCGGCGCAACATGGGGCTGGTGTTCCAGAACTACGCGCTCTTCCCGCACATGGACGTCGCGGCCAACGTCGCCTTCGGCCTGGAGATGCGCAGCGTCTCCTCCGCCGAGCGCGCCAGGCTGGTCGCCGAGGCGCTGCGCCTGGTCCGCCTCGAGGGCTACGAGCGCCGCCGGCCGCGCGAGCTCTCCGGCGGCCAGCAGCAGCGCGTCGCGCTGGCGCGCGCGCTGGTCATCCGCCCGGACGTGCTCCTGCTCGACGAGTCCCTGTCCAACCTCGACGCCAAGCTGCGCGAGCAGATGCGGCTGGAGATCCGCGAGATCCAGCGCACGCTCGCGATCACCACCGTCTTCGTGACGCACGACCAGGTCGAGGCGCTGTCGATGTGCGACCGCGTCGCGGTCATGGACAGCGGCCGCGTCTCGCAGGTCGGCACGCCCGAGGACCTCTACGAGCGTCCGGCCAACCGCTTCGTCGCCGGCTTCGTCGGTCGAGCGAACTGGCTCGCGGGCGTCGCGCGCGCGGGCGGCGTCGATCTCGCCGGGACGCGCGTCGCGGCCTTGCATGGCGAGGCCGATGGCGCGGCCGTCGAGCTGATGCTGCGGCCGCATCGCCTGCGCCTGCGCCGCGCGGGCGGCGGGGGCGCGGAAGGCGACGCCTCGCTGCCGGGCAAGGTGCGCTCGCTGTCCTATGTCGGCGACGTCGCGCAGGTGGAGGTGGAGACCGCCGCCGGTCGCCTCGTCGTCGAGCGCGGCACGGATGGCGGCGACTGGCGGGGCTTCGCGGAGGGCGAGGCGGTGGAGGTCGGCTGGTCGCCCGCGGGCGCCCGGGCCTTCCCGGCCGGGCAGCCGGCGCGGGCCGGGGCATGAAGGGCTGGTCCATGGCCGGCTGGCGCGCGCCGCTGCTGCTGGCGCTCCCGGCCGGGCTCGCGCTCGCCTTCGTCTTCGGCTGGCCGATCGCCGTCCTCGGCAGGATGTCCTTCAACCGGACCCTTCCGGGCGGCGCCATGCAGGACGCCTTCGCGCTCGATACCCATGCGGGGCTCTGGGCGGATCCGTTCTACCTCGAGCTCGCCTGGAACTCGATCGAGCTCTCGGTCGTCGCCTGCACCTGCGCGGTCGCGCTGTCCTACCCGGTCGCGCTCTTCCTCTTCCGCACCACCTCGCGGTGGCGGCCGCTGCTCGTCGTGCTCGCGGTCTCGCCGCTGCTGGTCAACGGCGTGGTGCGCGTCTTCGGCTGGTTCGCGGTGCTCGGCGACCGCGGCATCGTCAACGCCGTGCTCAAGTGGACCGGGCTCGCCGAGCAGCCGGTGCGGCTGATGTACAACTGGACGGGCGTCGCCATCGGCCTGACCGAGAGCCTGATGCCCTACACGATCCTCGCGCTGATGGCCGGGCTCGGCCGCCTCGACCGCGCGCTGGAGGAGGCCGCCTCGACGCTCGGCGCGCGGCCCTCGGTCGTGTTCCTGCGCGTGACGCTGCCGCTCAGCCTGCCTGCGATCGTGCTGGCCTGGCTGCTCGCCTTCGTGCTCGCGGTCAGCGCCTTCGTGACGCCGAAGCTGCTCGGCGGCGCGCGCGTCATGACCCTCGCGACGGAGATCTACGAGCAGGCGCTCGTCAGCCTCGACTGGCCGCTCGCGGCCTCGCTCGCCATGCACATGCTCGTGCTGCTCGGCCTGCTGCTCGCGGCCTATGGCGCCCTCACGCGCAGGCTCGTGCGATGACCGGGCAGGGACCCTTCCTGCGCGCGGTCGTCGCGCTCGTCTACTGCTTCCTGCTCGCGCCGCTCGTCTTCGTCGTGCTGATCTCCTTCAGCGCCGACAGCTTCATCGTCTTCCCGCCCTCGGGCTGGTCGACGCGCTGGTACGCCGCGCTGGCGCGCCACGCGGGGATCCTCGAGGCGTTCCGCAACAGCCTCGTCGTGTCCTCCATCGTCACGACGCTGGCTCTGCTGCTGGGCGTGCCGGCGGCCTACGCGGTCGCGCGCGGCAGGTTCCGCGGCCGCGACGCGCTGTTCGGCGCCTTCACCTCGCCGCTGGTGCTGCCGACGGTGGTGATCGGGCTCGGCGCGCTGCTGCTCTTCACCAGGCTCAGGCTGGTGGCGACCTTCCCGGGCCTCGTCTGCGGCCAGCTGATCGTGACGCTGCCCTTCGTCATCCGGATCCTCGTGACCTCGCTCTCGACGCTGCCACCCGACGTCGAGGACGCCGCCGCCACGCTCGGCGCCTCGCCCTGGAAGGTCTTCCGTCGCGTCACGCTGCCGCTCGCGCTTCCCGGGCTGCTCGCGGCGGCGACGCTCTCCTTCCTGATCTCGTTCGACGAGGTCGTGATCTCGCTGTTCCTGAGCGGGCCGCGCCTCTCGACGCTGCCGGTCGAGGTCTTCCACTACGTCGAGCGTCGCGCCGACCCCCTGGTCGCCGCGCTCTCCGTGGTCCTGATCGCGGCGACGGCCGCCATCGTCATCGTCATCGAGAGGCTCGTCGGCGTCGCGCGCGCCGTCGGCCGTTGAAACCAGGCGCGCACGAGGAGCCTTCCATGCCCGACTACCGGATCAACCCGATGCCCGCGCCTCTGCCGCAGAAGCTCGTCGACAAGCTCCTGCAGGTGGAGACCGCGACGGTCGGCCATTTCCGCCACTGGGGCTTCATGGATCGCAGGATCCAGTGCCTGCTCCCGGGCAAGCGCGTCGTCGGCTGCGCCGTCACGGTGCAGGTCCCGTCGCAGGACTCGACGATGATGCACCACGCGCTCGGCCAGCTCCGCGCCGGCGACTTCGTGGTGGTCGACCGGCTTGGCGACGACAAGCATGCCTGCTGGGGCGGCGGCGTCACCAAGGCGGCCAAGGCCGCGCGCGCCGTCGCGGGCGTCGTCGATGGCGCCTGCACGGACCTGGCCGAGATCCGCGAGAGCGACTTCCCGATGTGGTGCAAGGGCATCTCGCCGATCACCACGCGCATCTACAACCTCGGCGGCACGCTCAACAGCATCGTCTCCTGCGGCGGCGTGGCGGTGAAGCCGGGCGACGTCGTGCTCGCCGACGATTCCGGCGTGCTGGTCCTGCCGCTCGAGGACGCCGACGCCGTCGCCGACCAGGCGCTCGCGATGCAGGAACGTGGCCGCGTGAACGAGGGCAGGGTGGCCAGCGGCGAGAAGCTCGGCCTGATCTCCGGGGCCACCCGGATGGTGGAGGAATACCTCGCCTCCACCGGCCGGAAATGAAACTTGCCGGCGCGGGGGGCTTCCCCTAAGTGCTGGACTCGAACCGGGGCGCTCCGACCCTAGGAGCGCCCGAGAACAAGGGAGATCACGCAATGCTCGATCGTCGCAGGCTCATCCAGGGCGCGGCCATGCTGTCGCTCGCGCCGCTCTCCGGCCTTGGCGCCCAGGAGAGGCGCACCCTCTCGATCGTCACCGGCGGCACCGGCGGTGTCTACTACCCGCTCGGCGGCGGGCTCGCGAACATGCTCGCCAAGCACGTCCCCGGCTGGCAGGCGACCTCCGAGGTCACGGGCGGCTCGGTCGACAACCTCAAGCTCATCGGCGCGAAGAAGGCCGACATCGGCTTCACGATGGCCGATGCCAGCCTCGATGCCGCCAAGGGCGAGGACAAGTTCAAGGGCGCGCCGGTGCCGAACCGCGCGCTGGCCGTCCTCTACCCGAACCGCATGCATGTCGTGACCGTCGACGGCACCGGCATCGCGACGATGAAGGACCTCAAGGGCAAGCGCGTCTCGACGGGTTCGCCGGGCAGCGCGACCGAGGTCATGGGCTTCCGCCTCCTCGAGGCGGCCGGCATCGACAAGGACAAGGACATCAAGCGCGAGCGCCTCGGCGTCGCCGAGTCCACCAACGCGCTCAAGGACCGCAAGATCGACGCCTATCTCTGGGTGGGCGGCCTGCCGACCGCCGCCGTGACCGACCTTGCCGCGACGCCGGGCGTCAAGATCCGCATGGTCGACCATGCCGAGCATGTCGACGCGATGAACGCGAAGTGGGGCAACCTCTACTCGAAGGGTGCGATCCCCTCGGGCACCTATCCGGGCCAGGACAAGGACAACCCGAACGCCGACGTCTGGAACATCCTCGTCGTCCACGAGGGCATGCCCGAGGACGTCGCCTACCGCATCACGAAGGTGATCTTCGAGAACACCGCGGAATGGGCGACGGTCCACGCCGAGGCGCGCAGCGTCACGCTGCCCAACCAGAAGCGCGAGAACTCGCCGGTGCCGTTCCATCCCGGCGCCGTGCGCTACTTCGCCGAGCGCGGGATCAAGCTCGGCAGCTGAGGAAGGGACGCCCGCGACGGAGCGCCTGAAGCGGCGCGCTTGCCGGAAGGCGGGCGCGCCGCGATGCTTTGGTGGGCAAGCCCGCGACCGATCCGGGGGACGAGGCCATGAGCGAGACGAAGCCGCAGGCTGGCGTGGACGAGGACAAGCTCCGCAAGGCGGAGGAGTTCGTCGAGCAGGAGGAGGGCGCGGCGAACCGCCTGCGTGGCTGGATCGGCCATGGCGTGATGGCGCTTGCGATCGGCAGCACGCTCTTCCACCTCTACGCGGCCTACGACATCGTCGCGACCCAGGTCCTGCGGCCGGTCCATGTCGGGCTCGTCATGGTGCTGGTCTTCCTGCTCTTCCCGGTCGCCGCGCGCTTCCGCGACGGCATACGCTGGTGGGACCTCCTCGCCGTCGCGGGCTCGATCCTCACCGTCGGGTACATGGTCGTCGGCGGCGAGGACTTCGGCGACCGCGCGAGCCTGCCGACGCGCGACGACATGCTGGTCGGCGCGCTCTTCATCCTGCTGGTGCTCGAGGCCACGCGACGCACGACGGGCTGGATCATGCCGGTGCTCGGGCTCGCGTTCATCGCCTATGCGTTCTGGGGGCCGTACCTGCCGCCGCCCTGGACGCATCGCGGCTACGACGCCGAGCGCATCGTCGGGCATCTCTACATGACCCTCGAGGGGATCTTCGGCACGGCCGTCGACGTGTCCTCGAGCCTGATCGTGCTGTTCACGATCTTCGGCGCGATCCTCCAGGCGTCCGGCGCGGGGAAGTTCTTCATCGACTTCTCGTTCCGCGCGATGGGCGGGCAGGCGAACAGCGCCGGCCGCGCCATCGTGCTCTCGTCCTTCCTTCTCGGCGGGCCGTCGGGCTCCGGCGTCGCGACCACGGTCACGATCGGCTCGGTCGCCTATCCGCTGCTCGAGAAGGCGGGCTATGGCCGCAACGCCGCGGGCGGGCTGCTCGCGGCCGGCGGGCTGGGCGCGATCATCTCGCCGCCCGTCCTGGGCGCGGCCGCCTTCCTGATCGCCGAGTTCCTCAAGATCTCGTACCTCGACGTCATCCGCATGGCCGTGGTCCCGACCATCCTCTACTACTTCACGCTGCTCGTGATGGTGGAGATGGATGCGGGCCGCTTCGCCATCTCGAAGGTGGACCTCGGCCGGACCGAGACGCTCTGGCAGCTGACGAAGAGGCAGGGCTTCCACTTCACCTCGCTCGTCTCGGTCGTCGTGCTGATGGTGCTCGGCTACTCGCCCGTGCTCTCGGTGTTCTACGCGACGGTGCTCGCCGCGCTGGTGAGCTACCTGTCGCGCGAGACCGCGCTGACCCCGCGCAAGCTCGCCGACGCGCTGGCGAACGGCACGATCGGCGTGCTCGGCACGGCCGCGACCTGCGCCGCCGCCGGCATCATCGTCGGCGTCGTGACGCTGACGGGCCTCGGCCTCAAGTTCAGCTCGATCGCGATCGCCTACGCGGGTGGCAGCGTGGTGCTGACGGCCGTCTACACCGCGCTCATCGTGTGGATCGTCGGCCTCGCCGTGCCGGTCACGGCCAGCTACATCATCTGCGCGGTCATCGCCGCGCCGGCGCTGATAAAGCTCGGCGTGCCCGACTTCGCCGCGCACATGTTCATCTTCTACTACGCCGTGCTCTCCGAGGTGTCGCCGCCGACCGCGCTCTCCCCCTTCGCCGCGGCGGCGATCACCGGCGGCAATCCCTACGCGACGACGCTCGAGAGCTGGAAGTACACGATGCCGGCCTTCCTCGTGCCCTTCGTGTTCGTGCTCGACCCGCTGGGCGCGGGCCTGCTCCTCTCGGTCCCGAAGGGCGGCGACTGGATGGACATCCTGTGGGTCACCTTCACCACGGCGGTCGGCATCGTCGGCTTCGCGGTCGCGGCGCAGGGCTGGCTCTTCGGCCGCGCGCCGGGCTGGGTCCGCGCCATCGGCTTCCTCGCCGGGGTGGCGCTGCTCTTCCCGAGCATCGTCGACGCCGCCTCCGCGGCGCTGCGGCCCGAGCACATCGCCTGGGTGAAGGCCGGTGGCCTCGCGCTCGCCGCCGCGATGCTGGCGGCGCAGCGCCTGCGCCGCGCCGCGTGATCAACGCGGCCGACGCGCCAGGCTCCACAGCCTCGGGCCCGCCACCGCGAGCAGCGCCACGAGCAGGATCGAGGCCGAGATCGGCCGCGTGACCAGCGTCGTCCAGTCGCCCGCGCTGATCGTGAGCGCCTGGCGCAGCGCCTGCTCCGCGAAGGGCCCGAGGATCATGCCGATGATCACCGGCGCGGTCGGGAAGTCGTAGCGTCGCATCGCGTAGCCAAGGACGCCGATCGCGTAGAGGATCACGATGTCGACCGGCGACTGCGACTTGTTGTAGGCGCCGATCGTCGCGAAGACGAGGATGCCCGCGTAGAGCATCGGCGCGGGGATGCGCAGCAGCCTGACCCAGAGGCCGACGAGCGGCAGGTTGAGCACGAGCAGCATCGCGTTGCCGATGAAGAGGCTCGCGATCAGTCCCCAGACCAGCGCGGGCTGGTTCTGCATCAGCATGGGGCCGGGCTGGATGCCGTAGGACTGGAAGGCCGAGAGCATGATGGCCGCGGTCGCCGAGGTCGGCAGGCCCAGCGTCAGCATCGGCACGAGCACGCCCGCGGCCGATGCGTTGTTCGCGGCCTCCGGGCCGGCGACGCCCTCGATCGCGCCCTTGCCGAATTCCTCGGGGTGCCGGGAGAGGCGCTTCTCCGCGTAGTAGGACAGGAAGGTCGGGACCTCCGCGCCGCCGGCGGGCAGGGCGCCGATCGGGAAGCCGATCAGCGCGCCGCGGATCCACGCCTTCCAGGAAC
>JBEGVV010000128.1:0-8469 GCA_041178225.1 Pseudomonadota bacterium | reverse complement strand
TCGGCGGCGCGCCGGACAGGACGTGGACCCGCGCCGGGGGGCGCGCCGACCTCGCGCATGCCGGACGCTATCGCTGCGAGGAGCTCGATGTCGTGCACGAGGTCGTCGCGCGCGGCGACGGGCTCGCGATCTGCTGGGGCGGCGGCCCGGTCGCCGACGCGCCGCATGCGCTGCGCGCGACCCTGCCGGGCTGCCACGCCACGACCACGACGCAGGCCGGGCCGTGGCGCCAGCGGCCGGCGCTTCGCTTCTCGGGCGGCGGCTTCGAGCTTTCCTCCAACCGCTCGCGCCGCTGGCGCTTCGAGCGCATCGGCTGACACGCTTCGCAAGGGGAGACGGGCACATGGGCAGGGAACGCGTGGGCTTCATCGGGCTGGGCAACATGGGCAAGCCCATGGCGGGCTCGCTGCTGTCGAAGGGCTTCGCGGTCGTCGGGCACGACGCGATGGCCGAGCGCACGGCCATCCTCGCGCAGCGCGGCGCGACGCCCGCGGCGAGCATCGCGGAGGTCGTGGCGGCCAGCGACGTCGTCGTGACGATGCTGCCCAACACGCCCGACGTGGAGGTCGTGTTCGGCGAGATGATGCGCGGCGGGCGCGCGGGCCAGATGCATCTCGACATGAGCACGATCGACCCGCTCGCCAGCCGCCGCTTCGCGGCCGCGCTCGCGGGCAAGGAGATCGGCTGGGTCGATGCCGGCGTCGGGCGCTCGCCCGCCCATGCCGAGCGCGGCGAGAGCCTGTTCATGGTCGGCGGCACGGAGCCCGACCTCGCGCGCGCGATGCCGCTGCTCGAGGCGATGGGCAACAAGGTCATCCGCTGCGGCGGGCCTGGCGCCGGCATCACGATGAAGATCGTGCTCAACTTCCTTTCGATGGCGACGTGCCAGCTCACGGCCGAGGCGCTGACGCTCGGCGGCAAGCTCGGCCTCGAGGCGCGCACGATGTACGAGGTGATCACCAACTCGCTCGCCAACAACGACCACCTCAAGAACTACTGGCCGGGCAAGGTGCTGGCCGGCGACATCGAGCCGGGCTTCGCGATCGACCTCGCCTACAAGGACCTGTCGATCGCGGTCGCCACCGCCAACGGGGCCGGCGTGCCGGTCTTCACCGGCGCGGCGGCGCGCGAATGCCTGTCCCAGGCGCGCAACGCGCAGGGCCTCGGCGGCAAGGACATCACCGCGGTGCTGGTCGCGGCGGCGACGAACGCGGGCACGAAGCCGCCACGGCTGTGAGCGCGCCCGGCGCCGGCCGCGGCGGCGGGGCCTTCGTCCCGCGGCCGCTGGTCGGCATCCTGCTGATGATGGCCGCGGCGAGCCTGTTCCCGGTCATGACCGGGATCGCGAAGCTGCTGAGCGAGCGCTACGCGTCCGAGCAGGTGATCTGGGCGCGCAATGCCTCGCACCTCGTCTTCGTGCTCGCCCTCTTCTGGCCCGGGCGAGGCCTCGCGCTGCTGCGCGCGCAGCGCCCGCTGGTGCAGGTCGCGCGCTCGCTCGTCCTGCTGCTGTCGACGGTCTGCGCCTTCGTCGCCGTGAAGCACATCGCGCTCGGCAAGGCGGCGACGATCCAGTTCGTCACGCCCTTCATCGTGACGCTCCTCGCCTGCGCCTTCCTCGGCGAGAGGCTCGTGCTCGCCCGCGTCGCCGCGGTCCTCGCGGGCTTCCTCGGCGTCGTCGTGGTGATCAGGCCCGGCGTCGAGTCCTTCCAGTGGTGGGACCTGCTGCCGCTCGCGGGCGCCAGCTTCTACGCCGCCTACCAGGTGCTGACGCGCTTCGTCGCCGGCAAGGACTCGCCGGAGACGTCGGTCGTCTACAGCGCGCTCATCGGCACCGCGGCGATGACGCTCTTCCTGCCCCTCAACTGGACGACGCCGGTCGACGCCTTCGACGCGGTCGTGATGGCGAGCTTCGGCATCCTCGGCGGCGTCGGCCACTACTGCCTCGCGCGCGCGATGCGCCACGCCGAGGCAAGCGTGATCTCGCCCTTCAACTACTGGCAGATCGTGGGATCGTCGCTGTTCGGCTTCGCGGTCTTCGGGGAGGTGCCGGACCGCTATGTCTGGATCGGCGCCGCGATGATCGTCGCGGCGGGCGTGTTCATGGCCTGGCAGGAGCGCCGCGCCGGCGCGGCCGCCTGAGCCAGAGCAGGAAGCCGGCCCAGGCGAGGCAGGAGGCCAGCCCGAGCGCGAGCGCCGTCCACCGCCCGAGCGGCTGCGCGCCGAGGTGGAGCAGCACCAGCCCGGCCGTAAAGCCGAGCATCGCGGCGAGGCCGCTCGCCATGGCCGCCGCGCAGGCCTGGCCGCCGAGCCGCGCGTGGATCATCAGCCCGACGCTGGTGAAGGAGACCGGGAAGAGCGCGACGACGCCCGTCATCGACGGCCCGACGACGTCGCTGACCGTCACCACCGTGCCGACCAGCGCCGCAACGAGGAGCGCGCGCAGGAACAGGTCGATCCATCCCCGCGCCGCGCGGCCGGACGGAGGCGGGAAGCGCATGCGCCGCGCCAGCGCGATCGCGACGCCGTAGCACGCGACATTGGCGGCAAGGGCGAAGGCGAGCGTCTCGGGCACCTGGCGCAGGATCGCGTTCGCCACCGCCCAGGCGAGCAGGCCCGAGACGAAGAGCGGCAGCGCGGGCAGCCGCGCGCCGAAGGTCGCGAGGAAGAGGAGGTAGAGCGCCGTCACCGCGTTCGAGAACAGCCCGCCGAGCCCGACGCCGGACATGAAGGCGTCGTCGTTCCCCATGGCGAGGAAGACATAGGACGGCCCGGCCGAGATCGGCAGCGAGGCGATCAGGCCGCCGACCTGCGGTCCCGCGCGCTCCGCCGCCAGCGCGGCGACGATCACGATCGCCGCCGTCGTCGCCATCTTGGCGAGGAGCGGCGCCAGCGCGACCTCGATCATGGCGCGGCCGCGCGCGAGGCTCGCGGCCGGCGCGCGGATATGGTGTGGTGCGGCGTTTCCATTCCCCGACGGAGGGCATCATGACTTCGGCCGACGATCTCGACCAGATCAAAGCCCTGCTGCAGGCCTATCTCGACGGCCTCCACCAAGGCGACGTCGCGAAGCTGGAGGCCGCGTTCCATCCGGTCGCGCATCTCATCTCGGCCGAGGATGGCCAGGTGCGCGCCGAGCCGCGCGACGCCTGGCTCGCGCGGGTCCGCGCGCGCCGCTCCGCGGCCGAGCAGGGCCTGTCGCGCCACGACGCGATCCTCTCGATCGACATCTCGGGACCGGAGACCGCCTTCGCGAAGGTCGCCTGCGCCATGCCGCCGCGCTTCTTCACCGACTACCTGTCCTGCCTGAAGACCGCCGAGGGCTGGCGCATCGTGTCCAAGACGTTCCGGACCGAGACGCGCTAGTCTCGCGCCACGACCGTTTCATCGCCGGGGGAAGACCGATGACTGCTGTGATCCGCTCCATGGACAGCCTCAAGGGCGCCGATGCCGCCGAGTGGCAGGCCCGCGTCCATCTCGCGGCCGCGTTCCGCCTCGCCAACCGCGCGGGATGGAACGAGGGCATCGCGAACCATTTCTCGATGATCGTGCCGGGCTCGACGGACCGCTACCTGCTCAACCCGCGCGAGCTGCATTTCAGCGAGATCACGGCCTCCAACCTCATCGTCGTCGACGAGAAGGGCAACCGCCTCGCGGGCCACGGCCAGGTGCGCGCCGTCGCCTTCTACCTGCATGGCCGCCTGCACAAGGCGCTGCCCGGCGCCAAGTGCATCCTCCACGCCCATGCCCCCTACTCCACCGCCATCTCGCTGGTGCGCGGCGGCCGGCTCGGCAAGGCGCATGGCATCGCGATGGGGCTCGGCAGGCTGGTCTGCTACGACGACGAGATGCAGGGGCCCGTGAACGACGACGAGGCCGACCGCCTCATCCGCATCGTCGGGCCGGACAAGCGGATCATCTTCCACGCCATGCATGGCATGACGACGCTCGGCGCGACCGTGGCCGAGGCCTACGACCATTTCTACTTCGCCGAGCGCATGTCGATGTACACGGTGCTGGCGCGGCAGATGAGCGACGACCTGCATGCCGTGCCCGACGCGGCGCTGCGCAGCTACGGCAACCGCGACCCCGGCCTCGAGCCCAGCGCCGACATCGTGCACTTCAACGCGATGATGCGCGTGCTCGACCGCGAAGAGCCGGACTACAAGTCGTGAGCGGCGCCGTCTCCTTCGCGCCGGGCGGCTATCGCTACATGCCCGGCGTCTTCCAGTACTCGGGCGGCGTCGCCGCGGAGCCGGGATTCAGGCTGGAGCGCGTGCGCTTCCAGCGCCCCGTCCCGCTGGCCGAGGGCTTCGCGCGCATCGAGCGCATCCTCGCGGCGGCGGGGCGCCCGACCACGTCCTTCGCGGCCTGCGAGCTGCACTCGCCCGCGCCCTTCACCGAGGCCGGCTTCAAGGCCTTCAACGAGCTCTACTGCGGGACGCTCGAGCGCTGGGGCATCTACAAGGCAGGCACCAACCCGGTCGCGCGCTCGAACACCTGCCCCGAGGCGACGCCGCCCGCCGAGCCCGGCTTCCATGCCTTCTGCTTCACGATGCCGGCCTCGCCAGGCGACGGGAAATCCTTCGTCGTCGCGGGCAGCGGCGAGGCGCCCGAGGGCAAGGGCAACTACCGCGACCACATCGTCGCGCGTGGCGACACCAGCGCCGAAGGGCTGCGCCGCAAGGCCAGCTGGGTCCTCGGCGAGATGGAGCGGCGGCTGGGCGCGCTCGGCGCGAGCTGGGCGGATGTCACGGCGACGCAGGCCTACACCGTGCACGACCTGCATCCCTTCCTCGCGGACGAGCTGGCGCGGCGCGGCGCGATCCGCCACGGCCTGACCTGGCACCTGAACCGTCCGCCCGTCGTCGAGCTCGACTACGAGATGGATTGCCGTCGCGTGCCCGTGGAGCGCGTGGCCGAGGCCTGACGCGGCGCGCGCCTCAGCCCGCCAGCGCGCGCTCGAGGAAGTCGAGCCGGTCCTGGCCCCAGAACAGCTCGTCCCGGTAGGCATAGGTCGGCGCGCCGAAGACCTCGCGGTCGATCGCCTCCTGCGTGTAGGCGTCGTGCGCGCTCGCCACCTCCGGCGACTGCGCGGCCTCCCAGAGCAGCTCGGCGTTGCGGCCATGCTCCGCCACGATCGCCTTGAGGGTCGCGGGGTCGGAGACGTCGCGCTCCTCCTCCCAGACCGCCCTGCCCAGGAAGCCGACAAGGGCGAGCGCGTTGAGGTCCCTGAGGTCGGCGGCGATGACGAGGCGCGCGGCCATCCCGGTCGGCACGCGGGCATGCCTTGGCTCGAGGTTGATCGGGATGCCGAGATGCGCGCGCCAGCGCCTGAGCTCCGCCATGCGGTAGAGCTGGCGCTGCCGGGGGCGCTGGGCGACCGGCAAGCCGCCCGAGGCGGCGAACACGCGCGCCATGTCCACCGGCTTGACGGCGACATGGGCGCCCGCGCGCCGCGCGATCTCCACGAAGCGCGCATGCCCGAGATAGGTCCAGGGGCTGTTGACGGAGAAATAGTAGTCGATCGTCTTCGTCATGGGCGTCCCCGCGGGAGGAATGCGAACCTGGATCCGATTGCGCGGCTCAGGTGGGTGGGCGACGGTCGCGCCAGGGCGTCGCGCGCTCGTAGGCATGGCCCACGCGCAGCACCTTGGCGTCGTCGAAGGGCCGGCCCGCGACCTGGATGCCAAGCGGCAGCCCGTCCGGCGTGAAGCCCGCGCAGACGACCAGCGATGGCGCGCCGGTCAGGCTGAACGGCGCCATCACCAGCTTGCCCCGCGTCCCGAAATAGGGCCGGCCCGTGATGTCGTCGATGCGTGGCGCGGGGCCCAGCGCCGCGGCGCAGACCACGGCATCGAGGCCCTCGGTCGCGCGCATGTACTGGTCGCAGAGCTGGCGGCGCCAGCGCATCGCGTGGACCACGTCGGCGCCGCCGATCGCCGCGCCGGCGCGCAGCCGCGTGCGGGTGATCTCGGCATAGAGCTCCGGGTGCTCGGCGAGGTCGCGCTCGTGGATCGCGTAGGCCTCGGCGTAGAGCAGCACGCGCACGCAGGCATCCCAGTCGGCATGCGGCGCCAGCCTGACGTCGACGACCTTCGCGCCGAGCTTGCGCAGGACCTTGAGCGAGTCCTCGATGGCCGCGATCGCCACCGCGTCGCCCTCGACGTCGCGCTCGTGGAAATGCCGCACCACGCCGATGCGCATGCCCTCGATGCCGCGGCCGAGCCCGCGCGCGAAGCCGCCGGCGAGCGGCGCCGGCGCCTCGGCCGGGTCCTCGCCATCGGGGCCGGCGATGGCCTCCATCGCGAGCGCGCAATCCTCGACCGTCCAGGCCAGCGGCCCGCAATGGTCGAGGCTGAAGGCCAGCGGGACGACGCCGGTGCGCGGCACGAGTCCATAGGTCGGCTTGAAGCCGGCGACGCCGCAGAACGCCGCGGGGCCGCGGATCGAGCCCGAGGTATCGGAACCCATCGCCAGCGGCACCAGGCCGGCGGCGACCGCCGCGCCCGAGCCGCTCGAGGAGCCGCCGGTGAAATGCGCGCGGTTCCAGGGATTGCGCGCCGGCGGGAAGGGCAGGTCGTAGGCCGGGCCGCCGGTCGCGAACTCGTGCGTCGCGAGCTTGCCGAGCATCGTGCCGCCAGCCGCGGCGAGGCGCGCCGCGACGGTCGAATCGCGCCTTGGCACGTTGCGCGCCAGCAGCGCCGAATGCGCCGTCGTGCGGATGCCGGCGGTGGCGTAGATGTCCTTGAGCGCGAAGGGCACGCCATGCAGCTTGCCGAGGTCGCGCCCGCGCTTGCGCGCCGCGTCGGCCGCGCGCGCGGCCTTGCGCGCGTGGTCGGCGGTGACCAGCACGAAGCTGGACAGGCCGGGATCGAGGGCCGCGATGCGCTCGAGCGATTCCTCGACCAGGGCGGCGGCGGTGGTGCGGCCGGCGGCGAGCGCGCGCGCGGCCGAGGCGATGGTGTGGATGCGCGCGCTCATGCGCCGGCCTTCCGGGCGGCGCGCGCGCGGCGCGGCACGAAGACGAGCTCGGGCTCGGCCGCGTAGGGCTGGCGGCGCGGGATCCGCGCGATCAGCTCGCGCATCGCGGCGGCGGCCTCCCTGTCGAGCATCGCCTGGCGGCGCGGGTCGACCCGCTTCGCGGTCTTCGGTCTGGCCATGTGTCCTCTCCCCATTCGCTGCGGCGCGGGCGTCATGCCTTGCCGAAGAGTTCCGTCATGAAGGCGCTCGCCTTGAGCCCAGTGCCGGTGAGCACGACCACGGTCGTCTCGCGCGGCGAGATGCGGCCCGAGGCGAGCAGCCGGCCGGCCGCCGCCGCCGCGGTGGCGCAGGTCGGCTCGACATAGAGGCCCATGGCGGCCAGCTTGCGCAACGCCGCGACGATCTCGTCCTCGGCGATCGCCATCGTGCCGCCGCCGGAGCGGCGGATGGCGTCGAGCACGGGCTTGAGCCGCACCGGGCGCTTGATCGCCGTGCCCTCGGCGATGGTCGGCGACCATTCGCGCGGCTGCAGCACGTCGGCGCCGGCCTCGAAGGCGGCGTGGATCGGCGAGACGTTCGTGGGCTGGACGCAGAACAGCCGCGGCAGCCGCGCGATCTGGCCCGCGGCGAGCAGCTCGCCGAAGCCGATGTCGCAGCCCAGCACGTTGGACCCGGCGCCGCAGGGGATGATCACGTTGTCCGGCGCGCGGAAGCCGAGGTCCTCCCAGAGCTCGTAGGCGAGCGTCTTCGTGCCCTGGAGGAAGAAGGCCTGCCAGTTGTGGCTGGCGTAGAAGATGCTGGACGACTGCCGGATCGCCTCGTTCTCGGACTCCTCGCGCGGGCCGGGCACGAGCTGCACCTCGGCGCCGAAGGCGCGCATCTGCGCGACCTTGGGCGGCTGCGTCGTCGCGGGGCAGAGGATGCGCACCTTCATGCCCGCCGCGGCGCCGAAGGCGGCGATCGCCGCGCCGCCATTGCCCGAGCTGTCCTCGAGGATCGACCCGATCCCGGCCTGTCGCAGGTAGGACACCATCACCGCCGCGCCGCGGTCCTTGAAGCTGGAGGTCGGCGCGAACCACTCGAGCTTGAAGCGCAGCCGCGCCCCCTCCCACTCCTTCTCGACGAGCGGCGTGCAGCCCTCGCCGAGGCTGACCGGCGCGATCGGCATCGGCAGCGCGGCACGGTAGCGCCAGATCGAGCGCTCGCGGCGCTCGATGTCGTCGCGACCCATGCCGGGCAGCGCGCTCACCATCAGAGGCCGGCCTGCGTCCGAGCGCCAGCGCGGCTCATGGAGCGGATAGGACCGCCCGTCGACGGGATCGATGTAGCTCGCGGACATGGCCCCTCCCTCAGGCCGCGCGCAGGTCCTCGCGCGCGACGCGCAGCGCGAGGTCGTCGAGGGCGCCGGCGAAGATGTCGAACATCTCGTCGATCTCGGCCTCGGTGATCACCAGCGGCGGCGAGAAGCAGAGCGATTCCGTGGCGCCG
>JBEGVV010000127.1:0-9355 GCA_041178225.1 Pseudomonadota bacterium | reverse complement strand
GACAACATCGCGATGGAGGTGCACCTGATCGCGCCGATCGCGATGGACGAGGGCCTGCGCTTCGCCATCCGCGAGGGCGGCCGCACCGTCGGCGCCGGCGTCGTCGCGAAGATCATCGAGTGATCCCTGCCGGGCGTGCCGCGGGCCAGTCCCCGCGGCAACGCCCGGGAGGGTGGTAGTGCGCGAAGGAGCATAGCTCAATTGGTAGAGCACCGGTCTCCAAAACCGGGGGTTGGGGGTTCGAGCCCCTCTGCTCCTGCCATCCAGGTCCACGGCGCGCCCAGCGTCGCGGCGGCTGGCGACTGCGGCGATACAAGGCATCTGCGACGGGGCGGGCGATGAGCACCAACCAGACGAATGGAGTGGCGGGCGGCCAGCCGCCGGCACCCCCGAGGGTGTCGGTCGGCGAGTTCTTCCGCCAGGTGCGGCAGGAGGCGAACAAGGTCTCCTGGCCATCGCGCAAGGAGACGATGATCACCACCGGCATGGTCTTCGTGATGTCCATCCTCGCGGCGGCGTTCTTCTTCCTCGTCGACTGGGTCGTCAGCAATGCCGTCAAACTCGTTCTTGGGGCCGGAGGCTGAGATGGCGGCGCGCTGGTACGTGGTTCACGTGTTCTCGGGCTTCGAGAAGAAGGTCGCCCAGGCGATCAAGGAGCGTGCGCAGCAGCACGGCATGGCGCCGATGATCGAGGACGTCATGGTCCCCACCGACTCCGTCGTCGAGATGCGCAAGAACAAGAAGGTCAACGCCGAGCGGAAGTTCTTCCCGGGCTACGTGCTCGTGAAGATGGACATGACCAACGACTGCTGGCACCTCGTGCGCAACACGCCGAAGGTCACCGGCTTCCTTGGTGCCAAGGACAAGCCGCAGCCGATCTCCGAGCGCGAGGCCGAGCGCCTGATCAACCAGGTCAAGGAAGGCATCGAGAAGCCCAAGCCCGCGATCCTCTTCGAGGTCGGCGAGCAGGTGCGCGTCTCCGACGGTCCCTTCACGTCGTTCAACGGCGTGGTCGAGGAGATCGACGAGGAGAAGTCGCGCCTCAAGGTGTCCGTCTCGATCTTCGGCCGCCCGACGCCGGTCGAGCTCGAGTACACGCAGGTGGAGAAGGTCTGACGAGACGAAGGATTCCGTCCCGGCCGCCCGACGTGGCGGGAGGGCAGGGGCGGCGCGAAACCAGCACAGGCGAATGACCGGTCCAGGGGCTCCACGCACCAGTCGCCCGCCGGCAGCCGAAAGGAAGACGTGACATGGCGAAGAAGATCGTAGGCTACATCAAGCTGCAGGTCCCCGCGGCCCAGGCGAACCCATCGCCCCCGATCGGACCGGCGCTCGGCCAGCGCGGCCTCAACATCATGGAGTTCTGCAAGCAGTTCAACGCGCAGACCCAGAAGATGGACGCGGGCACCCCGATCCCCGTGGTGATCACGGCGTTCTCGGACCGCACCTTCACCTTCGTGATGCGCACGCCTCCGGCGAGCTACTTCCTCAAGAAGGCGGCGAAGATCGAGTCCGCGTCGAAGACGCCGGGCCGCGACAGCGCCGGCAAGGTGACCACCTCGCAGATCCGCGAGATCGCGGAGAAGAAGATGGTGGACCTCAATGCTCACGACATCGAGGCGGCGATGAAGATGATCGCCGGCTCCGCCCGCTCCATGGGCATCCAGGTTGTGGAGGGCTGACCATGGCTTATCACGGCAAGCGCGTCCGCTCGGCCTACGAGGGCATCGACCGCCTCAAGGCCTATGGCGTCTCCGACGCGGTCAAGATGGTGAAGTCGCGCGCGACCGCGAAGTTCGACGAGACGATCGAGCTCTCGATCTCGCTCGGCGTCGACACGCGCCACGCGGACCAGAACGTGCGCGGCGTCGTCTCGCTGCCTTCGGGCACGGGCAAGAAGGTGCGCGTGGCGGTGTTCGCCAAGGGCCCGCGCGCCCAGGACGCGCAGGCGGCAGGAGCCGACATCGTCGGCGCCGAGGACCTCGCCGAGAAGGTGCTGGCGGGACAGATCGACTTCGACCGCGTCATCGCGGCGCCGGACATGATGGCCGTCGTCGGCAAGCTCGGAAAGGTGCTCGGCCCCCGCGGCCTGATGCCGAACCCGAAGCTCGGCACGGTGACCCCGAATGTCGGGCAGGCGGTGCGCGACGTGAAGGGCGGCCAGGTCGAGTTCCGCGCCGACAAGTCCGGCATGGTCAATGTCGGCCTCGGCAAGGCGAGCTTCACCGAGGACCAGATCGCTGCCAACCTGAAGGCCCTGTTCGACGCGATCGGCCGCGCGCGGCCGTCGGGCGTGAAGGGGACGTACATCAGGAAGGCGACGCTCAGCTCCACCATGGGGCCGGGCGTGAAGCTCGACCTCGCCGGCCTCGGCGGAGCCGCGGCGGGAGGTTGACGACGTGTGCCCCTGGCCGGTGGCGCGCATGCCGCCAGCCGGGGGAAGCAAGGTCCGTCCATCCGTCCTTCCGGGCGGATGGACGGCATCCTGTCCGAGACTGCAGGCGCCCGGAACCCGCGAGGGGGAGGGGCTTAATAGGACAGCCTGCATAGACAGAGGGAAATCCGTTCCGCTGGCCCCGCGAGGGGCCTCCCGGGGCGGCTTGGACTTCTGGGGCAGGTTCGGGTGGGTCTCGAACGGTTCCGGTCTACGGGGTCGGGCGAGGCCCGTGTGCAACCGGTCCGGATTCCCGCCACGCCTTCGGGCGCGGCGCGGATGAAGGACCAAACAGGAGACGATCCGTGGACCGTTCCGAGAAGGAGAAACTGGTCGCCTCGCTGCATGGAACCCTGAAGGACGCCTCGCTCGTCGTCGTGACGCAGCAGGTCGGCCTGACGGTCGCCGAAGTTTCCGACCTCCGTCGGAAGATGCGGGCAGCGGGCGCCAGCTTCAAAGTCGCGAAGAACCGGCTCACGCGTCGCGCGCTGGAAGGCACGCCCTTCCAGCAACTCGGTCCCATGTTCAAGGGTCCGACCGCCATCGCCTTCAGCCGCGACCCCGTCGCGGCCGCGAAGGTGGCGGTCGAATTCGCGGGCAAGAACGAGAAGCTGAAGGTCATCGGTGGCGGTCTGGGCGACAAGGTGCTCGACCAGAACGCCATCAAGGCGCTGGCGACCCTGCCTTCGCTCCCGGAGATCCGGGCGAGGCTGCTGGGCACCATCGCCGCGCCGGCGACCAGGCTCGCGACCGTCATACGCGCCCCCGCCACGCAGCTGGCGCGCGTCATCGACGCCAAGGCCAAGAAGTCGGCCGAAGGCTGAGCAGGACTTCGACAATCCCCAGTCACATTTCCAAGCCAATCCAGGAGAAGAACAATGGCCGATCTCGCCAAGCTCGTTGACGACCTGTCCGCGCTCTCGGTCCTCGAGGCCGCCGAGCTCACGAAGATGCTCGAGGAGAAGTGGGGCGTTTCCGCCGCCGCGCCGGTGGCCGTCGCCGCCGCCGCGCCCGGTGCCGCCGCCGCCGCTCCGGCCGCCGAGCAGACCGAGTTCACCGTCGTCCTGAAGGATGCCGGCGCGAACAAGATCAACGTCATCAAGGAAGTCCGCGCCATCACCGGCCTCGGCCTCAAGGAGGCCAAGGACCTGGTCGAGGGCGCGCCGAAGACCGTCAAGGACGGCGTCGGCAAGGACGACGCCGCCAAGTTCAAGAAGCAGCTCGAGGCTGCCGGCGCGACCGTCGAGGTCAAGTAAGCAGTCCGCTCCGTTCGCGGTGGCCGGGCGTCCCTTCGCGGGGGCGCCCGGCTGGCCGGCCAGGCGAACGGCCCGCGCAGGCGGGACAGGCGGGAACTGGCTGGCGCAGGACAGGTTTTTCCGGCATGGCGCGCCCCGCGCGCCGGGCCGAATTTGAAGAAAGAGGAAGCCGATGCTGCAGTCCTTCACGGGTCGCAAGCGTATCCGCAAGAGCTTCGGGCGCATCCCCGAGGTCGCTCCGCTGCCGAACCTGATCGAAGTGCAGATGAGCTCCTACAAGGCCTTCCTGCAGATGGGCGTCCCCGCCGATCAGCGGAAGACGCTGGGGCTCCAGGAGGTCTTCAAGTCGGTCTTCCCGATCAAGGATTTCACCGAGCGCTCCCAGCTCGAGTTCGTGCGCTACGAGCTCGAGGCGCCGAAATACGACGTCGAGGAGTGCCAGCAGCGCGGCATGAACTTCTCCGCGCCGCTCAAGGTCACGCTGCGCCTCGTGGTCTGGGACGTCGACGAGGACACCGGCTCGCGCTCGATCCGCGGCATCAAGGAGCAGGACGTCTACATGGGCGACATGCCCCTGATGACGGACAAGGGCACGTTCATCATCAACGGCACCGAGCGCGTCATCGTCAGCCAGATGCACCGCAGCCCGGGCGTGTTCTTCGACCACGACAAGGGCAAGACCCATTCGTCCGGCAAGTACCTCTTCGCCGCGCGCGTGATCCCGTATCGCGGCTCCTGGCTCGACTTCGAGTTCGACGCCAAGGACCTCGTCTACGTGCGCATCGACCGCCGCCGCAAGCTGCCGGTGACGAGCTTCCTCTACGCCCTCGACAACGAGGCGACCGCGAAGCTGCGCGCCGAGCGCGTCGCGGCAGGCAAGACGCTGGAGCCTGGCGAGGCCGTCGGCATGAGCGCCGAGGAGATCCTCAACTACTTCTATGGCCAGGTCGTCTACGCGCTCGGCAAGAACGGGTGGGAGACCGACTTCGACGCCGAGCGCCTGCGCGGCCAGAAGCTGATCGCCGACCTCGTCGACGCCAAGACGGGCAAGCTGCTCGCCGAGGCCGGCTCCAAGCTGACCCCGCGCATGGCGCGCAAGCTCAAGGAGGACGGCGTCTCGCGCGTGCGCGCCACCGCCGACGAGCTCAAGGGCCGCTACATCGCGATCGACCTCGTCAACGAGGAGACGGGCGAGGTCCTCGCCGAGGCCGGCGACGAGATCACCGCCGCGATGCTCAAGATGTTCGAGGAGAACCGGATCTCCACGATCCCGACCCTCCACATCGACCACATCACCGTCGGCCCCTACATCCGCAACACGCTGAAGGCCGACAAGAACACGACGCGCGAGGACGCGCTGATCGAGATCTACCGCGTCATGCGCCCTGGCGAGCCGCCGACGCCGGAGACGGCCGAGACGCTGTTCAAGGGCCTGTTCTTCGAGTCCGATCGCTACGACCTCTCCGCGGTCGGCCGCGTGAAGATGAACGCGCGCCTCGGCCTCGACTGCCCGGACACCGTTCGCATCCTGCGCAAGGACGACGTCCTCGCGATCATCAAGACGATGACCGACCTGAAGGACGGCCGCGGCGAGATCGACGACATCGACCACCTCGGCAACCGCCGCGTCCGCTCGGTCGGCGAGCTGATGGAAAACCAGTACCGCGTCGGCTTGCTGCGCATGGAGCGCGCGATCCGCGAGCGCATGTCCACGGTCGAGATCGACTCGGTCATGCCGCAGGACCTCATCAACGCCAAGCCGGCCGCGGCGGCGGTGCGCGAGTTCTTCGGCTCGTCGCAGCTCTCGCAGTTCATGGACCAGACCAACCCGCTGTCGGAGATCACGCACAAGCGTCGCCTCTCCGCGCTCGGGCCGGGCGGCCTGACGCGCGAGCGTGCCGGCTTCGAGGTGCGCGACGTGCACCCGACGCACTACGGCCGCATCTGCCCGATCGAGACGCCCGAGGGCCCGAACATCGGCCTCATCAACTCCCTGGCGACCTATGCCCGCATCAACCAGTACGGCTTCATCGAGACGCCGTACCGGCGCGTGCGCGAAGGCCGGGTGACCGACGAGGTCGCCTACCTCTCCGCGATGGAGGAGGCGAAGTACCACATCGCCCAGGCGAACATCGAGCTCGACCCCAAGGGCCGGATCGTCGCGGAGCTGACCAATTGCCGCAAGGGCGGCGACTTCGCGCTGGTGAAGCCCGAGCAGGTCGACTTCGTCGACGTCAGCCCCAAGCAGCTCGTCTCCGTCGCCGCGGCGCTGGTGCCGTTCCTCGAGAACGACGACGCGAACCGTGCGCTGATGGGCGCGAACATGCAGCGCCAGGCCGTGCCGCTCGTCCGCGCGGAGGCGCCGCTCGTCGGCACCGGCATGGAAGGCGTCGTGGCGCGCGATTCCGGCGCCGCGATCACCGCGAAGCGCGCCGGCGTGATCGACCAGGTCGACGCGACGCGCATCGTCGTGCGCGTCACCGAGGACATCGGGAACGCGCAGTCCGGCGTCGACATCTACAACCTGCTGAAGTTCCAGCGCTCCAACCAGAACACCTGCATCACGCAGCGCCCGCTGGTGAAGAAGGGCGACGTGGTCGTCGCCGGCGACATCATCGCCGACGGCCCGTCGACCGAGCTCGGCGAGCTCGCGCTCGGCCGGAACGTGCTCGTCGCGTTCATGCCCTGGAACGGCTACAACTTCGAGGACTCGATCCTCATCTCCGAGCGCATCGTCTCCGACGACGTGTTCACCTCGATCCACATCGAGGAGTTCGAGGTGATGGCCCGCGACACGAAGCTGGGCCAGGAGGAGATCTCCCGCGACATCCCGAACGTCGGCGAGGAGGCCCTGCGCAACCTCGACGAGGCGGGCATCGTCTACATCGGCGCCGAGGTGAAGCCCGGCGACATCCTCGTCGGCAAGGTCACGCCGAAGGGCGAGTCCCCGATGACCCCCGAGGAGAAGCTCCTGCGCGCCATCTTCGGCGAGAAGGCCTCGGACGTGCGCGACACGTCGATGCGCCTGCCGCCGGGCGTGACAGGGACGGTCGTCGAGGTGCGCGTCTTCTCCCGCCGCGGCGTCGACAAGGACGAGCGCGCCGTGGCGATCGAGCGCGCCGAGATCGAGCGCCTCGCCAAGGACCGCGACGACGAGAAGGCGATCCTCGAGCGCAGCTTCGCCGCGCGCCTCAAGGAGCGCCTGCTCGGCCAGACGGCCGCTGGCGGCCTGAAGGCGATCAAGGGCGGCACGCGCATCACCGAGGAGCTGCTTGCCGAGTACACGCCCGGCCAGTGGCGCCAGATCACGATCAAGAACGACAAGGTCGAGGGCGAGATCGAGGCGATCAAGCGCCAGTTCGACGACTCCGTGAAGGCCCTCGAGGCGCGCTTCGAGGACAAGATCGAGAAGCTGCAGCGCGGCGACGAGCTGCCGCCCGGCGTGATGAAGATGGTCAAGGTCTTCGTCGCGGTGAAGCGCAAGCTGCAGCCCGGCGACAAGATGGCCGGCCGCCACGGCAACAAGGGCGTCATCAGCCGCATCATGCCGGCCGAGGACATGCCCTACCTCGAGGACGGCACGCCGGTCGACGTCGTGCTCAACCCGCTGGGCGTGCCTAGCCGCATGAACGTCGGGCAGATCCTGGAGACGCATCTCGGCTGGGCCTCGGCCAAGCTGGGCGCGCAGATCGGCGAGACGCTCAACCGGGTCCAGAAGTCCGGCAAGCTCGCGGACCTGCGCAAGCAGCTCCAGAAGCTCTACGGCAAGGACGCGCTGCGGCACGGCGAGGGCGAGCTGCTCGATCCCGAGGTTCTCGAGCTCGCGCACAACCTGCGTCCCGGCGTGCCGATGGCGACGCCCGTGTTCGACGGCGCGCGCGAGGCGGACATCGTCTCGATGCTCGAGGAGGCCGGGTTGCACCGCTCCGGCCAGGTCACGCTGTGGGACGGCCGCACCGGCGAGCGCTTCGACCGCGACGTCACGGTCGGCTACATCTACATGCTGAAGCTGCACCACCTCGTGGACGACAAGATCCACGCACGCTCGATCGGCCCCTACAGCCTCGTCACCCAGCAGCCGCTGGGCGGCAAGGCCCAGTTCGGCGGCCAGCGCTTCGGCGAGATGGAGGTCTGGGCGCTCGAGGCCTACGGCGCGGCCTACACGCTGCAGGAGATGCTCACGGTCAAGTCCGACGACGTGTCGGGCCGCACCAAGGTCTACGAGGCGGTCGTCCGTGGCGACGACAACTTCGAGGCCGGCATCCCCGAGTCCTTCAACGTTCTGGTCAAGGAGCTGCGCTCCCTCGGCCTGAACGTCGAGCTGAACCAGAAGACCTTCTGACGTCGTCGGGGCCGGCCGGGTCGCGCAAGCGCCCCGGCCGGCCACCGGCGATCCACCACCCGCAGTTCCACCGGCCGCCCCTCGTCGCGGCGGCCGCACTCCAGGAGACCAGGATGAACCAGGACGTCGCGACGGTGTTCGGCCAGCCCGCCGGCCCCCAGCAGTTCGACCAGATCCGGATCTCGATCGCCAGCCCGGAGCGCATCCGCTCCTGGTCCTACGGCGAGATCAAGAAGCCCGAGACGATCAACTACCGCACGTTCAAGCCGGAGCGCGACGGCCTGTTCTGCGCGCGCATCTTCGGTCCGATCAAGGACTACGAGTGCCTGTGCGGCAAGTACAAGCGGATGAAGTACCGCGGCATCATCTGCGAGAAGTGCGGCGTCGAGGTCACGCTGTCGAAGGTGCGCCGCGAGCGCATGGGCCACATCGAGCTCGCCTCGCCGGTCGCGCATATCTGGTTCCTGAAGTCGCTGCCGAGCCGCATCGGCCTGCTCGTCGACATGACGCTGCGGGACCTGGAGAAGGTCCTGTACTTCGAGAGCTACGTCGTCACCGAGCCGGGCACGACGTCGCTCAAGATGCGCCAGGTCCTGAGCGAGGATGCCTTCGTCCAGGCGCAGGACGAGCATGGCGAGGGCAACTTCGAGGCGAAGATCGGCGCCGAGGCGATCCGCGACATGCTCTCGGAGATCGACCTCGAGAAGGAGCGCGACACGATGCGCGCCGACCTCAAGGAGGCGACCTCCGAGGCCAAGCGCAAGAAGCTCGTGAAGCGGCTCAAGCTGGTCGAGTTCTTCATCGAGTCCGGCAACCGCCCGGAGTGGATGATCATGGAGGTCATCCCCGTGATCCCGCCCGAGCTGCGCCCGCTGGTGCCGCTCGATGGCGGCCGCTTCGCGACCTCCGACCTCAACGACCTCTACCGTCGCGTCATCAACCGCAACAACCGCCTCAAGCGGCTGATCGAGCTGAAGGCGCCGGACATCATCGTGCGCAACGAGAAGCGCATGCTGCAGGAGGCGGTCGACGCCCTGTTCGACAACGGCCGCCGCGGCCGCGTCATCACCGGCGCAAACAAGCGCCCGCTCAAGTCCCTGAGCGACATGCTCAAGGGCAAGCAGGGCCGGTTCCGCCAGAATCTCCTCGGCAAGCGCGTCGACTATTCCGGCCGCTCGGTCATCGTGGTCGGGCCGGAGCTGCGGCTGCACCAGTGCGGCCTGCCCAAGAAGATGGCGCTCGAGCTGTTCAAGCCGTTCATCTATCACCGCCTGGAGCAGCGCGGCCATTGCACCACCATCAAGCAGGCCAAGGAGCTGGTGG
>JBEGVV010000126.1:0-2663 GCA_041178225.1 Pseudomonadota bacterium | reverse complement strand
TGAGCGCCGCGGCGTGCACCACGTGGTCGACGCCGCGCATCGCGAGTTCGAGCCGCCCCTCGTCGCGTACGTCGCCGATGAAGTAGCGCATGGCCGCGGCGTTCGGATGCCCCGCGAAGTCGCGTTCCATCTGGTGCTGCTTCATCTCGTCGCGCGAGAACACGATCACGCGCCGAGGGCTACCGGCATCGAGCGCGCGGCGCACGAAGGCTCGGCCGAACGAGCCGGTGCCGCCGGTGACGAGCACGGAGCGGCCCGCGAGGTCGGCGAGCGGCGCGTCGAAGCGGCGCAGGATCGGGGGGCTCATCTTCGGGGGTTCCGGAGTTGGGGTGTGGGCCGGCGTTCGCATGCGCCGAGCCCGGGCACGCTACCGCCGGCCGGGTGGCGGGGGATTCCGCCGCCCGGTGGGCAGGTTCGAAGGCTGCGGCCCGGTGTTAGGCCGCGACGACGCTCGCGGCCGGCAGCTTCACGCTGAACTGCCTGCCGAGGAGGTCGAGAAGGACGGTCACGCGCGCCTCGTCGTCCGCGGCTTCAAGGAGGCCATGGCGGTCGGCGAAGGCGCCGTCGAGGACGCGCACGGGCGCGCCCGGGGAAAGCGTGGCGGCGGTGCCGAGGCGTATCCAGCCGCGATCGTCCTCGCGCGCGCGGATGGCCTCGACGACGCCCTCGGGCACGGCGGCCGGGCGGTCGCCGCTGCAGACGAGGTGGCTGACGCCGAAGGTCGATTGGATGGCGCGCCAGCGTTGCGTGTCGATGTCCATCGCCACGAAGACATAGCGCGGGAAGAGCGGCTTCGCGATGTCGTCGACGCGGCCGGCATGGCGTCGCCGGCCACGATAGCGCGGCAGCCACGCCTCGAATCCCTGGCGCAGGAGGTTGGCGAGCGCCCGCGGCTCCGCGTTGGGCTGCGTGTGCGCGACGTACCAGCGCATGTTGGTCGCGTTGGTCATGCGTCCAGCCCCGCGGCTGGGTGGTGGCGCCGCACGCGCAGGAAGTCCGGCGCGCGCACGCGCTCCGCGCCCAGCGCCGCTATCGCGTCGTCATGCGCCTGCTGCGCGGCGGCTAGGTCGACCACGATCGCGGCGTCGACCGGGCCCAGCGCCGCGAGGTCCGCGGCGACGGCGAGGCCGAGGAAGCTGCCGCCCGCATGGCGCGGGTCGACGATCCCGGCGAGCTCGATGTCGTGCTCGCGCGCGCACAGCATCGCGATCTCCGCGAGGTCGCCGGCGCCGAACAGCGCCACGCGCCGCCAGCCGCGCGCGCCGAACGCCGCGAAATGCTCGCCGCAATGCGCGCGCGCGCGGCGGAAGAAGGCGAAGGAATGCGAGAGGTACTGCGCGGCGAGGCGGGACTTCTCCGCGAAGCCCTGCGGCGTCAGGTAGTAGGCGTAGCGCCTGCGCGGCACCTGCTGGACCTTGACCAGTCCCTTGCGCACGCAGCGCCGCAGGTAGGCGTTGGCAAGGCCGAGCGCGATGCCGAGTTCCTCGGCGACCGAGCGCTGGGTGATGGCATGGTCGCGCTCGACGGCGTCCAGCACGCCGAGGACGATCTCGTCGCCGCCGTCGCGCTCGCGCAATGCCTTCGTGCCGTCGTTCAACTGGATCCGGGTCCTCTCGGTCGCGAGCGGTGTATCTTGTTCAGGTCCTGAACGTCAAGCGACACGTTCAGGGCGTGAACTCCCGCATGGTCGTCGAATCAAGGGTTTGACAGGGGGGCAAGGCAGGACTACAGCCGATTACCATGCGCATGGACTTCACCACCTCCGAGGCCGGCGCCACGGAGGAGATCGCGGCCGTCGAGGCCCAGTGGACCCGGATCTGGCAGGAGGCCGGCGGGCCGCAGGGCCTCGCCGACCGCATCCCGCGCAAGGAGGAATACCGGGTCATCGCCCCGTGGCTCGAGCGGCTGCCGCCCGGCGCGCGGATGCTCGATGGCGGCTGCGGGTTGGGCGACTGGACGCTGCATTTCACGCGCCGCGGCTTCCCCACGCTCGGCCTCGACATCAGCCGCGCCACGATCGACGTGCTGCAGCGGAAATTCCCGGAGGCGGAGTTCGCGGTCGGCGACATTCGCGCCACCGGCCTGCCCGATGCGGCCTTCGACGCCTATTTCTCCTGGGGGACCTTCGAGCATTTCCAGGATGGGCTGGGCGGTTGCGTGCGCGAGGCCTTCCGCATCCTCGGGCCCGGCGGGATGCTCTTCGTCTCGGTGCCCTTCGACAACCTGCGCCATAGCCTGCGCGCGATCCTGCTCGACCGCTACAGGCTGGAGCCGCTCTCGGCGTCGCGGCGCTTCTACCAGTGGCGGCTGACGCGCGCGGAACTCGCCGACGCGCTCGCCTCCCATGGCTTCTCCGTCGAGGACGTGCGCATCATCGGCAAGCGGCAGGGGCTGCAGCGCGCGCTGCAGCACAATCTGGGCCTCTCGCCGACGGGGCTGCCGGCCAAGGCCGCGGCGACGCTGCTGGCGCCGCTCGTGCCGGCGACGCTGGTCGGCCACATGATACTGGCCGTGGCGCGCAAGCCGGCGGCGGCCGTCCCCGGCCTCAGCGCACCACGTTGACGTCGGTGATCGGGATGCGGCGGTCGGCGGCGCGCAGGATGATCGTGCTGCCCGCGACCTCGAAGGCATCGATCTTCGCCGTGACGCCCGTCTGCGGCGTC
>JBEGVV010000125.1:0-6885 GCA_041178225.1 Pseudomonadota bacterium | reverse complement strand
CGAAGACCTCCCCGACCAGGCTTGACGCGCCGTCGACGACGGCAGGCTGCTCGACGAAGCCCTGCGCCGAGGCGACGAAGCCGACGAGCTTCACGACCCGCGCCACGCGGTCCAGCGAGCCGATCGCCTCGCGCAGCACGGCAAGGCCGTTCAGGATGCAAAGACGCGCAGCCTCCTTGCCCTCGGCGACCGAGAGCCCGCCGCCGAGCTTGCCCAGCGGCAGGCTGCCATCGCCGCGCCAGGGAAGCTGGCCCGACACCCAGGCGAGGTCGCCATGCACGGCGACCGGCACGTAGGAAAAGGCCGGCGCGCGCGGCGCCGGCAGCACGATGCCCAGGTCGGCCAGGCGTTTCTCGATGCTCATGTCGTCGATCTCCTCCGTTCCTCGATCATGTCCGCCAGCGTGGCGCGCAGGTCGCGGCGATGGCGCCAGCCCGTATCCGCCTCGAGCCGCGCCTGGCTCACCAGCGGGAAGACGATCGGCGGCTCCTCCTCCGCCAGCTCCGGTGCGTATCCCGGGCACAGTTCGCCCAGCACGCGCGCGATCTCGCGGTAGCTCGTGGTGAAGCCGGCCACGTTGTAGACCGGCGCGAGACCGGGCGGCGCGGCGAGCAGCGCCTCGACCAGGTCGCCGGCATCCGCGACATGCATGGCGTCGAACGCGACGCCCGGCACGGCCACGCGACGCCGCGCGCCGGAGAGCGCGTCGGCGACCATCGCCTTCAGCACGGCGGCCGCGCCGTCGTACCAGAGCCCGGGACCGAGCATCAGCGGGATGCGCAGTCCGACCGCCTCGAGCCCGTGGCGCAGGCGGTAATGCGCCGCGATCTCCTCGGCGAGGGTCTTGCTCAGCGCGTAGTTGCCGACCGGCCGCCGCGGGGCGTCCTCGTCGCAGCGCAGCGCGAGCGTCGTCGCGCGGCCGAGCACCACGGTGGAACTGGTCCAGGCGACGCGCGCGATCCCGGCCTCCACGCAGGCGGCGAGGAGCCGCCGGAAGCCGAGCACGTTGACCGCGAGCATGCGCTCGGGATCCGCCTCGCCGGACCGGGCCAGCCCGACGGGGCCCGACGAGAAGGCGGCGAGGCACGCGACATCGGCCGGGCGGGCCGCGTCCAGGACACGCGCCAGCGCGTCGGCATCCTCGATCGAGCCGATCGTCTGCGTGGCGCCCGCGGGCAGCGGCACCGGGCTCTCCGGACCGAAGACATGCACGCGCCGTCCACGGGCGAGCATGTGCCGCACCACCGCGGCACCGACGAAGCCACGCCCGCCCAGCACGAGGACCGGGCCGCGCGCGGGGGAATGCCGGTCAGAAGGAGAGGTCATCGCGCAGGCAGGCGAAGCTGCCCCCTCCCCCGGTGTCGCGCAGCACGGGCACCTCCTGCGCGCAGCGCGGCAGCGCGAAGGGGCAGCGCGTGCGGAAGACGCAGCCGCTGGGCGGGTCGGCCGGGCTCGGGATCTCGTCGCGCAGCTGCACGGCCGGGCGCGGCGTCCCGGCGAGGCGGGGCGCCGCGGCGAGAAGGCCCGCGGTGTAGGGATGGCGCGGCGACAGGAAGATGCTGCGCGTCGGCGCGACCTCCATCACCCGGCCGAGATAGAGGACCATCACGCGGTCGGCCATCACCTCGACCACGCCGAGGTCGTGCGAGATGAAGAGCATCGCGAGGCCCAGGCCGTCCTGCAATTCGCGCAGCAGCGCGAGGATGCCCGCCTGCACCGAGACGTCGAGCGCCGAGACCGGCTCGTCGGCGACCAGGAAGCGTGGCCCGACCGCGAGGGCGCGGGCGATGGCGATGCGCTGGCGCTGGCCACCGGAGAACTCGCGCGGCCGCCTTGGCGCGTCGCCCGGCGACAGGCCGACCCGCGCGAGGAGTTCGCCCACCCTGCTGGCGCGGCCGGCTCGGTCGCCGATGCCATGCAGCGCGAGCACCTCGCCTATGGCATCCCCGACGCTGCGCCTGGGGTTGAGGCTCGCATAGGGGTCCTGGAACACCATCTGCATCGCCCGGCGCAGCGGGCGCATCGCGGAGGTCGGGAGCCCGGTGATGTCGCGCCCCTCGAAGCGCACCCGCCCCGCGCTCGGCTCGAGCAGGCGCAGGACGAGGCGCCCGATCGTCGACTTGCCCGACCCGGACTCGCCCACAAGACCCAGCACCTCGCCCGGCGCGATGGAGAAGGACACGCCGTCGACGGCGCGCAGCCCCGGCCGCGCGCCGAAGCCGCGCCGCGGCAGGGCGAAGACCTTGCCGAGGCCCTCCACCTCGACCAGCGGCGCGGCGGCCGTCACGCGAGCTCCCGCCAGCGCACGCAGCGCGCTTCCCGCCCCTCGCCCGTGGCCTCGAGTCGTGGCGCCGCGTCGCGGCATGCCGGCTGCGCCGACGCGCAGCGCGGCGCGAAGCGGCATCCCGCCACGACGGCGCCGGCGCGCGGTGGCGCGCCGGGGATCGCGTCGAGGATGCGCTCGTCGGGGCCATCGTCGCGGTAGCGGCGCGACGGCCGGCATGCGAGCAGCGCCCGCGTGTAGGGATGCCGCGGCGCGCCGAGCACCTCCGCCACCGGGCCCGTCTCGACGACCTGCCCCGCGTACATCACGGCCACGCGGTCGGCGATCTCGCCGACGAGCGCGAGGTCGTGGGTGATGAAGAGCAGCGCCATGCCATGCCGGCGCTTGAGGTCGGAGAGAAGGCGGACGATCTGCGCCTGGATGGTCACGTCGAGGGCCGTGGTCGGCTCGTCGGCGATGAGCAGGCGCGGCGCGCAGGCGAGAGCGATGGCGATCATCGCGCGCTGCCGCATGCCGCCGGAGAGCTGGTGGGGAAAGCTGTCCACGCGACGCTCCGGGTCCGCGATGCCGACGTCGCGCAGCAGCTCGACCGCGCGTCGCGCCGCGTCCTCGCCCGGGTGATGGCGGCGCACGGCCTCGCGTATCTGGGCGCCGATGCTGAAGACCGGGTTGAGGCTCGCGGAGGGGTCCTGGAAGATCACGGCGATGTCGCGGCCGCGCACCTCGCGCAGTCCCTTCTCGTCGAGCGCGGCGAGGTCGACGACGCGGTCGTCGCGCCCGCGCCACGCGATGCGGCCCGCGACGCTCGCCCGGTCGCCGCGCGCGAAGAGCCGCAGGATCGAGAGCGCCGTGACGGACTTCCCCGACCCCGACTCCCCGACGACCGCGAGCGTCTCGCCGGCGCCGATCGCGAGGTCGACGCCGTCGACCGCGCGCACGACGCCGCGCGGCGTCGCGAACTCGGTCCGCACGTCCTCCAGCGCGAGAAGCGGCTGCGGCATGCGGCGGCGCCCTCAGCGGACCGTGTAGCGCGCGACGACGCCAGGATCGAGCTCGACGCCGAGCCCCGGGCCTTCGGGCACCGCGATCATGCCCGCCTTCGCCAGCATGGGCGTCGAGAACAGGCCGTCGCGCAGCTTGTTCTCGCCGATGTCGTACTCGACCAGCGTCGGGAACGGCACGTGCGCGCCATGCGGGTAGCTCGGCAGCGACGCCACCCAGTGGACAGCCGCCGCCAGCCCGACGGCCGTGCCCCAGACATGCGGCGACAGGCGCAGGTGCTCGGCCGCGCAGAGCTCGCCCACGAAGCGCGCGACGCTGAGTCCGCCACAGAGCGCGAGGTCGGGCTGGACCACGTCCGCGAGCCTGCCATCGACGAGCCGGCGGAAGTCGAAGGTCTCGTAGAGCGCCTCGCCCGTGGCGATGGGGATCGGCGAGCGCTGGCGCAGCTCGGCATAGCCCTTCCAGTCCTGCGGCGCGAGCGGCTCCTCGTACCAGCCGATGCCGTGGCCGGCGATGCGACGGATGCTCTCCACGACCTGGTCGGCCGTGTAGTTGCCGTTGCTGTCGACGGTCAGGACGGCGTCCTCGCCGATCACGCGCCGCGCCAGCCTGACGCGCGCCTCGTCGTCGGCGGGGTTGCGGCCGATCTTGATCTTGAAGGCCGGGAACCCCTTGCCGGCATGCGGCTCGAGCTGGCGCGCGAGCGCCGCCTGCTGGTCTGCGTCGCGGGTGAAGTATCCGCCCGAGGCGTAGACCGGCACGTGGCTGCGCTGGCGCCCGCCGATCAGGTCGCAGACGGGCACCTTGAGCAGCTTGCCCATCGCGTCGTGGGCGGCGATGTCGATGCCGCTGAACAGGGCGACGAGCATGTTCTGCGTGCCGAAATGGTAGTGCTTCGCGTAGACCATCTGCTGCACGCCGCGCTGGGCGAACACGCTCGTGCCGACGAAGTAGGGCTTCACGATCTCGAGATAGGCGGCGGCCACCCTGGCCGGCCCCCAGGCCTCGCCGATGCCGACCATGCCGTCCTCGGTCTCGAGGTGGACGATGCCGCCGCCGCGGCGCGAGGTCAGGCCCCGCGCCATGCCGTAGGCCTTCTCCTCCGGCATCGCGTATTCGAGGCCGACGATGCGAATGTCACGGATACGGCTCATCTGCGTCTCCTCGGGGTTCAGGGCCGCGCGACCGCCATCACCGCGCGCATCACGTCGCTCGCGGGGTCGCGGTACTGGTCCATGATGTCGAAGTGGTGGAAGCCCGGCGACACGACGACGCCGGGATCGCCGCCATGGCGGCGCAGGTGGTGCGCGTAGCGGAAGGACTGGTCGATCCAGTGCCAGGGCTCGCGCCCGCCGGCGAGGATCCAGGACGGGCAGAGGATCCTCGGTGGCCTGCGCTCGTAGTCGTGCCGCGCGATCAGCTCGGGCGTCAGCCGGATCTCCGCGTCGACGCTGGTCGCCTTCGCTGGCGCGGGATCGTAGATGCCGCTGACGAGGACCGCGCCCTTCACGACGTCCGGCGCGACGCCGCGCGCGCTCCAGTCCTCGGCCAGGATCGCCGCGCCAAGATGGGCGCCCGCGGAATGGCCCGAGATCGTGATGCGGCCCGGGTCCCCGCCATGCTCGCCGATGCCACGCGCCGTCCAGGCCATCGCGTCGAGCGCGGAGGCCACGACGCCATCCAGCGTCGCCGCGGGGCATAGCTCGTAGTTGGCGATCACAGCGCAGATGCCGGCATCGACCAGCGGCGCCGCCACGAAGGCGAAGTTGGCCTTGTCCTGCGCCCGCCAGTAGCCACCGTGGAAGAAGACGTGGACCGGGGCGCCCGGATGCGCCGCCGGGTAGACATCCACCCGGTGCAGCGGGCCGGGGCCATAGGCGACGTCCGGGATGCAGCGCAGCCGGGCCCTGGCCTCGCGGTTCGGGGCCTCGCGCCGTGCCTGGAACAGCTTGAAGTCCGGCACGGAGGCCTGCGGGTTGTACTGGTACTCGTGCTCGGCGACGCCAAGCGCGTCCCAGGCTCGCGTCTCCTGCGCCATCCCGATCCCCCTCGTTGCGCCCCCCCGGGCGCGACCGGCTGGAGCCTAAGGGGTCGGGCGGCCAGCGGCGAAGCGGAAAGCGACCGGGCTGGACCATGGCCGCGCCGAGCGGCAGGGCTTGCACTCTCGCGCCGGCGCCGTGTACAAGCCCGCCCTCGATCCGGCCGGGAGAAATCCGGCCGGTCTCCTTGCCGGCACCTGCCGGCTAGGGTCGCGCGGCTCCAGGGAGCGGCGGCCCGTCGAACAGCCAGAAGGAGCCATGCTTCCATGCCGTTCTACGAGAACGTGTTCATCTCGCGTCAGGACGTGTCCGCGACCCAGGTCGAGGCACTGACCGAGCAATTCGCCACCATCGTCAAGGACCATGGCGGCGAGGTCACCAAGCGCGAGTACTGGGGCCTGCGGAACCTCGCGTTCCGCATCAAGAAGAACCGCAAGGGCCACTATGTCCTCATGAACATCTCGGCGCCGCCCGCGGCGATCGCCGAGATGGAGCGCAACATGCGCATCAACGAGGACGTGCTGCGCCACATGACCGTCCGCGTCGAGGCCCTCGAGGAAGGCCCGTCGACGATGATGCAGCGTCGCGACGAGCGCGAGGGCCGCGAAGGCCGCCGCAGCCGCGACTACGAGCAGCGCGATGGAGGCGAGGCATGACGACCGGTTACGAGGGCCGCGAGGCCGAGGGCCGCGATGGCGGCCGCGAGGGTGGCCGCGACCGCGATGGTCGCGGTGGCGGCGGCGGGCGCCGCCCGTTCTTCCGCCGGCGCAAGTCCTGCCCCTTCTCCGGCCCCAACGCGCCGAAGATCGACTACAAGGACGTGAAGCTCCTGCAGCGCTTCCTCTCGGAGCGCGGCAAGATCGTCCCGTCGCGCATCACGGCGGTGTCCACGAAGAAGCAGCGCGAACTCGCCCAGGCGATCAAGCGCGCCCGCTTCATCGGGCTGCTGCCCTACCTGCTCGGCTGAAGGCTCGGGGCCGGCCTTCCGGACACGGGAGGCCGGCCTCGCCGCACCGACAGGCCGGCACGACATGAACGCCCGCGAACTCATCGTCTCGATCGCCGCAGGGGCCGCCGCCGCGGCGCTGACCCTGTCCGCGCTCTCGGCGAGCGTCGGCGGCGTCCTGCTTTCGAGCCTCGCGCAGCTTCCCATCTTCCTGGTGGGGCTGTCGCTCGGCACCCAGGCCGCGGCGCTCGCGACCGCCGGGAGCTTCGCGGCCGCCTCGATCCTGGTCCGCCTGGATTTCGGGCTCGTCTTCGGGCTCGCCGTCGGCCTGCCGGTCGTCGTGTTCGTGCGCCAGGCCCTCCTCTCCCGCCGTCGCGCCGATGGCGGCATCGAGTGGTACCCGCCCGCGGGCCTGCTCATCACCTGCCTCGCCCTGACCTCCATCGTCGCCGCCACGGCCCTGCCCGCCGCGCTCGATCCCTCGCCCGGCCAGGTCGCCCGCGCGCGCGAGGTCCTCGCCGGCCTGCCGCCCGAGCTGCGCCCCGCCGACGCGACGCCCGAGGCGCTCGACAGGCTGGTGCGCTTCGCCCTTGGCCTCCTGCCCGGGTTCCTCG
>JBEGVV010000124.1:0-40234 GCA_041178225.1 Pseudomonadota bacterium | reverse complement strand
TGGAAGCGCGCCGCCTCGGTGACGATCAGGCCCGCGCCGCCGCGCGCGCGCGCCTCGTGGTAGGCGACGAACTCGGGCGTCGGCAGGCCGCCGCGCGCCAGGTAGGTCTGGTGCCCGGTGGACATGATGCGGTTGGGGATCTCGACGTCGCGCAGCCTGAGCGGCGAGAAGAGGTGGGGAAGCGTGGTCATGCGCGCGTCCTCCGCGTCCCGCCGCCGGTCATCGCCCGCCGCTCACCGTCACGACGGTGCCCGTGACGTAGCTTGCCTCCTCGGAGAGCAGCCATGCGACGGCGTTGGCGCATTCCATCGCGGTGCCCGGGCGCTTCATCGGCACGACGCCCGCGGCCGAGGCCGCGCGGTTCGGGTCGCCGCTCGCGGCGTGGATCTCCGTGTCGATGATCCCCGGCCGCACGGCGTTGACGCGGATCCCGTCGGCGGCCACCTCGCGCCCGAGGCCCGTCGTGAAGGAATCGATCGCGCCCTTGCTGGCCGCGTAGTCGACATAGAGCCCGGGGCCGCCGAGCACCGCCGCCGCGCTCGACAGGTTGACGATCGCGCCGCCCCTGCCGCCGCGCCGCGTGCTCATCCGGCGCACGGCCTCGCGCGCGCAGAGCAGCGTGCCGATGACGTTGACGTCGAGCATCCGCCGCCAGCGCGCGGTGTCCATGTCCTCGAGGCGCGACTGCATGTCGACGATGCCCGCGTTGTTCACGAGCCCGCCCAGCGGCCCCCACTCGGCGTCGATGCGCGCGAACATCGCGAGCGTCGCCGCCTCGTCGCCGACATCGGCGCGCAGCACGAGGGCGCGCCGGCCATGCGCGCGCACCGCGGCGGCGACGCGCGTGGCGGAGGCCTCGTCGCGCGCGAAGTTGACGGCGACGTCCCAGCCCTGCGCTGCGAGCTTCTCGGCGCAGGCGGCGCCGATGCCGCGGCTGGCGCCGGTGACGAGTACGGTGCGCTGGAAATCCATGGATGCCCCCCGGCTGGATCAGGTCGCCGAGATTAGCGCCCTCGCGCGCGTCCGGCGCAAGCGGCGCGGGCCTAGGCCGGGCCGAGGTCGAGCGCGCCCTGGCGGCTGGCGGCCGGTCGCGCGCGGCGGCGGCGCGTGCGCGCGGCGCCCGTCGGCGGCAGGCCCGAGCGCCGGCTGCCATGGCGCTCCTGGATCGCGTCGGCGGCGTCGCGGAACTCGCGTCCCCTGCGCACGCCGTAGATGCGCAGGCGTGCCTCGGCGGCGGCGGCCTCGTGGTCGACGACGGGCGCGGGATAGGACGCGCCGATCGCGACGCCGGCGGCGGCGAGGACCTCGGGCGGAGCGCGCCAGGGCTCGTGCAGCAGCTCCGTTGGCAGCGCCGCGAGCTCGGGCACCCAGCGCCGGATGAATGCCCCGTCCGGGTCCTGGTCGCGCGACTGCTTCACGGGGTTGTAGATGCGCGCGGTGTTGGTGCCGGTCGTCCCGGACTGCATCTGCACCTGCGGGTAGTGGATGCCCGGCTCGAAGTCCGTGAACATCCGCGCGAGGCGACGCGCTGGCAGGCGCCAGTCCTCCCAGAGGTGATAGCTCGAGAACGCCATCGCCATCGCGCGCATGCGGAAGTTGAGCCAGCCCGTCGCGGCCAGCGAGCGCATGCAGGCGTCGACGAACGGGAAGCCGGTGCGCCCCGTCGCCCAGGCCTCGACGCGCGCCTCGTGCGCGGGGCCGACCGGGCGCAGGCCGCGGCAGGCGGGATGCAGCGCCTCGCGCTCGATGCCCGGCTCGTCCTCCAGCTTCTGGATGAAGTGGCAGTGCCAGTGCAGCCGCGAGCGGAACGAGGCGACCGACGCGGCGAAGGCGTCGTCGCCCCCTGCGCGATGGCGCGCCCCGGCGCGCAGCGCCGCGCGGTTGGCCTCGCGCATCGAGATGCAGCCGAGCGCGAGATGGGCGGAGATGCGCGAGCAGGATGCCGCGCCGGTCCCCGGCCCGGACATGTCGCGGCGATAGGTCCGGCCGCGCGCCTCGAGGAAGGAGCGCAGGAGCGCCACCGCCTCCGCTCGCCCGCCCGCCTGGCGCCCGGGGCAGCGATCGGGGGCGAGGCCGAGCGCCGAGGCGTCGGGCATCTCCTCGCGCGGCAGGTCGGCGGCGCGCAGCCGCCCCGGCGCGGGAACCGGCTCGGCGTCCATCATCGCGTCCCAGCGCCGCGCCCAGCCGTCGCGCGAGCGCCGCGCGCGCCAGACGCCGTGCTGCCGGTACTCGGCGAAGGGCACGCCCGCGCGCCGCGCCCAGGCGCGCACGGCGCGGTCGCGCGCATAGGTCCAGAGCAGCCCGGTCTCCTCGTGGGCGCGCAACGCCGCGATGCCGTGCTCGCGGTGCAGCCGGTCCAGCACGTCGACGGCCTCGCCGGCGCGCAGGACGAGGCGCGCGCCGATGCGGCCGAGCGCGGCATCGAGGTCGTCGAGGCATTCGCCGAGGAAGGCGAAATGGCGGCCGGACATCTCCGGCTGCGCCCACAGCCCGGGCTCGAGGACGTAGAGCGGCAGCACCGGGAGCCCGCTGGCCGCCGCGGCGGCCAGCGGCGCGTGGTCGTGGACGCGCAGGTCGCGCTTGAACCAGACGACTTCGATCATGGCCCGCCACCAGATAGGGCGGGCCGCGCGATCGTCAGCGCTGGCGGGTCCAGAACACCATGGGGTGCGGCGCCTCTGCCCTGGCGCCGATGTCGCGCCAGTCGAAGCTCGCCCGCAGCTCCGGGCGGCGCATGTATCCGCGCCGGGTCCAGAACGCGTCGAGCGGCACGTAGCCGGCGGGACGCATCGGGTGGTCGTCCGGCCGCTCGACGGCGCAGAAGGTCGTGCGCCGGTAGCCGAGCGCCGCGGCGCGCTCCTCGCGCGCGCGGAAGAACGCCACGCCGATGCCGCGCCCGCGATGCGCGGCCTCCAGCACCGACTCCCCGAAATAGTACCAGTCGCGCGGATCGAGCCCCGCGTCGCGGAAGGGCCGCTGCATCTCGGGTTCCGCCTTCGCCAGCGGCAGGGCGGTGGAGGCGCCGACGATCCTGCCGCCTACGCGCGCGACGACGATCGTCGCGTCCTCGATGCCCGCGTACTTGGCGAGGTAGCGCCGCTCGTAGGCGAGGTCGCCGTCGTAGAGATAGGGCCAGTCGCGGAACACCTCGACGCGCAGCCGCGCGAGCTCCGGCACGACGGCGCGGACCGCGCCGCCGGACAGGGTCTCGATCGCGGCCGCCGGCGCGGTCACTTCCCGACCTGGCGCAGCCAGTCCTTCAGGTTGTAGTGGTTGGAGATGCGCGCGATGCGCCCGTCCCTGACCTCGAAGAAGGCGCCGACGCGCAGCCTGTAGCGCTGGCCCTTCGCGGCGAGGAAGTCGCCGTCGGTCCTGAGGTACCTGCCGTCGAGGCGGAACTCCGCCGCCGCGCGGCTGCCGTCCGCGTTGGTCATGACGACCAGCTCGCTGACGCGCTCGCGGTAGCACGCGTTCATGTGCGCGAGGAAGCGCGCGAAGCGCGCCTTGCCCTTCTCGCTGCCGCCCTGGCTGATCTCGTGGACGACGCCGGGCGCGAGCAGGTCGAGGAAGCCCTCGACGTCCTGCGCGTTGAAGCGGTCGTAGTAGGCCTTCACCAGCCTGCGCGTGGTCGCTGCCGTCATGGTCCTCGTCACCTTCCGTTGAAGCCGGGCTTGCGCTTGGCGAGGAAGGCGTCGACCCCCTCGCGGAAATCCTCGCTGGCGATGCAGGCATAGGCCTGCGCCTCGGCCTCGGCGCCGATCGCGCGGCGGCGCGACCATTCGCGCACCAGGCGCTTGTGCGCGCGCGCGGCGAGCGGCCCGCCCGCGGCGATGCGCTCGACCGTGGCGGCCACCTCCACGGCAAGTTCGTCGTCGGGCACGACGCGCGTCACCAGCCCCTTCGCGAGGGCCTCCGCGGCGTCGCAGAGCCGTGCCTCGAGCAGCATCGAGAGCGCGCCATCCACGCCAAGGAGCTCGACCAGCGGCGGGATCTCTGCCGGCGGCGCGGCCATGGCGAGGCGCGCCACGGGGATGCCGAAGCGCGCCGAGGCGGCGGCGATGCGCAGGTCGCAGGCGGCGGCGATCTGCAGCCCGCCGCCCACGCAGGCGCCGTTGATCGCGGCGACCACGGGATGCGGGCAGTCCTCGATCGCGCGCGTCGCCCGCGCCACGACCTCGTCGTAGGCGCGCGCCTCGGCGGGCGTGCGCCGCACGCGCCGGAACTCCTCGATGTCGCCGCCCGCCGCGAAGGCCTCGCCGGCGCCCGTCACGACGACCGCGCGCAGCGTCGCATCGGCGGCGGCGGCCTCCATCGCGTCGCCGAGCCGGCGCCATTCGTCGAGGCCGAGCGCGTTGCGCCGTTCCGGTCGGTTCATCGTCAGGTCGAGGCGCGGCCCGTGCCGCGCGACGAGGAGCGTGTCGGTCATCGGGCCAAGGAGTACACGAGCGCGGCGGCGTCGCGGAAGCCCGCCGCCCTCAGCGCGCGCGCGGGCGCTCGCGCATGGCGAGGCCGGCGAGCAGCGCGAAGACGAAGAGCGGCGGCAGGATCGCCAGCGCGCCGGCGAAGGCCTCGGGCGGATAGACCCGCGCGCCGCCGACGACCTGGCCGGTCCAGCCGAGGTCGAGCAGCCAGCCGATCAGGGGCTGGAGCAGCGCGCCGGACCCGACGACGAAGGTGTTCACCACCGCCATCGCGACGGAGTTGGCGGCAGGATCGTTCTGCTCGCGCACCATCGCGAAGGCCAGGACCATCGCGGAGGCGCAGGCGCCGTGGAGCATGAGGACGGGGACGAGCGCCCAGAGCGGCAGGCGCGGCCCGAAGACCACTGCCGCGAGCGCGAGCCCGGCGATCGCCGCGCAGGCGAGCATGGGCTCGCGCCGGCGACCCAGGCGGTCGGAGATCCAGCCCACCAGCGGCGCGCCGATGCCCCAGCCGGCGAAGATCAGCGAGGTGATGGCCGCCGCGGTGGTGCGCGGCAGCTCGTAGACGGTCGAGAAGTAGGGCACCGCCCAGAGACCGCCGAAGGCGAGCATTGGCCCGGTCATCGCGAAGCCGAAGATCGCGCAGGCCCAGGTCTCGCGCACGCGGGCCACGGCGCGCAGCCCGTCCGAGAGCCTGGCCTGCGGCGCCGCGGCGCCAGGCCGGTCGCGCAGGACGAGGTGGAGCGCGAGGCCGGTCGCCGCGGCGAGCCCGCCCATGGCGACGAGCGCGCCTCGCCAGCCGAGCGTGGCGACCAGCGCCGCCAGCGGCGCCTGGCCGAAGATGGCGCCGACCATGCCCAGCATCTGGACGATGCCGGCCAGCATGGCGAAGCGGGCGGGGGGCATGGTCTGCGCCGTCACGGTCAGCGCGCCGACGAAGGTGCACGCGACGCCCGCGCCGATCAGCATGCGGCCCAGGTAGGCCATCTCGATCGCCTGCGCCGCGGCGAAGATCGCGGACCCGGCCGCCGCGGCCAGCATCGAGCCGGCCATCAGCCGGCGCACGCCGAAGCGGTCGAAGAGCATGCCCAGCGGCACCTGCAGCGCCGCGTAGGCGTAGAGGTAGAAGGCCGAGAGGTTGCCGAGCACCGTGCCGCCGACCCCGAAGCCGGCCATCAGGTCCTCCACCATCACCGAGGGGGAGACGCGCTGGAGGAAGGCGTAGAGGAAGGTGGAGGCCGCGAGCATCCAGGCCGCGAACGCGGCGGGCGGGATCCGGTCCTGGGCGGTCTGGTTCATGCGCGGGGTCCGTATACAGCAAAGCGCCTCCCGGAACTGCGTCCTTGCGCGACCCCACCCGTCTGCCGCTAACCTGAGAGCGCGCCGCAGGCCAGGGAATGGCCCGGCTCCAGCCCGGGAGGAGACAGGACCATGACGACGAGGAAAGAGAACCGCCGCGGCCTTTCGCGCCGCGCCGCGCTGCGCGCCGGAGCCGGCCTGCTTGCCGCTCCCGCGATCATGAAGGTCGCGACCGCCCAGACCAGCGGCGCCTTCAACTGGAAGCGCTTCGCGGGCCAGAGCATCGAGGTGTCGCTGACCCTCGGGCCGCGCGCCAACGTGCTGCGCGCCCACGAGAAGGAATTCACCGAGCTCACCGGGATCAAGGTCGGCTCCGAGGTGGTGCCCGAGCAGCAGCACCGCCAGCAGGTCGTCATCCAGTTCAACTCGGGCAACCCGCAATTCGACGTGCTGTCGGTGTCCTGGCACGTGCAGAAGCGCCTTATCGGACGAGCGAAGTGGCTCATCGACATGAAGCCGATGCTCGCCGACGGCCAGCTCACGGCCCCCGACTACGACTTCCCCGACTTCACGCCGGGCGGCCTGCGCTGGGCCACCCAGGGCGACGGCCGCATGGACACGCTGCCGCTGAACATCGACCCGTGGATGATCTACTACAACAAGGAGCTCTTCGCGGCGAAGGGCCTCGCCTTCCCGAAGACCTTCGAGGAAATCGTGATGGCCGCCGAGAAGCTGACCGACAAGGCGTCGGGCCAGTTCGGCTGGGTGTCGCGCGGCCTCAAGAACGCCAACGTGCCGGTGTGGACGAGCTTCATGCTCGGCCACGACGTCGACCCGGTGGACCCGAAGACCGTCAAGCTGCAGACGACGAGCGATGGCGCGATCGCCGCCGCCGAACTCTACAAGAAGCTCAACCGCGACTACGCCCCGCCCGGCACGGTCGGCTTCAACTGGAACGAGGCCCAGACCTCGTTCAGCCAGGGCAAGATCGGCATGTGGATCGACGGCATCGGCTTCGCGCCGCCGCTCGAGGACCCGACCAAGTCGCGCATCGTGGGCAAGGTCGGCTACGGCGTCATGCCCCAGGGCCCGAAGGCGCGCCATTCCGCGACCTTCGGCGACGGCATCGGCGTCGCGGCCGGCAGCAAGAAGAAGGAGGCCGCCTATCTCTACTGCCAGTGGGCGACGTCCAAGCTGATGTGCAACCGCCTGCTGCAGTCGGGCGGCGGCTCGCCGTGCCGTGCCTCGCCCTACAAGTCCCCGGAGGTGATCGCCGGCCTCAAGCTGCCGCGCGACTGGCTCTCCTGCCTCGAGGCCTCCGCCGCCATCGGCCGCCCCGGCCTGCCCGAGATCGTGCCGGTGACGGAGTTCCGCGACGTCTTCGGCGTCGGCCTCACCAACACGATCGGCGGCGCGGACGCGCGCGCCGAGATGCAGAAGGCGACAGAGGCCTTCACTCCGGTGCTGGCCAAGTCCGAGGCCTGAGGCGCGTGCCCCCGCCGCGGCGCGTCGCCGCGGCGGGGGCGCTGCCGGAGCGATCGCATGACCACGAAAGCCAGTGCCGCGGGTCGCGGCTACGGCCGCGACTACCTTCCCTTCGCCTATCCGGCGCTGGCGATCACCGCGGCGGTGATCGTCTTCCCCTGGCTGTTCACGCTGTTCATGAGCGTGCACGAGTGGAAGATCGGGTCGCCGCGCGCCTTCGTGGGCCTCGACAACTACGCGCGGCTCGCGCGCGACGAGCGCTTCCTCGAGTCGATCGGCCACACGCTCTACTTCACCGCGCTCGCGGTCGTGCTGCCGGTGCTGCTCGGCACGGCGGCGGCGCTCGTCTTCAACGAGCGCTTCCCGCTGCGCGGCTTCTGCCGCGCGATCTTCATCCTGCCGATGATGGCGACTCCGGTGGCGATCGCCCTGGTGTGGAAGATGATGTTCCACCCGCAGCTCGGGGTGCTGAACTACCTCCTGACCTCGGTCGGGCTGCCGCCGACGCTCTGGCATACCTCGCTGGAGACCGTGATCCCGACGCTCGTGATGGTCGAGGTCTGGCACTGGACGCCGCTCGTGATGCTGATCGTGCTCGGCGGCCTCGCCGCCGCGCCGACCGAGCCCTACGAATCCGCGCGGCTGGACGGCGCCAACGCCTGGCAGATGTTCCGCTACATCACGCTGCCGCTGATCATGCCCTTCGTCGTGCTCGCCGTCGTGATCCGCACGATCGACGCGCTCAAGGCCTTCGACACGATCTTCGTGATCTCGGAGGGCGGGCCGGGAACGGCGTCGGAGACGATCAACATCTACCTCTACCTGCAGGCCTTCTCCTTCTACAACATCGGCTACGCCTCGGCGATCGTGGTGGTCTTCTTCGTCCTGATCATCGTGCTGGCCATGGTGCTGCTGTGGCTGCGCCAGAAGTCGAAGTGGTCGTGAGCGTACCCGCGCGCCCCTCCGAGCTCGCCTGGCTCGCGCGTCGCGTGGCCTCGCGCCTCGCCTTCGGCTTCGCGGTCTTCGTGATCGTCTCGCCGGCGATCCTCGTCATGCTGTGGATGCTGTCGCTCTCGCTGAAGAACGAGGTCGACAACATGGCCTACCCGCCGGTCTTCGTCCCGAGCCCGCCGACGCTGGCGAACTTCGAGGCGGTGTTCGAGAACGCCAACCTGATGCGCTACCTCGTCAACAGCCTGCTCGTGACGGGCGGGGCGACGCTGGTGGCGATCCTCGTCGGCGTGCCGGCGGGATACGGCATCGCGAAGGCCTCGGCGCACCGCACGGCCATCGGCATCCTGGTCGCGCGCATCACGCCGGCGCTGAGCTACCTCATCCCGCTCTACATGATGTTCCAGATGCTGGGCCTGACCGGCAGCCTCTGGCCCATCTTCATCACCCACCTGGTGATCACGATCCCGATCTTCGTCTACGTGATGATCGGCTTCTTCGAGAGCCTGCCGCCGGACCTCGAGGAGGCCGCGCTGATCGATGGCTGCACGCTCTGGCAGGCCTTCCGGCACGTGGCGCTGCCGCTCGCCCGGCCTGGCATCGTGGTGGCGATGATCCTGTCGATCATCTTCAGCTGGAACAACTTCGTCTTCGGCGCGGTGCTGGGCGGCCGGCAGACGCGCACGCTGCCTGCTGCGGTCTACAACATGCTGACCTTCGAGCAGGTGGCCTGGGGCCCGCTCGCCGCCGCGGCGCTGCTGGTCACCGCGCCGGTGCTGATCCTGACGCTCTTCATCCAGAAGGAGATCGTCGGCGGCCTGACGGCTGGCGGCGTCAAGGGCGGCTGAGCGGCGCCGCGCCGGCCCAGCCCGCATCACGCAAGCGGCCCCTTGGAGCAGCGCGCCGCGTCGACCATAATCGGACGGGGACGGGGGAGGATCGCATGGCTAAACTGGGGCGGCGCGCGGCGCTGATCGGGACGATATCGGCATCTTCCGCGGCGGGGCTTGCGCGGTCCGCCCGCGCGGCCACGACGCTGCGCGTCGGGGTCGGCACCGCGCCGCTCTCCGCCGAAACGAAGGCGCTGCAGGAGATGGCGCGGCTTGCCGCCGAGCGCAGCAGCGGCGACCTCAAGGTCGATGTCTTCGATTCCGACAAGCTCGGTGGCTCGGTCGCGCAGCTCGAGAACCTGCAACTCGGCACCCAGGACATGCTGTCCAACGTCGCCGACTGGTACCAGCACCTCGACAAGGGCTGGAACGCGCTCGCCATCCCCTTCGTCTTCGGCGGCGTCGAGCATGTGAAGCGCTTCCAGCAGACCGCGACCTACAAGGGCTGGCTCGCGGAGATGCCGGGCAAGCACGGCGTGCGCATGCTGGCGGACAACTGGTATCGGCTGCCGCGCGTCCTGCTGACCACGAAGCCGGTGCGCACGCCCGAGGATCTCAAGGACATGCGCCTGCGCATGCCCGATCTCGACACATATCTGCGGACCTGGGGCGCGCTGGGCGCCAAGCCGACCGTGATCGCCTTCAGCGAGGCCTTCCTCGCCATGAAGACCGGTACCGTGCAGGGGATGGAGGCGCCGCTCTCGGGCGTCTTTCCGCAGAAATTCTACCAGGCCGCGCCCTTCATCACCCTGACCATGCACCAGATCGCGCCGTACACGGTGATGATCTCCGAGAAGACCTGGCGGCGCCTGAACGCCCGCCAGCAGGAGACCCTGACCCGCGCGGCGCAGGATGCCGGCGACTGGTACTACAAGCTCATCCTCGAATCCTTCGACGACCAGAAGGCCAAGATGATCGCGGAGGGGGTTCAGTTCATCGAGACCGACACGAAGCCTTGGGCCGACCGTGTCGAGGCGGTGATCCGTGCCTTCGAGACCGAAGGCAAGCTGCCCCGCGGCCTCGTCGCCGAAATCCGCGCGCTCGCCCGCTAGCGACTCCTCGGATGAGCGGCCTCGCCATCGCCCGCGCTGCGCTACGCGGGCTCGACGCGGCGCTTCTGCGCGTCGAACTCGCCCTGGCGGCGCTGGCGTTGCTCGTCGCGACGGGCAGCATCGCGATCGGTGTCTTCTTCCGCACGCTTCTCGACGATCCGCTCGCCTGGACCAACGAACTCGCCGTGCTCGGTCTCGTCTGGCTGACCTTCCTCGGCGCCAGCGCGGTCTTCAAGGAGCGCGGGCACATCGCAGTCGACGCGATCTCGTTCCTGCTACCGGCGCCGGCGCGGCGCGTGCTGGCGCTCGCGTTGATCGCGCTGATGGGCGCGAGCATCGCGATCGTCGGCTGGCATATGCTCACGCTTCTGCCGTTGCAGCACCGCAAGATGATCTCCGGCCTCGACCTGCCGCGCAGCCTGCACGGCATCCCCATCCTCTGGATGTCGGCGTCGATGGCGACGAGCGCGCTGCGCCAGTTCCTCGATCCGCCCGCCGACGCCGCGGACGGCATCCGCGCCACTGGGTGAGCGTCATGGCCTTCGCCGTCTTCTGCGCGCTGTTCCTGAGCCTGCTCTTCGTGGGCCTGCCGATCGGCTTCGTGTTCCTGGTGCCGAGCATCGTCTACATGGTCATGACGGACACCAATCTGGTGCTGCTCGGCCAGGCGATGCTGCAGCAATTCCTCAAATTCGTGCTGCTCGCGATCCCGCTCTACGTGCTCGCCGGCGAGTTGATGAACACGTCCGGGATCACCAACCGCATCTTCAACTTCGCGCATGCGCTGGTCGGGCATGTGCGCGGCGGGCTCGGCCATGTGAACGTCATCGGCAGCATGATCTTCGCCGGCATGTCCGGCTCGGCGGCGGCCGATGCCGCCGGGCTCGGCCGGGTCGAGATCAAGGCGATGGTCGAGGGGGGCTACCGGCCGGCCTTCGCGGCGGCCATCTCGGCGACATCGTCGACGATCGGTCCGATCATTCCGCCCTCGATCGGGCTCGTCCTCTACGGCGCCATCGCCGAGGTGGGGGTCGACTGGCTCTTCCTCGCCGGGTTCGTACCGGGCGTCGTGCTCGGCATCGCGCTGATGATCGCGATCTACCTCCAGGTGCTGCTCGGACGCGAGACCTGTCCGCTGACGCCGTTTCCCGGGTTCGGCGCGCTGGGGCGCCATTTTCTGGCCGCGGCGCCGGCGATCGCCTCGCCGATCGTCATCGTCGGCGGCATGGTCACCGGGGTCTTCACACCAACCGAGGCGGGCGTCATCGCCGTCGTGATCGCGCTCGGACTGGGGCTTGCCTATCGCGATCTGACCCTCGGCGGTTTCGTCGAGGCGACGATGCGCGCGGTCCGCGGCACGGCGTCGATCATGTTCATCCTCGCCACCGTGTCGTGCTTCGCCTGGGTCCTGACGGTCGAGAAGGCGCCGGACCGGGTCGCGGAACTGCTTCTGTCCATGACCAACCAGACCTGGCTGCTGATGCTGCTGATCCTGGCGACGCTGCTGTTCCTTGGCTTGTTCGAGACGGCGTCGGCCAATCTGCTGATCGTCGCACCGATCCTGGTGCCCATCGCGCCGCAGCTCGGCCTGGACCTCGTCCATCTTGGCGTCGTCCTGGTCTTCGCGCTCGTCATCGGCAACGTGACGCCGCCGGTGGGCGTGTGCCTGTTCATCGTCCAGGACATCACACGCCTGCCGCTCGGCGTCATCGTGCGCGCGACGCTTCCCTATCTGGTCGCGATGATCATCGCGCTGTTCGTCGTGGCCTATGTACCGGAGGTCACGCTCTGGCTGCCCAAGGTCTTCGGCTACCGGCCGGGCTGACCGGTCAGGCCGCGTCGGCTCGCAGCTTCGAGACGACCATCGCGCGCAGCATCACGCGCTTCTGGTCGCGCGGTGTCCCGCCGCCGGCGCGATGCATGGTTGCGCGCTGGTCCCACATGACCAGATCGCCGACCTTCCAGTGGTGGTGGTACTGGAACTCCGGCCGCGTCGCGACGTCGTAGATCGCGTCGAGGATGGCGTCGCTTTCCGCCCGGTCCACGCCGACGACGTGGCTCGTATGGGTGGGGCTGGCGTAGATCGAGCGACGACCGCTGTCCGGATGCACGATGACCAGCGGATGCACGCTGCCGTCGAATTCGCCGCTGGCCTTCTGGGCGTCGGTGAGCGGCGGCGGCGGGGCGGTGCATTTCCATCCTTCGCCGCGCATGTGGAAGCAGGACAGTGTCGCGGCGCGCGCCTTGAGATCGGGCGGAAGCGCGTCATAGGCCGCGTACATGCTTGTGAACTGCGTCGCGCCGCCGACGCTCGGCGCCTCGATCGAGTAGAGGAAGGTGATGCAGTCGGGCTTCGTCTTGAACGTCCCGTCTATATGCCAGTCGATCGCGCGCTTGTTCTGGCCGTATTCGTCGATCGTGCCGTCGGGTTTCACGTTGGTGACGTAGGACAGTTGCTGATGCGCGGGGTGCCGGTATTGCAGGATCGAATGCGGCTCGATGAAGCCGAGCGCATCGCCGATCGCGATCAGGTTTTCCGGCGTCATGTCCTGGCCGCGCATGACAAGGACGGGGTTGTCGCGGAACGCGGCGCGTACCGCCTCCATCGTGGCGGCGTCGATCGGCCGCGACAGGTCGATGCCGTGCAGTTCGGCACCGAGCATCGCGCCTAGCTTCGTCGTCCGGATGCCGGACGCAGCGGCTTGGGTCATGATCGTTCCTTTCCCGAAAGCATGAGCATGGCGAGCATAGCACCGCCGCGTCGTTGTGGCAGGGCTCACCCCGGCGCGGCGACGTTGAGCGGCGGCGTGCGCGCGAACCAGCCGGGCATCGCCTCCTCGATGCGCGCGGCGACGGCGAGCAGCAGGTCCTCGCGCCCGAAATTCGCGTAGAGCATCGCGCCGACCGGCATGCCGTCGGAATCGAAGCCCGCGGGGATCGATATGCCGGGCAGCCCGGCCTCGTTCCCGGGCATGGTGTAGCGGCAGGCGGAGCTGAGCCGCTCCATCCAGGCGCCAAGGTCCTCGTCGCGCAGCAGGCTGTAGGGGCCGTTGGCCTCCGGCACGCGCACGGCGAGGGTCGGGCAGAGCAGCAGGTCCCAGGAATCCATGAGCCTGCCGAAGCCGCGCGTGACGACGTTGTTGCAGGCCATCGCCTTGTAGAGGTCGAGCGTCGAGTAGCGCTGCGCCGCCTCGAAGTGCCGGCGCACCATCGGCGTCAGCGCCGCGAGCATCGCCGCGCCGTCCATGCCGCCCGTCTCCGCGATCGGCTGGTAGAGAACGCGCCCGCAGATCCACTGCGTGACGTAGCCGCGCCACATCGCCTCCCAGTCGCAGATCCGCGCGTCGTCGATCTCGGCGACCTCGTGGCGCATGCCCTCGAGCAGCCGCGCGAGTCCACGGACCCGGTCGGCGACCTCGGGGTCGCAGGCACCGGGACGGCCCCAGGAGCCGGTGGAGAGCGCGATGCGCAGCCGTCCCGTCGGCCGCGCGAGCGCGTCCACGTAGGAGCCGTCGAAGCGCGCCATCGGGTAGAAGCTGCCGCCATTGGGCATGCGCGGCAGGTAGTCCATCGCCGCCGCGCTGTCGCGCACGCTGCGCGTCACGACGCCCTCGACGGCGATGCGCCAGGTGAACTCGTTGTGGGCGAGCGGCATCGCCATGCGCCCGCGCGAGGCCTTGAGCCCGACGAGGCCGCAGAACGAGGCGGGGATGCGCGTCGAGCCGCCGCCGTCGCTCGCCATCGAGATCGGGGTGACGCCGGCCGCGACCATCGCCGCCGAGCCGCCGGAGGAGCCGCCGGGCGTGCGCCCGGTGTTCCACGGGTTGCGCGTCACGTTGACGTGGCCGAGATAGCTCGTCGACGTGTCGAAGGTCATGCCGAACTCGGGCGTGGTCGAGCGGCCAAGCGGCACGAGGCCGGCGGCCAGGAAGTTCTCCACCAGCGGGTCGGTGTCCTTCGAGACATTGCCCGCGAGCAGCCGCGAGCCCGATTCCTGCCTGCGCCCCTTCAGCCGCGACCCGAGGTCCTTGAGGAAGACCGGCACGCCGTGCAGCCGCCCGTCGCGCGCCGGCCGGTCGCGCGCGGGATCCTCGACGACGTCCTGGAAGACCTCGAGCACGCCGGCGAGCCTGCCATTGACGCGCTCGACGCCGCGCGCCGCCTGCGCGACGACCTCCGACGCCTGCAGCTGCCCCGAGCGCACGAGCCCCGCGAGGCTCGTCGCGTCGTGGCGCATCCATTCCTCCCAGCCCATGGCCGGCGCGTTCGACGTCATGCTGTCCTCCCCTGTCTCCCCGGCGCAGTGAAGACCGCGCGCGCCGCGCGGGCAAGCCCGTCAGGCGCGTCCGGCGATGCGGTCGGCGACGCGCAGGGCGAGTGCCTGCAGCGTGTTCGTGGGGTTGAGCGCGGCCGCCGTGGCGAAGGCGCTGCCGTCGATCACGTGCAGCCCGCGCACGGCGTGCGCCTCGCACCAGCGGTCGACGACGGAGGTCTCCGGGTCGTCGCCCATCGCGCAGGTGCCCATGAGGTGGAAGCCCGCGTCGCGGATCAGCGGCATGTCGAAGAGCTCGTGCGCGCCCGCCTCGCGCAGCAGCTCGCGCGCGCGGGCCATGCCGGCGTCGAGGATGGCGCGCGAGTTGGCGCCGACGCGGTAGACCATGCGCGGCGCGGGCAGCCCGTCGCCGTCGACCAGGCTCGGGTGAAGCTCGACGCGGTTCGCGGGCTCGGGCAGGTCGTCCGAGCAGATCGAGACGCCGAGCGTGCGGTCGAAGACCTCGGCGAAGCGGCGGCGATGCGCGGCGCCCCAGGGCACGCGGCCCGCGGTGCTGCCGAGCGCGGTGAGCGCGGGCCCGTGGCTGCGCATCACCTGCATCTTGAAGCCGCGCACGTAGCCATTCGCGGGATCCGTCTCGTAGAACTGCTTGGAGATGATCGCCCCGGCGGTGATGCCGCGATGGCCGCCGACCGGATCGGCGAAGACCCCCGTGACGCGCGCGAGCGGGTGGAGCATCAGGCCGCGCCCGACCAGCCCGTTGGCGTTGGCGATCCCGTCGGGGAACCGCCCGGAGCGCGAGATCAGCATCAGCCGCGGCGTCCCGATGCCATTGGCGGCGAGCAGCACGCGGCGCGCCGCGATGCGGCGCCTGCGACCCCTGCGGTCGACGAAGACGGCGCCGCTGGCGCGGGACTGCGCGTCGTGCGTGACCTCGGCGACGCGCGCGCCGGTCACCAGCCGCGCCCCCGCCGCGATCGCCGCCGGCCAGTAGGAGATGTCGGCGGAGCCCTTGGCGCGCCGCGCGCAGCCGAGCTCGCACGGGCCGCAGTCGTTGCACCTGCCGGGCTGCGCGCCCGTCCCGGTGTTGACCGCGACGTCGCCCGGCCACCAGTGCCAGCCCAGGCGCTCGAAGGCCGCGATCATGCGCCGCTCCGCCGCGCCGATGCGCGTGGGCGGCGTCGTGCGCGGCAGGCGCGGCGGCATGGCCGGGTCGCCATGCGCGCCCGCCGCGCCCATCATCCGCTCGTTGAGCTCGTAGTAGGGCGCGAGGTCCTCGTGCCCGACCGGCCAGTCGCGCCCGACGCCGTCGAGGCTCCGCATCCGGAAGTCCGACGGATGGAAGCGGGGCAGGTGGCACGACCACATCACGGTGGAGCCGCCGACGCCGTTGTAGAGCAGGGGGCGCATCTGCGACGCGCTGTCGTCGATCGGGTAGTCGGCGGGCGCGCGGCGGATGTTGGGGTTTGGGCTCCATTCGCGCTGTCGCGCGCGCTCCCAGCCAGGCGCCGATTGCGGGCTGCGCGCGTGGTCGAACCACTCGCCCTGCTCGAGGCAGGTGACCTGCACGCCCAGCGTCGCGAGGCGCCAGGCCGCGGCCGCGCCCGCGGCGCCCGCGCCAACGACGAGGACATCGGTCTCGGACGGCGGGTGTTCGTTGTCCATCCTAATCTTGCCTTGTCCCGCCGCCGGGGCTTGCTACAACGGAAGCCGGAGCGTGGCCGGAATCGGCCGCGATGGGAAGGATGGACGTCTGATGCTGGGGCTCCTGCAGCGGGCCGGCACGGCCATTGGCGCGACGGAGCCCTGCGCGTCGCGGCTGCGCGCGTGGCAGTGGCGGCGCGCCGACCTCGACGCGATGGCCGGCGACCTGCGGCGTCCCGCGCCCGCCGCGCTCGCGGGCGAGCTCGCGCGGGCCATCGACCTCGTGCGCGCGAACGGCCTCGACGTCGACACGGTCGAGCAGGAGGACCTGCGCCTGCCGTCATTCGCGCGCATCGTGCCCTCCCTGCGCCGCCTGCTCGACGACGGCCCCGGCATCGCGATCCTGGCCGGCCTCGACCTCGACGGGCTCTCGGAGGACGAGGCGGGGATAGTCGGCTGGGGCCTCGCGAACTATCTCGGCAAGCCGATGAGGCAGGGACTGCGCGCCGACCGGAGGCTCTTCACGGTGACCGACAGGGGCGCGGCGAACCGCGATCCCACGCGGCTCGGCGCGAGCAACCGCCTGTCCGCGATGCACACCGACAATGGCTGCCTCGAGCCGCGGCCGCCCTGCTATGTCGGCCTGCTCTGCGTGCACGCGGCGCGCGCTGGCGGCGAGAGCATGATCGCCTCCGCCGCGACGCTGCACGACGCGATGCTCGCCGAGCGACCGGACCTCCTGGAGGTCCTCTACCGGCCCTTCCACTTCCTGCCGCCGCACCTCCACACCTGGCCCGCGGGCCCGCGCACCATCGTGAAGCCCGTCTTCGAGCGCGTCGGCGAGGAGATCCGCATCCACTACGCGCGGGTGATGATCGAGCCGGGAATGGAGCTGGCGGGCACGCCGCTCGACGCGCGCCAGCGCGAGGCGCTCGACCATCTCGACGCGATGATGGAGCGGCCGGGGATGAGCTTCCGCTTCCGGCTCGCGCGCGGCGAGTTCCTGTTCACGAACAACGTCCAGACGATCCACGGGCGCGCCGCCTACGAGGATGGCGACGGGCCCGGCGAGCGTCGCATGCTCAAGCGCTACTGGATGTGGCGGCGCGACCGCGGCCCGGGCATCGACCCCGTCGCGCTCGACGCCGCGGAACTGGGCACGGCATAACGAGGGCAGGGTCGGCACATGCAGGTATCGCTCACCATCGACGACGAGGGCCGGCGCGCGCAGCGCGCGTTCGACGTCGCGCGGATGTACAACCTCGGCTCGGCGACGCGCCGCGCGGAGACCGCCGTGGCGCACCAGGAGGAGGTGGCGAAGGAGGGGATCCGCATCGCCTTCGACGTCCCCGCGCCGCGCATCTACCCGATCGCGACGCATTCGCTGGTCACCGGCGGCGAGGTGGAGGCGCAGAGCTCGCACAGCTCCGGCGAGGTGGAGATCGTCCTCCTGCTCGCCGACCAGCTCTATGTCGGCGTCGGCAGCGACCACACCGACCGCGCGCTCGAGAAGACGTCCATCCCCTGGAGCAAGCAGGTCACGCCGAACGTCCTCGCGCCCACGATGTGGCCCTTCGAGGCGATGCGCGCGCGCTGGGACGATTGCGTCATGCGCAGCTGGGTCGATGGCCGGCTCTACCAGGACGTGCCCGTCTCGCTGTTCCTGCATCCCGACGACGTGCTGCGCATCCTGCGCGAGCGCGTGCCGGGCGCGCCGGCGCGCGACATCCTCGTCTTCTGCGGCACGATCGTCAGCCTCGACAAGGCGCTCGGCTTCGGCCGGCGCTGGGAGATCGAGATGGAGGATCCCGGCGCGGGCCGCCGCATCCGGCACGGCTACGACGTGTCGAACATCTTCGACGCGGTGGCGGACGGGTTCCGCGTGCCCATCGCCGCCGCCGACCGCAGCATCCGCTGACCCGAAGAACATCCAGGACACAGGGAGACAAGCCATGAAGCTACGTCGACGCAAGCTCGTCACAGGTGGCGCGGGCATCGCCGCCGCCGCGACCTACCTTCCCATCACCAGCGAGCTCGCCTCCGCGCAGCAGGCGCGCACCCTGGTCGTCGCCGCCGGCGGCACGCCCGAGGGCCTCGATGGCGACGCGCTCAAGGGCAACACGCAGCCCTGCGTCGTGCAGTGCTACGAGGGCCTGACGCGCTACGGCCGCACCGAGCGCAACGGCCGCCCCTACCTCGACCCCACGAAGATCGAGGGCCACCTGGCGGAGAGCTGGACCGTGTCGCCCGACGGCAAGCGCTACGTCTTCAAGCTGCGCCAGGGCGTGCGCAGCTTCCGCGGCAACGAACTGACCTCCGAGGACGTCGTCTGGGGCTGGAACAAGTCCTTCGCCCAGAAGCGCACCGGCAACTTCATCGCCACCGTCGCCAACGTCGTCCAGAACGGCGTGAAGGCCGTGTCGCGCTACGAGGTCGAGTTCGAGCTCGAGGCGCCGAGCGCCATCTTCCTCAACGCGCTGACGCTCTACACGCCGGGCATCTACGACTCGACCGAGACGAAGAAGCACGCCACCGCCGACGATCCCTGGGCGCTGAAGTGGATCGACCAGAACACCGCGTGCTTCGGCGCGTACCACATGAGCGAGCTGCGCCCGGGCGAGCAGGCCGTGTTCGTGGCCAACCCGAACTACTTCCGCGGCAAGCCCTACTACGACCGCGTCGTCTACCGCGCGGTGCCTTCGGCCGGCAGCCGCCTGACCCTGCTCAAGAGCCGCCAGGTGCAGTGGATCGAGCGGCCGTCGACCCAGTTCGTGAAGGACCTGCAGAGCGACCGCAACGTCAAGGTCCAGGACACGTTCGGCCGCTCGATGTCGTCGATCCGCATGAACGTCGGCATCAAGCCCTTCGACGACGTGCGGGTGCGCCAGGCGCTCAACCATGCGGTGAACCGCGCCGCGATCAGCGAGGCGCTCTATTTCGGGCTCGCCACCGAGGCGCAGTCGATCGTGCCTCCGGCGCTCGGCGGGTACGACCCGAGCTTCTTCCGCTATCCCCACGACCCCGCCAAGGCAAAGGCCATGCTGGCCGAGGCCGGCTACCCGAACGGCTTCGAGGTGGAGCTGCTCTATGGCGGCGAGTACTGGTGGGAGGAGCCGCAATGCATCCTCGTCGCCAGCCAGCTCAAGGAGGTCGGCGTCACAGCGAAGCCGACCAAGATCACGCTGGCCGACCTGCGCGCGCGCGGCGCCATCAACCGCATGGACATGCCGTTCTTCGCCTTCGAGGACGGCCCGATCGTCCTCGACCCGGTCTACTGCCTCTACCTCCTCGCGCACAGCAAGGGCGTGTCCAACCGCGCGCGCTATGCCAACCCTGCCCTCGACGCGCTGGTCGACCAGGGGCGCCAGACGCTCGACCGCGAGAAGCGCTACGAGCTGATGCGGCAGGCGCAGAAGGTCTGGATGGACGACGCGCCCTGGCTGCTCACCGTCTATCCCACCATCTTCGAGGCCATGGCGCCGAACATCGTCGGCTGGACCCCCCATCCCGACGACCACGAGCGCTGGGTCGACCTGAAGGTGGGATGATCCCCGGACGTTCCAGCCCCCGCGGCCGGCGCCTCCACGCCAGCCGCGGGGGCGGACCACGCGCCAGCGCATGACCCTTCCCGCATTCCTCGCCCGGCGGCTGCTGTTCTCGATCCCGCTGCTCGTCGGCGTCCTGTTCTTCACCTTCGCGCTGGTGCGCATCGGTGGGCAGGATCCCGTCGCGCTGCTCGCCGGCCCGACGGCGACGGTGCAGGAGATCGAGCTGGTGCGCCGCGAGCTCGGCCTCGACCAGCCGATGGCGACGCAGTTCCTGATCTACGCCCAGAAGGTCGTCTCCTTCGACCTCGGCCGCTCCTGGCTGAGCAACAAGCCCGTCCTCTCGGAACTCCTCGACCGCGTGCCCGTCACCTTCGAGCTGATGTTCTGGGGCGTGCTGCTGGGGGCGGCGATCGGCATCCCGGTCGGCCTGCGCGCGGCGCTGCGCGCGGACGGCCCCTTCGACCAGGTCAGCCGCTTCCTCTCGCTGCTCGGCTTCTCCATCCCGACCTACTGGCTCGGGCTCGTGATGCTCTTCGTGTTCTTCTTCCTCCTCGAATGGGCGCCGCCGGGAATGGGGCGCATCAGCCTCATCGTGTCGCCGCCCCCGCGGATCACCGGGAGCTACCTGGTCGACGGGCTGCTGACGGCGAACTGGGAGGCCGCGCATTCCGCCCTCTCGCAGCTGGTGCTGCCCGTGGTCTGCGTCGCGATCGTCGCCTCGGCGCCGATCATCAAGCAGACGCGCGCCATGGCGCTCGAGGTGCTGGGCCGCGACTACGTGCGCCTGGCGCGCGCCGCCGGCCTGCCCGAGCGCGCGGTGCGCCGCATCGTCTGGCGCAACGCGCTGGTGCCCGTCGTCACCTTCATCGGCACGGAAGTGACCGGCCTCGTGGGGACGGCGTCGCTGATCGAGTACGTCTTCGCCTGGGGCGGCATGGGCCAGTACGGCCTGCATGCGATCACCTCGGGCGACTTCGCGGTCGTGCAGGGCTACGTGCTCTTCCTCGCGCTCTTCTCGGTGCTCGTCTTCCTGCTGGTCGACGTGGTCGGCTTCCTGCTCGAGCCGCGTTCCGGGGGCTCGGGATGAGCGCCTCGGCCTCCGCCTCCATGCCCGCCCGCCTCGGCCGGCGCCTCGTCGGCCTGGCGCGGCGCAGCCCGACCATGGCCATCGGGGCCGCGATCATCCTCGTCTTCGCGCTGCTCGCGCTCTTCCACGGAACGGTGATGCCGCACGATCCCGTGCGCGCCTACCCGTCCGAGGTGCTGAAGCCGCCCAGCGCGCGCTTCTGGTTCGGCACCGACGGCAACGGCATGGACGTCTTCAGCCGGGTCATCTACGGCTCGCTCTACGCCTTCGGCATCGCCGTCCCCTCCGTCGCCATCGGGCTCGCGCTCGGCGTGCCGATCGGGCTGTGGACCGGCTACAAGGGCGGCCTGCTCGACGAGACGACGATGCGGGTCTTCGACGCGCTGCGCGTCTTCCCGATCATCATCCTCGCGCTCGCGATCGTGGCGGCCACGGGCCAGTCGCTCGTCAACGTGATCTTCGTGATCGGCCTCATCGACGCGCCGATCTTCGTGCGCGTGGTGCGCGCCGAGGTGCTCGCCCTGCGCTCCAGCAACTTCGTCGAGGCGGCGCGCGCTCTCGGCAACCCGACCTGGCGCATCCTCTTCGTCCACCTGCTGCCCAACGCGCTGCGCGGCGCGATCGCCCAGACCTCGGTGCGCGCGGCCTGGGCCGTGCGCATCAGCGCCACGCTCGCCTTCCTCGGCGTCGGCATCCAGCAGCCGACGCCGGAATGGGGCGCGATGATCCGCCAGGGCGCGGAGTTCATCGTCACCGGCCAGTGGTGGGTCGCGATCTTCCCGGGCTGCGCGCTGATCCTGCTCGTGCTCGGCTTCAACATGTTCGGCGACGGCGCGCAGGACGTCCTCGACCCGCAGCGCAAGAGCGCGAAATGAAGCTGCTCTCGGTCGAGGACCTCCATACCCACTTCGTCTCGCGCTCGCTGGACAACGAGGTCCGCGTCGCGCGCGCGCTCAATGGCGTCGGCTTCAGCCTCGAGCGCGGCCGGATCCTCGGCCTCGTGGGGGAGACCGGCGCGGGCAAGTCGCTCACGGCGCTGTCGATCATGGGGCTGCTCAGGCCGCCCGCGCGCATCGTCGCGGGCCGCATCGACTTCGAGGGACAGGACCTCGTGTCGCTGCCGCCCGAGCGCCTGAACGCGCTGCGCGGCGACAGGCTGGCGCTGATCGTCCAGAACCCGCGCGCCTCGCTCGACCCGCTGGCCCGCATCGGCGACCAGCTCGCCCGCGCCCATCGCGCCCACCGGAAGGTCGACGCCGCGGCGGCGCAGCGCCGGGCCGTGGAGATGCTTGCCGCGGTCGGCCTGCCCGACCCGGAGCGGCGCGCGCGGGCCTGGCCGCACGAGCTCTCCGGCGGCATGGCGCAGCGCGTGCTGATCGCCATGGCGCTCATCAACGAGCCGAAGCTCGTGATCGCCGACGAGCCCACGACCGGGCTCGACGTCACGGTGCAGGCGCAGATCCTCGACCTGATCCAGGGCATGGTGCGCGCGCGCGGCCTCGGCGCGATCGTCATCACGCACGACCTCGGCGTGGTGGCGCACTACTGCGACGACGTCGCGGTCATGTACGCGGGCGGCATCGTCGAGCAGGGCGCCACGCGCGACGTGCTCTCGCGCCCGCGCCACCCCTACACGATCAACCTCGTCGATTCGACGCCGGAGCGCCTGGTGATCGGGTCGGGACGCGTCTTCGGCGGCGCGCCGCCAAACCTCTTCGCGCTGCCGGAGGGCTGCCACTACCGGCTGCGCTGCCCGCGCGCCGACGCCGCCTGCGCCGCGCCGCCGCCCTGGTCGGGCGCCGCGGGTGGCCACCAGGCGCGTTGCCACCGCCCGGAGGCGCCATGACGGCCCCGATCCTCGCCGTCGAGCGGCTCTCCAAGCACTTTCCGATGGGACGGGGCCAGAAGGTGCACGCCGTCAACGACGTCGGCTTCACCATCCGCCCCGGCCAGACGGTCGGGCTGGTCGGGGAGAGCGGCTCGGGCAAGTCGACGATCGGGCGCACCGTGCTGCGGCTCCTGGAGCCCACGGGCGGGCGCATCGTCTTCGACGGGCAGGACATCACCAGCCTGTCCGAGGCCGAGTGCATGCCGCTGCGCCCGCGCATGCAGATGGTCTTCCAGGACCCGTGGAGCGCGCTCAACCCGCGCCACAGCGCGCGCCGCCTGATCGAGGAGCCCCTGCTGCTGCACGCGCGGCTCGGGCGCGCGGAACGCCGCGAGCGCGCGGAGGCGCTGGCCGAGCGCGTGCACCTCGACCGCGCGATGCTCGACCGCCTGCCCGGGGAGCTCTCCGGCGGGCAGCTGCAGCGCGTCTGCGTCGCGCGCGCCATCGCCACCGACCCGAAGCTCATCGTGCTCGACGAGCCCACGAGCTCGCTCGACCTCTCGGTGCGCGCGGGGATCCTCGAGCTCCTGGCCGAGATCCGCGAGACGACCGGCGCCGGCATGCTTTTCATCACGCACGACCTCGGCACGCTGCGGCTCATCAGCGACGAGGTCGTCGTCCTCTACCTCGGCTCGGTCATGGAGCGCGCGCCCACGCGCCGCATCTTCGAGGAGCCCGAGCATCCCTACACGCGCGCGCTGATCTCCGCGCATCTCTCGCCCGATCCCTCTCACCGGCCCGAGCGCATCCGCCTCGAGGGCGAGATCCCGAGCCCGATCTCGCTGCCGCCGGGCTGTCCCTTCGCCAGCCGCTGCCCCGACGCGCGCGACGCGTGCCGCGCGACCCAGCCGCCGCTCGTGCCGCGCCACGGCGGCGCGGCGGAGGCCGCCTGCATCCGCATCGACGAGCCGAGGACCGGCGCCAGAGCCTGAGGCATCCCATGTCCGTCCACTACCCGACGCTGCTCAGCCCCATCCGCCTGGGCCGGCACGAGATCCGCAACCGCGTATGGATGGCCGCGCACGCCACGCTGCTCGTGAAGGACCATCTCTTCACGCAGGCGCATCTCGACTACTACGCCGAGCGCGCGCGCAACGGCGTCGGCATCATCACGATGGAGGCGATGGCCGTCCATCCGACGACCCAGCCCTACAAGGGCAAGGCCTTCGCCTTCGACCCGCGCATGGTGCCGGAGTACCGGAAGATCGCGGACGCGGTCCACGCGCATGGCACGAAGATCCTCTGCCAGCCCTGGCATCGCGGCCGCGAGACGAGCTCCGTCACCAACGGCCTGCCGGTCTGGGCACCCTCCGCGGTCCCGTGCTCGGTCTATCGCGAGATGCCGCACGAGATGACCGCGGCCGACATCGCGGAGATCGTCGAGGGCTATCGGCTGTCGGCGCGCTACGCGCGCGAGGGCGGGCTCGACGGCGTCGAGGTGCACTCGATGTCGCACGGCTACCTGCTCAACCAGTTCCTGTCGCCGGCGACGAACCACCGCAAGGACGCCTTCGGCGGCTCGATCGAGAACCGCCTGCGCATCGTCATGGAGATCCTGGACGCGACGCGCCAGGAGGCCGGGCCGGACATGATCGTCGGCGTGCGCATCAACTCCGACGACGGCCACGAGGGCGGGCTGCGCCCCGACGACTGGGCCGACATCGCGCGGCGCCTCGAGGCGACGGGCCACCTCGACTACATCTCGTGCAGCCACGGCACGTACCTCAACCGCATGCTCATCTACCCGACCTCGCCGCAGGAGCACGGGTTCCAGATGGCGGCGACGCGCAAGGTGAAGCAGGCGGTCAAGCTGCCGGTCGTGGGCGTCGGGCGCATCGTCACGCCCGAGGAGGCCGAGCGCCACATCGCGTCCGGCGACTGCGACATGGTCGCGCTGGCCCGCGCGCTGGTCGCCGATCCCGCCTGGGTCGCCAAGGCCGCGCGCGGCGAGGGCCGGCGCATCCGCCCTTGCGTCGGGGCGAACTGGTGCATGTCCTCGATCTTCGCGCAGGCCCCGATCGCCTGCATCCACAACCCGGGCGCGGGCAACGAGCGCGCGATGGGCGACGACACCGCCGAGCCGACGACGCGCCCGCGCAAGGTCGCCGTGGTCGGCGGCGGGCCCGCGGGCCTGCGCGCCGCGCTCACCGCGGCGAAGCGTGGCCACCGCGTGACGCTGTTCGAGCGCGGCACCGCGCTCGGCGGCCAGGTCGCGCTCTGGGCCAAGGCGCCGAGTCGCCAGGAGCTGGCGCAGGTCTCGCGCTGGCTCGTCGACCGCCTCGCGGAGACCGATGCGCGCATCCGGCTGAGCACGGAGGCGACCGCCTCGCTGCTGCGCGCCGAGGGCTTCGAGGCCGTGGTGGTCGCCACCGGGTCGCGCGGCCTTCGCCATGGCTGGACGCCGCTGCGCCCCGAGCGCTGGAGCGGCCCGCCGCTGCCCGGCGCCGACCAGCCGCATGTCCTGTCCTACATCGACTACCTGCGCGACGAACCCGCGCTGGGGCACGGCGTGGTCGTCGTCGACGCGCTCGGCGGCAGGCAGGGCGCGGTCGTGGCGGAGGTCCTCGCCTCGAAGGGCCACGCCGTGGAGTTCGTGACGCAGCTCGGCCAGGCCTCGCCGGACCTCGCCTCCAGCCGCGACTGGGGCAAGGTCCATGGCATGCTCAAGCGCATGGGCGTGCGCTTCACGGTCGACGCGGAGCCGACGGCGATCGGGCCCGACTGGATCGAGCTGCGCGACGTCTACACAGGGGCGGTCGAGCGCCGGACCGAGGTCCACGGCGTCGTCCTCATGCTGGGCGCCTCGGCCGAGGATGGCCTCTTCCACGACCTGCTCCCCGACCGCGCGCGCGGCCTCGAGCTCAGGCTCGTCGGCGACGCCATGGCGCCGCGCCGCGCGAGCGACGCCATCCGCGAGGGCGAGATCGCCGCGCGCGAGATCTGAACCGACGACACACGCAGCACAGGAGCGAGCGACATGACACCCGAGGGCAAGAAGGCGCTGGACGAGATCCGCAAGGTGCGCGGCTACACGCTGCCGCTCCACGACGCGCTGGCGGAGACCAACCCCGAGTTCCTCAAGCGCTACGGGGCGCTCTCGTCCTACGTGATCTTCGGCCCCGGCGAGGACCGCGCGCTCGACCTCAAGACGCGCTTCCTCGTGATGGTCGGCATCACGACGGCCGTGAAGGGCGACCGCGAGGGCATCGAGTGGGCCGCGGCGCGCGCGATCAAGCATGGCGCGACCTGGCAGGAGGTCTACGAGGCCGCCTTCCTCGCCGGCCTGCCCGCCGGCATGCCGGCCTTCGAGGCGGCGTGCAAGGCGCTGAAGGAGATGAAGGCCGGCCGCGGCTGGGTCCCGCAGAAGCTGCCGGCGGCGGGTCGCAAGGCGGCGCGCGGCAAGGGGAAGGCGCGGCGCGCGAAGTGACGGCCGCGCTGCGCGCGACGGTCGCGATCATCGGCGCCGGGGCATCGGGCGCCGCGGTCGCCTGGCGCCTCGCAAGCGCCGGGATCGACGTGCTCTGCCTCGAGCAGGGCGGCTGGCTCGACCAGTCGCGCAGCCCCTCGCGCGGCCATGGATGGGAGCGCGCGCTGCAGACGCGCTTCCATCCCGACCCGAACATCCGCCGCGCGAAGGAGGACTATCCGGTCGCCGCGGAGGACACGCCGATCCAGCCCGCCGCCTTCAACGGCGTCGGCGGCGGCATGCTGCGCTGGGGCGCGCATTTCCCGCGCCTGCGCCCTTCCGATTTCCGCGTGCGCAGCCTCGATGGCGTCGCCGACGACTGGCCCGTCTCCTACGAGGAGCTCGAGCGCTGGTACGACCTCAACGACGAGATGACGGGCGTCTCCGGCCTCGCGGGGGACCCGGGCAATCCGCCGCGCCTCGCGCCGCGCGATCCGCCGCTGCCGCTCGGGGAGGGCGGCAGGCGCCTGGCCGCTGGCTTCGATGCGCTGGGCTGGCACTGGTGGCCATCGGACGCGGCGATCCTCACGCGGCCGCGGCCCGGCCGCGCGCCCTGCAACAATTGCGGGCCCTGCGGCGTCGGCTGCGTGCGCGGCGCGCGGGCGAGCAACGACAACACCTACTGGCCCGCCGCGATCGCCGCGGGCGCGCGCCTCGTCACAGGTGCGCGCGTCACGCGGCTGGCGACGGCGGAGGCGGGGCGGCGCATCGGCGCGATCGAGTTCGTCGACGCCACGGGCGAGCGGCAGCGCGTGGAGAGCGAGTTCGTCGTCCTCGCGGCCAACGGCATGGGCACGCCGCGGCTGCTGCTCGCCTCGGCGGACGCGCATCATCCGCGCGGCCTCGCCAATGGCAGCGGCCTGGTCGGCCGCCGGCTCATGCACCACCCGACGGCCATCGTCACCGGCGTCTTCGACGCGCGGCTCGATGGCCACAAGGGCCCCTTCGCCTGCGCGCTCTACAGCCAGGAATTCTACGAGACCGACCGCGCCCGCGGCTGCGTGCGCGGCGTGCAACTGCAGATGCTGCGCGGCTCCGGGCCCGTCGCCACGGCGCTGGGCGGCTACATGCGTCGCGTCGGCTGGGGCAGGGGCCACCATCGGGAATTCGCGCGCCAGTTCGCGCGGACCGCGACGCTGACGGTGACGGCGGAGGACCTGCCCGAGGATGCGAACCGCGTCGCGCTCGACCCGGTGCGCGTCGACGCCGCGGGCGTGCCGGCGCCGCGCCTGTCCTACCGCCTCGGCGCGAACAGCCGCAGGCTGCTCGACTTCGGGATCGCGCGGGCGAGCGAGGCGCTGCGCGCCGCCGGCGCGGTCGACGTCGTCGTCAACCCGCTCAGCCGGCAGGCAGGGTTCCACTTCCTCGGCACCGCGCGCATGGGCGAGGATCCCGCGCGCTCCGTCGTCGGGGCGGACGGGCGTAGCCACGAGATCGCCAACCTGGCGATCGCGGATGGCAGCGTCTTCGTGACCTCCGGCGCGGTCAACCCGACGCCGACGATCCAGGCCCTGGCGCTGCGCATGGCCGACGCGATCGCGGCGCGGCTGGGGAGGGAAGGATGAGCCTGGACGCGACCCTCATGGATGCGGTGCTCGGCACGCTGCTGCCCGGAGAGGGGGCATGGCCGTCGGCCGGCGAACTCGGCCTCGCGGCTGAGGTCGGCGCCGAGCTCGGCGCGGAAGGCGCGGCGCTGCTCGCGGCGCTGCCCGCCGGCTTCGCGTCGCTCGACGCGGATGCGCGCGAGGAGGCGCTGCGCGCGGTCGAGGCGGCGCGGCCCGCCGCGTTCGAGCGCCTCGTCGCCGCCGCCTACACCGCCTACTACGTCGATGCGCGCGTGCGCCGGGTGGTCGAGCAGGAGACGGGCTACGAGGACAGGCCGCCGCAGCCGCTGGGCTACGAGCTCGAGCCCTTCGACGAGGCGCTGCTGGAGCGCCAGCGCGCGCGCCAGCCCTTCTGGCGGCGGCCATGACGCAGGCGGGGATCCGCCGGCGCGTGCTGCGCGCCATCCCGGCGACGCCCGAGGCGCTCGCGCCCTTCGGCGCGCTGGTCGCGAGCGACGATCGCGTCGCGCCGATCCGCTCGCCCTTCTACGGCGACGCGCTCGAGATCCGGAAGCCGGCGCGGCTGGTGAATGACGCGGACATCGAGCTCTCGGTCGCGCGGCTGCGGCGCCGGCCGATGGAGGCGCCCTGGCTCGAGCGGCATTTCCTCCATACGCAGGCCTTCATCCCGCTCGGCGGCAAGCCCTTCGCGATGATCCTCGCGCCGCCCTCCGAGGGCGACCTGCCCGACCTCGACCGCGCCGCGGCCTTCGTCTTCGCCGGCGACCAGGGCCTCGCGATGCATGTCGGGACGTGGCACGAGTTCCCGCTGGCCATCGAGGACGGCACCGACATCGTCGTCCTGCTGCGCCGCCAGACGGTGCAGGACCTCGCGCGCCGCGAGGGCAACGAGGCGAGCGGGCCCGACCTCGAGAAGCGCGACCTCGAGGCGCGCTTCGGCCTGCGCCTCGCCGTGGAACTGCCCTAGCCCGGTGGAATTCCCTCCAGGGCAGCAATTCGCCTTGGCGAATTCTGCCCTGGAGGGGTTTTCGGGAAAGGCGGCTTCGTCAGACGCAGTAGGTCTTGATCGGCTCGAAGCCGTTGAACGCGACCGACGCGTAGGTGGTCGTGTAGGCGCCGGTGCTGCGGATCTCCAGCCTGTCGCCGACCTGCAGGTCGATCGGCATGCGGTAGTCCGCCTTCTCGTAGAGCACGTCCGCCGAGTCGCAGGTCGGGCCTGCCAGGATGACGCGCTCCAGCTTGCCCTTGCGGGGCGTGGAGATCGGGTACTGGATCGCCTCGTCCATCGTCTCGGCGAGGCCGCCGAACTTTCCGATGTCGAGGTAGACCCAGCGCCGCGGGTCGTTGCGGCCCTTGCGCGAGATCAGCACGACCTCGGTCTGGATGATGCCGGCGTCGCCGACCATCTGGCGGCCCGGCTCGACGATGATCTCCGGGATGTTGTTGCCGAAATGGCGGCTGAGCGACTCGTGGATCGCCTCGCCATATGCCGTCATCGCGGGCATGTCGCGGCGATAGCGCGCCGGGAAGCCGCCGCCGATGTTGAGCATCGAGAGCTTCACGCCGCGCGCCTCGCACTCCTGGAAGATCCACGCCGCCTGCGCGATCGCGTCGTCCCAGGCCTGCGGGTCCTTCTGCTGCGAGCCGACATGGAAGGAGACGCCGTGCGGCACCACGCCGCGCGCCGCCGCCTCGACCAGGAGGTCGCGCGCCATCTCGATCTCGCAGCCGAACTTGCGGCTGAGCGGCCAGTCCGCGCCGACGCCGGAGGTGAGGATGCGGCAGAACACCTTCGCCCCGGGCGCGGCCTCGGCGAGCTTGTCGAGCTCGGCCCCGCTGTCGAAGGCGAAGAGCTTCACGCCGCGCTCGTGCGCCGCCGCGATGTCGCTCTTCTTCTTGATCGTGTTGCCGTAGCTGATCCGGTCGGCGGAGCCGCCGGCGGCCAGGACCATGTCGATCTCGTTCACGCTCGCGGTGTCGAAGGACGAGCCCAGGCGCACCAGGAGCTTCAGGATCTCCGGCGCCGGGTTGGCCTTGATCGCGTAGTAGATGCCCGCCGCCGGAACGGCCGTCCGCAGCTTCCTGTAGGCGTCGGCCACGATGTCGAGGTCGACGACGAGGCAGGGCGTCGCGGGACGCTGCTCGGCGAGGAAGCGCTGGATCTTCTTGGTCATCTCTGCCTGGTCTCCTCTTCTTCTTCTTGTTCGAGGTTCAGCCGATGCGGAAGTTCTTGAACTGCCACGGATCGTCGCGGTCGAGTTCCTCGGGGAACAGCGACTCGCGACCGTCGAGCGGCGTCCAGTCGCTATATACGCCAGCCATCTCGCCGAGGTAGGGCCGCGCGATCTCCATGATGCGGCGATGGTCGAGCTGGTCGGCCTCGACCACGCCGGCGCGCGGGTTCTCGATCGCCCAGATCGCGCCGCCGAGCACGGCGGCGGTGACCTGCAGGCTGGTGGCGTTGTTGTGCGGCGCGATCCGGCGCGTCTCCTCGATGCCGAGGCGCGAGCCGTACCAGAAGGCGCCCTTCGCGTGGCCCATGAGCAGGACGCCGAGCTCGTCGATGCCGTCGACGATCTCGTCCATCATCAGGCGCTTGCGCGGCTGCAGCTCCCAGTTCTTGCCGGCGAGCTCGTGCAGGCTGAGCACCGCGTCGTCGCAGGGATGGTAGGCGTAGTGGACGGTCGGCCTGTAGGCGACCGCGCCACCCTCGCGCAGCGTGTAGTAGTCCGCGATCGAGATCGACTCGTTGTGGGTCACGAGGAACCCGTTGTACGAGCCCTCCAGCGGGGTCCAGCTGCGCACGCGCGTGCCGGCGCCGGGGCGCATCAGGTAGATCGCCGCGTCGCAGCCGAACTCGTGGCGCCGCCCGTCGGCCGGGAAATGGCGCTCGTGCGAACCCCAGCCCAGCTCGGCCGGCTGCGAGCCCTCGCCCACGAAGCCGTCGATCGACCAGGTGTTGACGAACTCGCCGCGCGCCTTCGGCACCGAGGCGCGCTGCGTGTCGCGCTCGGCGATGTGGATCACCTTGACGCCGAGGTCGCGCGCGAGCGTCGCCCAGCCGGCGCGGTCCGCCGGGAGGCCTGCCGGCCTGCCGGTGTCGGCCGCGATCGCCAGCAGCGCCTCCTTGACGAAATGGGAGACGAGGCCGGGATTGGCGCCATGGGTCAGCACCGCGGTCGGGCCGCCGGCGAAGCGCGGCGCCAGCGCCAGCGCGGATTCGCGCAGCGCGTAGTTCGAGCGCTGGGACGGCGTGAGCGAAGGGTCGGTGTAGCCGCCGGCCCAGGGCTCGACGCAGGTGTCGAGGTAGAAGGCGCCGCGCGCCTGCGCGAACTCGATCAGCGCGACGGACGAGACGTCGACCGACAGGTTCAGCAGGAAGTCGCCCGGGCCGAGCAGCTTGCCGAGCACCTCGCGGTAGTTGGCGCGGGTGAGCGGCGTGCGGTCGAAGGCGATGCCGTGCTGGCGCGCGACCTCGGCGCCGCGCTCCTCGGCGGTCACGATCGAGATGTTCGCGCGCGGCATGTCGATGTGGCGCAGCAGGAGCGGCAGGACACCCTGGCCGATCGAGCCGAAGCCCAGGATCACCATGCGGCCGGAATAGGAGACGTGCTTCGTGTCGAGCCCCGGGGGCGTCGCGGCGCGGAGCTCAGACATCGACCCGGGCCCTGCGCGCGCGGCAAGCCGGCGCGGGACGCGCAGGCGAGGAGGCGGGTAGGGCGGCACGCGCCGCGGCGCGACGTGCAACAAACATAGACAGCTCCCATAAGGCGCCGATCCACCGTCGATCGGCTCTACCGAACAGGACGCGTTCCGTCGTTGCTTGACCCTGCTGCACCGACTCGGTGCGAGCTAGCCTGGGGCACGTGCGATTGGCGTCTTCGTCGCGTAATTAATCGAATCGCCGCCGCGCGCAAGAAAAAATCACGGCCGCGCGATTTTTTTTCCCGCGTCGTGTCCGTCATGTCGGCGCGGAGGCGTTTTCGCGTCGGCCGAGCGGCGCTGGCGCGTCGTCCGCCGCGCCTGCGGCGCGCCGCTCAGCCGCCGGTGGCGACGTAGCCGAGCGCCGAGTCGCGCGCGCGATCCTGGTCGCTGCGCCGCGCGGGGGCGCCGAATCCGCCGCCGCCCGAGGTCTCCAGCCGGATGATGTCGCCGCGGCGCAGGGGCAGGTTGCTCACCTTGGAGTGCAGCGGCGTGGACTTGCCGTCGCGGACCAGCAGCAGGCGGCCCGCCGAGCCGGGCTCGCCGCCGGCGAGGCCGTAGGGCCGGTGGCGGAAGCGGTCCATCTGCGCGGTCATCGTCGCGCGCTCGGCGTCGACGCGCCATTCGCGGAACAGGCCGAGCCCGCCGCGCCTCTCGCCCGCGCCGCCCGAGCCGGGCAGCAGGCCGTAGCCGGTGAAGGAAAGCGGCATGCCCGCCTCCACCATCTCGAGCGGGATGTTCGCGTTGTTGTGCATCCCGAAGCTGAAGGCGTTGGCGCCATCCTCGTCGGGCAGGGCGCCGCAGCCGCCGATCTCGATCTCGACCAGCACGTTGCGCCGTCCGTCCGCGTGCTCGGTCTGGAACGAGCAGACATAGCTGCAGCCGTAGTAGGCGGCGGGCATGCGGTCCGGCACCGCCTGCGAGAAGGCGCCGAAGAGCACGTTCACCAGCCTGTGGCCGGGCGTGATGCGGTGCGCGACCGGCGCGGGGTGGCGGGCGTTCACCACCAGCCCCTCCGGCGCGACGATCTCGATCGGGCGGTAGCAGCCGGCATTGGGCGGGATCGGGCGGTCGGCGCAGGCCATGGCCGCGTAGTAGATCGCGGAACTGGTCGAGCCGAGCGTCGCGTTGATCGGGCCCGGGACCTGCGGGTCGCAGCCCGAGAGGTCCACGACCATGCGGTCGCCGGCGATGGTGACGGTGGCGTGGAGGCGGACGGGGCGGCTGGTGTCGATGCCGTCGTCGTCGAGGAAGTCCTCGAAGGAATAGGTGCCGTCGGGCATGCGGGCGATGACGTCGCGCATCGCCGCCTCGGAGGCGTCGAGCAGCGCCGCGCAGGCCGAGGTCAGCGTCTCCGCCCCGTACTTGGCGGCGAGCTTGCGCACGTTGGCGACGCCGACCTCCAGCGAGGCGATCTGCGACTGCAGGTCGCCGAGCACGATCGCGGGCTGCCGGACGTTCTGGCCAAGCATCGCCCAGACCTCGTCGTTCCGGATGCCGGCCCGGAACAGCCGGATCGGCGGGATCCGGATGCCCTCCTGGTAGATCTCGGTGGCGGTCGCCGCGTAGCTGCCGGGCGACATGCCGCCGACGTCGAGGTGGTGGCAGAGCGTGCCGACGATCGCCACGCGCCGGCCCTCGTGGAAGACCGGGCGGAAGGCGAGGATGTCGGGCAGGTGCTGGCCGCCGCAATAGGGGTCGTTGCCGATCACGACGTCGCCGTCCTGCCATTCGTCGAGCGGGATGTAGCGCTCGACGATGGCGCGCAGCGCATAGCCCATCGAGTTGAGGTGCTGCGGGATGCGCACCGACTGCGCGACGTTGAAGCCGTCGCGGTCGTAGATGGCGGTCGAGTAGTCGAGCATCTCGCGCACGATGGTCGAGCGCGAGGTGCGCCAGACCGTCACGTCCATCTCCGCCGCGGCGGCGGAGAGCGCGTTGCGGAGGACTTCGAGTTCGATCGGGTCGAGGGGCGAGGTCATGGATCGGCTCCGGCGCCTTGGTCGTGGCGGGTCGGCGACGTGTCAGTCGCGGGTGGCGACGAGATGGCCTTCGGCGGTCGCGGCGACGCTCCAGCCGGGCACGACGAGGGCGGTGGTGTAGGCCTCCTCGACGATCGCCGGGCCGCTGCAGGCCTGGCCGGGCGCGAGGTCCTCGCGCTTCCAGACCGCCGCGTCGCGCCACGAGCCGTCGATCCAGACGCGGCGCGTGCCGGCCTGCACCGCCGCCCGCGCGCCGCCGGGCGGCTTGCGCGTCGGCGGGCGGTCGAGGCGCCCGATCGCCGCGAGGCGCAGCGTCACGAGCTCCACCGCGTCGCCCGGGTTGGAATAGGAGAAGCGCTGCCTGTGGGCGTCGTGGAAGTCGGCGACGAGCCGCTCTAGGTCCGCCGCCTCCGGCGCCGCGACGCGCCATGGCACGGTGAGCTCGAAGGCCTGGCCGCGGTAGCGCAGGTCCGCGGAGAAGGCGAGCTCGCGGTCGCCCTCGGCGATGCCGTCCTGCGCGAGGCGATCGTGCCCCGTCGCGACGAGCTCCTCCGCCATCGCGCGGATCGCGGGCAGGCTCCCGGCCTCCGCCGGCATGACGCGCGAGCGCGCGAAGTCGTGGCCGAGGTCGGAATGCAGGATGCCCCAGGCCGAGAGCGTGCTGGCGTCCACCGGGAAGACCACGCGGCGCATGCCGAGCTCCTCCGCGACCTGCAGCGCGTGCAGCGAGCCGGCGCCGCCGAAGGAGAGGAGCGCGAAGTCGCGCGGGTCGAGGCCCTTCTCGAACAGGCTGAGCCGGATCGCCGCGGCGAGGTTGGCGTTGGTCATGGTGAGGATCCCGCCGGCGGCCTGCTCGACGCCGAGGCCGAGCGGCGCGGCGACGCGCGCCTCGAGCGCGCGGCGCGCGCCCTCGAGGTCGAGCTTCATGCGCCCGCCGAGGAAGAAGGCCGGGTCGAGCCGGCCCAGCGCGAGGTTCGCGTCGGTGACGGTCGGCTCCGTGCCGCCATGCCCGTAGCAGGCGGGGCCCGGCCGCGCGCCCGCGCTCTCCGGGCCGACGGACAGGCGGCGGCCGGCATCGACGCGCGCGATCGAGCCGCCGCCGGCGCCGATGGTCCTGATCTCGACCATCGGCACGCGCACGGGCAGCCGGTCGATCTCGCCCTGGTTGACGAGGTCGATGCGGTCCTCGCGCACGACCGAGACGTCGTAGCTGGTGCCGCCCATGTCGACGCCGACCAGCGCCTTCTCTCCCAGCGCGCGCGACAGGTGCAGCGCGGCGAGCGCGCCGCCGCTGGGGCCCGAGAGCAGGAGCCGGACCGGCTCGCGCGCCGCCGTCTCCGGCGTGCAGACGCGGCCGTTCGACTGCACGAGCAGCAGGCGCGGCGCGAAGCGCTCCTCGGCCATGCGCCGCGACAGGCGCTCCAGGTAGGCCTTCACCACCGGCATCAGCAGGGCGTTGAGCACCGTGGTCGAGCTGCGCTCGTATTCGCGGATCTCCGGGCTGACGTCTGAGGAGATCGACACGTCGATGCCCGGCAGGGCCTCGGCGAGATGGTCGCGCACCGCGCGCTCGTGCGCCGGGTTCACGTAGGCGTTGAGCAGGGCGACGGCGACGGTGGGCACGTCGAGCGCGCGCAGCCGCGACGCGAGCGCCTCGAGCGCGGCGCGCGAGGGCGCGCGCTCGACCGCGCCGGAGGCGGAGACGCGCTCGTCGAGGCCCAGCCGCCGGTCGCGCGGCACGAGGACGGGGAAGGTGCGCGGGCGCACCGAATAGACCTCGCGCCGCGCGTGGCGCGTGATCTCGAGCACGTCCTCGAAGCCAGCGGTGGAGACGAGCGCGCCGCGCGGGAACTTGCGCTCGAGCACGGCGTTGGTCGCGATCGTCGTGCCATGGAGGAGGTAGCCGACGTCGTCGAGCGCGAAGCCGAAGCGCCGCGCGGCCTCGTGCACGCCCTCCATCAGGCCGACCGAGGGGTCCGCGGGCGTGGTCGCCACCTTGTGGCTCGCGACGACGCCGTTGCGCGCGTCGAGGACCTGGAGGTCCGTGAAGGTGCCGCCGATGTCGATGCCGATGCGCACCGGCCTGTCCGCCTTGGCCAAGCTCGTCCCTCCGCCGGGTCTGTAGGCCCGGCACTCTACATTCGGCGTCCCCGAAGTCGAACCCGCTCGTCCGCGCGCATGGCGCCCCCTCGCGCCGCGCGCGGGTCGCGCGGCAGACAGGCCCGGCGCGCCGTGGTTGTATCCATGCCGTGACCCCGCCGAAGCTGACCTCGCACCGGCCCCTGCTCGGCATCGCCCTGATGCTCGTGTCCGGGACGATCATGCCGGTGATGAACGGCTTCGGTAAGATGCTCGCGACCTCCTACCCGCCCGAGCAGGTGATCTGGGCGCGGCTGCTCACGCACCTGCTGTGGGTGCTCGCCTTCTTCCTGCCGCGCTCGGGCCTCGGCCTGTTCCGCACGGCCCGCCCCTCGGTCCAGCTCGCCCTGTCGCTCTGCATGCTGGTCTCGACGACCCTGTTCTTCTTCGCCGTGCCGCATGTCGGCCTGGCCAAGGCCTCCGTCATCAACTTCGTGGCGCCCTTCATGGTGATGCTGCTGGCGGTGCCGATGCTGGGCGAGCGGCTGGCGCTGCGCCGCTTCCTCGCCGTCGCGGGCGGCTTCGCGGGCGTCGTCGTGGTGATCCGGCCGGGCTTCGACGCGCTCGACTGGGCGAGCATCGCGATCCTCGCCAGTTCCTTCTTCTTCGCGCTGTTCCAGTGCTATTCGCGCCAGGCCGCGGCGGTCGACCGGCCGGAGACCTCGATCCTCTACTCGGTCCTCGCCGGGGCGATCGTCATGTCCGCGGTCGTGCCCTTCGGCTTCGTGGCGCCGCGGACCTGGCTCGACGGCGCGATCATGGCGAGCCTCGGCCTGGTGGGCGCCACCGGCCACTACTTCATGGCGCGCGCCTTCTCCTACGCGGACGCCAGCATCATCTCGCCCTTCCTCTACTGGCAGCTGCTCGGCGCGGTCGCGGTCGGCTTCTGGCTGTTCGGCGACCTGCCCGACGCCTGGACCTGGATCGGCGCGGCCATGATCGTCACGGCCGGCCTCTTCCTGGCCTGGAGCGAGGCCGCGGGGCGCCGGGCGCCGCGCGCCTGAGCCGCGGCGCTCAGCCCGCGGCGAGGAATTCCAGCATCGGCGCGGCGAGGCGCCCGGGCTCCTGCTCGGCGACGAAGTCGGTCGCGCCCTCGAGGACGACGCTGCGCGCCGCCGGCAGCAGCGCCGCCGCGCGCTCGTGCATGAAGAAGATGCGGTCGCGCGTGCCCGCGACGAGCATGGTCGGGACAGGGATGCCGCCGGCCGCCGCGGCGCGCAGGTCGTGGCGCCAGATGGCGCGGTAGGCGGTGGCGAAGTCGCCCCCGGTCGCGAGGTAGTCGGCGACGAAATGCGTGGCCAGCGGGGCGTCGATCCAGGGGTACTCGCCCTGGATGCGCTTCCAGATCCATTGCAGGTGCGACCCGTCCGCCGCCGGCGCGAAGGGCGGCGCGAAGGAGGCGAGGCGGTCGGCGCGCTCGGCGTCGGTGTAGACGGGCATGCCGTGCAGGACCAGCGTCCGCACCCGCTCCGGCGCGGCAAGCGCGGCCGCCGCGGCGAAGACCGTGCCGGTCGCGCGCGCGAAGAGGTGGAAGCGCGGCGCCGAGAAGCGGTCGGCGACGGCGTGGACCAGCTGCGCGTAGTCAGCGACCTCCCACTGGCGGCCGGGTAGCGCCGAGCCGCCATAGCCCGGCGTGTCGAGCGCGACCGGCCGGCAGGCGCCGGCGAGCAGCGGCAGCAGCCGGTCGTAGTTGCGCGCGGAGAGCGGCGACTGGTGCAGCAGGAGCAGGAGCGGCAGGTCGGGTCGCGCCGGGACCATGCGGTAGTGGACCTGGCCCCAGGGGAAGTCGAGATAGCCGCGCCGGATCATGGAAACTGCCCTTTTGCTGGTCATCCTGCCCCCGCCGGGGCACCGGCCACAGTCTTATCCCGGCGCCACCGCACGGCGCCATTGACTGGAGGCCCGGCAGGCTTCATGACGCTGCGCCGGAAGCCGGCCCCCGGGGCCAGGCGTGCGCTCGCGCGCGCCAATTCCGGGATCGCGGCTGGCCAGTGGCCGCGCGGCTTCTATTATCTCCGGGCCGGGCCGCCCCCACGCCCGGGCCGGCAAGCGAGAGTCAGACATGAGCGATCTTCCGCCCAGACAGGGCCTCTACGATCCGCGCAACGAGCACGACGCCTGCGGCGTCGGCTTCATCGCCGACATCAAGGGCCGGAAATCGCACGACATCGTCCGCCAGGGCCTGAGCATCCTGGTCAACCTCGACCATCGCGGCGCGGTGGGCGCCGACCCGCTGGTCGGCGACGGCGCGGGCTGCATGATCCAGATGCCCGACGCGCTGCTGCGCGACTGGGCCGCGCGCAACGACCGCGTCCTGCCGCCGGCCGGCGACTACGCGGTCGCGATGTGCTTCATGCCGCAGGACGAGGCCGCGCGCAGCTTCGCGGTCGAGCGCTTCGAGCACTTCATCCGCGTCGAGGGCCAGAAGCTCGTAGGCTGGCGCGACGTGCCGACCGACACGACCGGCCTCGGCGCGACCGTGATCGCCGCGATGCCGGTGATCCGCCAGGCGATCGTCGCCCGCGGGCCGGGCGTGGCCGACCAGGATGCCTTCGAGCGCAAGATCCTGGCGATCCGCAAGCAGACGCAGAACCCGCTGGCCGACCTTGGGCGCAAGCACGGGATGCCCGGGCTCACCCAGTTCTACATGCCGTCCTTCTCGACCCGCACGGTCGTCTACAAGGGCCTGCTGCTCGCCCACCAGGTGGAGAGCTTCTACGGCGACCTGCGCGATCCCCTGACGGTCTCGGCGCTGTGCCTCGTCCACCAGCGCTTCTCCACCAACACCTTCCCGTCCTGGAAGCTGGCGCACCCGTACCGGTTCATCGCCCACAACGGCGAGATCAACACGGTCCAGGGCAACAGGAACTGGATGCGCACGCGCGAGGCGCTGCTGGAGAGCGACCTCATCCCCGGGCTCGACCGCGCGTACCCGGTGTGCACGCCGGGGATGTCGGACTCCGCGAGCTTCGACGAGGTGCTGGAGCTGCTGCACCTGGCGGGCAGGTCCCTTCCGCACGCGCTCCTCATGATGATCCCCGAGGCATGGGAGAACAACGACCGGATGGAGCCGCGCAAGCGCGCGTTCTACAGGTTCCACGCCGCACTGATGGAGCCGTGGGACGGCCCCGCCGACGTGTGCTTCACCGACGGCACCGTCATCGGCGCGGTCCTCGACCGCAACGGCCTGCGTCCCGGCCGCTACTGGGTGACGAACGACGACCTGGTCGTGCTCGCGAGCGAGGCGGGTGTTCTGGACATCGCCCCCGAGCGCGTCATCCGCAAGGGCCGCCTGCAGCCGGGCCGAATGTTCCTGATCGACACGGAACAGGGCCGCATCATCGACGACGAGGAGATCAAGCTCGAGCTCGCGTCGGAGCACCCGTACGAGGAGTGGCTCGCCGCGGGCATCACCGACCTCGACGAACTGCCGGAGCGCGAGCATGTGGTGCACAGCCACGACAGTGTCCTGCGGCGCCAGCAGATGTTCGGCTACACCGACGAGGAACTGAAGATCATCATCTCCCCGATGGCGCGCAGCGGTGCAGAGCCGATCGGCTCGATGGGCACCGACACCCCGATCGCGGTTCTGTCGGAGCGGTCGAGGATGCTCTTCGACTACTTCCAGCAGCTCTTCGCCCAGGTCACGAACCCGCCGCTCGACGCCATCCGCGAGGAGGTCGTGACCGCGGTGGGCACCAGCGTCGGCCCCGAGGCGAACCTGCTCGCACCCGGTCCGGACAGCTGCCGGCAGCTGTCGCTGCCGTTCCCCGTCATCGACAACGACGACCTCGCCAAGATCATCCACATCAACGACGACGGCACGCACCCGCACCTCCAGTCGGTCGTGGTCGGCGGGCTGTACAGGGTTGCCGACGGTGGTGACGGCCTGAGGGCGGCGCTCGACAACGTCCGCACCCTCGTGTCCGATGCCATCGAGCGCGGCGCGCGCATCATCGTGCTGTCCGACCGCAACTCCGACGAGGTCTACGCACCCATCCCGTCACTGCTGCTCACGAGTGCCGTGCACCACCACCTCATCCGCGAGAAGACCCGCACGCAGGTTGGACTCGTCGTCGAGTGCGGCGACGCACGCGAGGTTCACCACATGGCTCTCCTCGTCGGGTACGGCGCGGGGGCGATCAACCCGTACCTCGCGTTCGAGTCCATCGAGGACATGATCAACGCCGACGAGGGCCGCGGGCTCCACATGATGGGCGGGATGGACCCGCACAAGGCGGTGAAGAACTACATCAAGGCCGCCGGCAAGGGCGTGCTGAAGGTGATGTCGAAGATGGGTGTGTCCACGGTGGCGTCGTACACGGGGGCCCAGATCTTCGAGGCGATCGGTCTCGCCACCGACGTGGTCGAGGAGTACTTCACCGGCACCGTCTCCCGCCTGGGTGGCATCGGGCTGGACGAGATCGCGCGCGAGGTGGCCATGCGCCACGCGACCGCGCACCCGTCGCGGCCCGAGTTGCGCGCGCACCGGCGCCTGGAGCTCGGCGGCGAGTACCAGTGGCGCCGCGAGGGCGAGCACCACCTGTTCAACCCCGAGACTGTGTACCGCCTGCAGCACGCCACGCGCGCGGGTCGCTACGACATCTTCAAGCAGTACTCGCGAGACGTGGACGACCAGTCGCGCCGTCTGGCCACGCTGCGCGGGTTGTTCGAGCTGCGCACGGGGGGGCGTCCGGCGGTGCCGATCGAGGAGGTCGAGCCGGTCAGCGAGATCGTCAGGCGGTTCTCCACCGGGGCCATGAGTTACGGGTCGATCTCGGCGGAGGCGCACGAGACGCTCGCCATCGCGATGAACCGCATCGGCGGCAAGAGCAACACCGG
>JBEGVV010000123.1:0-4542 GCA_041178225.1 Pseudomonadota bacterium | reverse complement strand
CCCGTGCCGCGCGGGGCGTGGACATGGCCGTCCGCCACGCGCGGCAGCTCGGTCACGAGGTCGCGGTACCAGGTCGTGTAGTAGGCGCGCACGGATTCCTGGAACACCGCGTTGGGCGCGTTGAGCGCGAGATGCGTCGAGGCCATGAACACGACCGGCCCCGTGCAGTCATGCGGCGCGATCGGGCGCTGGAACGCCTCGGCCAGCGTCGCGATCTTCTTCGCCTCGCCGAGCCCGCCGCACCACGAGATGTCCGGCATGACGTAGTCGACGCAGTCGCGCCGCAGCAGCTCGAGGTAGTGCGCGCGCCCCGCGATGGTCTCGCTCGCGCAGACCGGCAGGCCCGAGCGCTCGGCATAGGCCTGCAGCGCCGCGGCGTCGAGCATCTTCACCGGGTCCTCGGACCAGTAGGGGCGGATGTCGCGCAGCGGCCGCGCGATCGCCAGCGCCGAGGGCAGGTCCCACATCGAGTGGAACTCCACCATCACGTCCATGCGGTCGCCGACGGCGCGGCGGATGCGCTCGAAGGGCTCCATGCCGCGCGCGATGTCGGCCGAGGAGATGAAGTTGCCGCCGCTGCGCACGGCGAAGCGGTCGAAGGGCCAGATCTTCATCGCCGTGATGCCCTCGGCGAGCAGGCCCTGGGCGAGCTCGCCCGCGTCGCGCTCGAAGGCGACCTGGTCGTCGTAGGGGCCCGCGGGCGCGTCGCCGGCGCCGATCTCGCGCCTGCCGCCGCTGGCGTTGTAGGCGTAGCCCGCGCAGGTGTTGTAGGTGCGGATGCTCTCGCGCGTGAGCCCGCCGAGCAGCTGCCAGACCGGCATGCCGGCCGCCTTGCCGGCAAGGTCCCAGAGCGCGATGTCGACCGCGGAGGCCGCGCGCATCTCGACGCCCGAGGAGCGGAAGCCGAGATAGGGCTCGGTCAGCAGCTTGGCGATCGCGTCGATGGCGAGCGGGTCGCGGCCGACCAGCATCGGCGCGACCGAGGCGTGGAGGAAGGCCTCCACCGCCTCGGCGCCGCGGAAGGTCTCGCCCAGCCCGACCAGCCCCTCGTCCGTGTGCACGCGCACCCAGAGGAGGTTGGCGCGCGAGGCGAGCCGGATCGTCTCGAGCGCGGTGATCCGCATCGCCGCGCGCGCCCGGCTCAGCCCAGACCGGAGAGGCGGCCCATCGCGGAGGAGATCTCCGCGGCCTGCGCGTCGTCGAAGGCGACCAGCGGCGCGCGGGTGCGCAGCCAGGCCTTCTCGCCGGTGAGCGAGGCGAGCATCGCGCGCGTCGTCTGCAGGAAGGGGCGGCCGACGAGGAAGCGGCAGCAGGCCTCGATCTCGCGCTGCGCGTCCTGCGCCGCCGAGCGGCCGTCGCGCAGCCGCGCCATGACCTTCGGCGCGACGTTGCCAAGCCCGCAGATCGTGCCGGCCCCGCCCACCTCGAGCACGCGCGCGAATTGCGGCTCGGCGCCGGCGAAATGGAGCATGTCCGGGTAGGCCGTCAGCGCGGTGTCGAAATGCACGAAGTCCGCGGAGCTGTCCTTGATGCCCGCGACCACCGCGCCGAAGCGCTTGCGCAGCAGGCCGATCGCGCCGGCGTCGATGGAGACCGCCGAGACCTGGGGGATGTGGTAGAGGATCACGCGCAGCGCGGGGTCCTTCACGCCCTCGATCACGCTGCCGATGCCGTGCGCGACGGCGGCTTCGTTCTGTCCCTTCCAGAAGAAGGGCGGCAGGACCATGGCGGCGGCGACGTCGCTGGAGAGCGCGTGGCGCGTGAGCTCGACCGCGTCGGGCACCGCGGCGCAGCCGGTGCCGACGACGACGCGATCGCCGGGGATGCCGGCGCGCAGCAGCCCGTCCACGGCGTCGATGCGCTCGCGCACGGAGAAGGACTGGCCCTCGCCGGTCGTGCCGAACACCGCGACGCCCTCGACGCCGCGATCGAAGAGCCAGCGGCAATGGGCCGCGAAGAGCCCGGCGTCGATCCGCCCGGAAGCGTCGAGCGGCGTGAGGCTTGCGACCCAGAGGCCGCGGAGCTTTTCGGTACGCATGGATGTCTTCCCCCTCTTGCGCGAAGTCGCCACCACCCCCGCGCGGGGGCTCGAACTCCGACCGCCCGGGACTCTCCACGACTGGCGCCTGTCGCGCAATTGCGATTGCCGCGCGGCGCGGCCGGGTGGCAGCCTTCGCCGGCGAAGGGAAGGATACCATGCTGATCGGACTCGACCCGCTGCTGACGCCGGACCTGCTCCATGCCCTCGCCTCGATGGGGCATGGCGACGAGATCGCCATCGTGGACGCGAACTTCCCTGCCGCGGCCTGCGCGCGGCGGCTGGTGTCGCTGGACGCGGCGGGCGCGCCGGAGGTCCTGCGCGCCGTGCTCTCGGTCATGCCGCTCGACCACGCGGTGGCGCATCCCGCGCGGGTGATGCAGGTGATCGGCGCGCCCGAAGAGGTGCCCGAGGCGGTGCGCGACTTCGCCGGCGTGCTCGGCCGCGCGCTCGGCCATCCCTTCGCGCCGCGATCGATCGACCGCCAGCAATTCTACGACGAGGCAAGGCGCGCCTTCGCGATCGTGCGCTCGGGCGAGCGGCGCTTCTACGGCAACATCCTGCTCGCCAAGGGCGTCGTCGACGCCGCCGGCCGCGCCCCCCGGCTTCCCGGCGCCTGACCGGCAGGCTCCCGTCGCGATCCGCCGCGCGCCCGGCCCGCTGCCCGCCGAGCAGGCAGGCGGCCCGTTCCCTGGCCGTTGCGCGGCCCCGAATTAGGGTCCAGCATCCCCGGCGAAGGACGTCCGGGCCCCGGCCGTCCGCCGCAAAGCAGGGAGAGTTCGACCATGAAGGCGCGCAACACGATCGTCGCCGCGGCCGCGGCGCTGGCCTTCGCCGGCATCGCCTCGGCGCAGGATCTGCCCAAGAACCAGTTCAAGGTGATCGGCCTCAACGGCCCGACCGTCGCCTCGATGGTCGACGAGGTGCCGTTCTGGCGCGAGACCATCACCAAGGCGTCGAATGGCGCCATCACCGCCGACATCACGCCCCTCGACCAGATGGGCGTCGACGACAAGACGATGCTGCGCCTGCTGCGCCTCGGCGTCATGGACTTCGCGGGCATGGACATCTCGAAGATGGCCGGCGACGACCCGCGCTTCGAGGGCTGCGACCTCGCCGGGCTGACGCTCGACGCAGACAAGGCGCGCGCGGCGTGCAACGCCTATCGCGAGGTGATCGACCGCCAGATGCAGAAGAACTGGAACGCCAAGCTGCTGGCGTTCGGCGGCAACCCGCCGCAGGTCTTCTGGTGCCGCAACGTCATCGGCGGCCTCGACGACCTCAAGGGCAAGAAGGTGCGCGTGTTCAACAACACGATGCGCGACTTCCTCGGCGGCGTCGGCGCCACCGCGGTCAGCATGGCCTTCGCCGAGGTCGTCCCCGCCCTCAACAACGGCGTCGTCGATTGCGGCGTGACCGGCTCGCTCTCCGGCAACACCGCCGGCTGGCCCGAGGTCGCGAAGTCGGTCTACCCGATGTCGCTGGGCTGGAGCATCAACATCATGGCCGTCAACCTGAACACCTGGAAGCGGCTCGACGCGCGCACGCAGGCCTTCATCCTCGACCAGGTCAAGGCCTACGAGGACAAGATGTGGGCGACGCTGAAGAAGGCGGACGCCGAGGCGGAGACCTGCAACACCAACCGCCAGCCCTGCACCATGGGCAAGCTCGCCTCCACGACCATCGTCCCGGTCAAGCCCGCGGAGATGGAGACCCACAAGAAGCTGGTCGAGGGCGCGGTCCTCTCCGGCTGGGCCAAGCGCTGCGGCGCCGAATGCGCCCGCGAGTGGAACGAGACCGTGGGCAAGGTCCTCGGCCTCAAGGCCCCGACGGGCTGACGCGCGACGGAGGTCCCCCGCGGCAAGGGCCGCGGGGGATCGCCGGCCGGGCTCCAGCGCGCTCCAGCGCGAGGTGACGGACGACATGGACAGCCTCTCGGCCCTCTCCCGGCGCGTGTCGCGCTGGGGCCTCTGGTTCGGGGGCGCGCTCGTGCTCCTCGCGGCCATCGTCATCGGCATCGACGTGCTGATGCGCAAGTTCCTCGCCGCCTCGATCGGCGGCGCGGATGAACTCGCGGGCTACGCGCTCGCGATCGGCACGGCCTGGGGGCTGGGCGCCGCCCTGCTCGACCGGGCGCATATCCGCATCGACTCGCTCTACGTCCACTTCGCCCCGGCGCTGCGCGTCGCCCTCGACCTCGCCGGGCTGGCGCTGTTCCTCGCCTTCTTCGGCCTCGTGGCCTGGCACGGGCTGGGCGTCGCCGGGCAGTCCTGGACCGCAGGCTCGCGCAGCCAGTCCGCGCTCGAGACGCCGACCGTGATCCCGCAGGTCCTCTGGCTTGCCGGGCTCGCGGTCTTCCTCGCCACTGGCGCGCTGCTCTTCGTCCAGGCGCTGGCCGCCGCCGCAAGCGGCCGCGCCGCCGAGGCCGTCAAGCTGGTCGGCACGCGCTCGGCCGAGGAAGAGGTCGAGGAGGAGATCCGCGACATCCAGGAACGCGCGGCGCG
>JBEGVV010000122.1:0-9372 GCA_041178225.1 Pseudomonadota bacterium | reverse complement strand
GCCGAGACGATCATGTCGTCGGTGCGCGCCTGGTAGTGGAAATAGCCGTCCTCGTCGACGAGGTAGGCGTCGCCCGTGTAGTTCCAGCCACCGCGCACGTAGTCCTTCTGGCGGGCGTCGGCGAGGTAGCGGCAGCCCGTCGGCCCCTTGACCGCGAGGCGACCGACCTCGCCGGGGGGGAGCTCGCGGCCCTCGGCGTCGACGACCCGCGCGCGATAGCCGGGCACGGGCTTGCCCGTCGCGCCTGGCCGCGATCCGGCCTCGTCCGCGGATATGAAGATGTGGAGCATCTCCGTGGCGCCGATCCCGTCGATGAGCTCGATGCCCGTCGCGTCGCGCCACTGCGCGCGCGTCGCCGCGGGCAGCGCCTCGCCGGCGGAGACGCACTTGCGCAGCCTCGTCGCGCGCAGCTCGGCGCCGCGCGTGGCCATCGCGCGGTAGGAGGTGGGCGCCGTGAAGAGCACGCTCGCGCCGTGCTCGATGATCGCGTCGACCAGCAGCGGCGGCGACGCCTTCTCGAGCAGCACCGTCGAGGCGCCGATCGACATCGGGAAGAGCAGCAATCCGCCGAGCCCGAAGGTGAAGGCAAGAGGCGGGCTGCCGATGAAGACGTCGTCCGGCGACGCCTTGAGGACATGGCGCGGCCAGCAGGCGCAGATCGCCATGACGTCGCGGTGGAAGTGCATCGTGGCCTTGGGCACGCCCGTCGTGCCCGAGGTGAAGGCGAAGATGCAGCAATCCTCGGCCGCCGTGTCGAGCGTCGAGAACGAGGCTGGCTGGCGCTCCATCGCCGCCTCGAGCGAGTCCGCGCCCTCGCCGCCATGGAGCCGGATCTCGCGCAGGACCGGGCTCGCCGCGGCCGCCTCGCGCAGCGCCTCCGCCAGCGCGGCCTCGCAGAGGGCGTGCGTGGCCCGGGCCTTGTCGATGATGGTCGAGAGCTCGCGCGCGCGCAGCAGCGGCATCGTCGCCACCGCGATCGCGCCGACCTTCATGACCGCGAACCAGCAGGCCGCTGCCATCGGGTTGTTTGGCGCGCGCAGCAAGACGCGGTTGCCTGGCACCACGCCCATCTCGCGCACGAGGACGTTGGCGATGCGGTTGGCCTTCTCCTGCAGCTGCGCGTAGGTCCAGGAGATCCCCGGCGCGCGGATGCAGGCGCGATCGCCGCGCCCCTCGGCGACATGCCGGTCGAGCAGCTCGGCCGCGCAGTTCAGGCGCTCGGGGAAGCGCAGCTCGGGAAGCTCGAACAGGAACTCCGGCTGGAGCTCGCGCGGCGGCAGGTTGTCGCGCGCGAAGCTGTCGACATGGGCGGAACGCATGCGGGCCTCCCCTTCCTGCCTCAGCCTGGCGCGGGTTCGCGCGCCTCGCGGAGCATCTCGCGGGCGATGATCAGCTTCTGGACCTCGCTGGCGCCCTCGTAGATGCGCAGCGCGCGGATCTCGCGGTAGAGGAGCTCGACCGGCTGGCCGGAGACCACGCCAAGCGCGCCGAAGAGCTGCACCGCGTCGTCGATCACGCGCTGCGCGCCCTCAGTGGCCGCGAGCTTCGCCATCGCGGCCTCGCGCGTCACCGGCCTGCCCTGGTCGCGCTGCCAGGCGGCGCGATAGGTGAGCAGCGCCGCGGAATCGATCGTCGTCGCCATGTCCGCGAGCCGCGCCTGCGTCATCTGGAAGTCGGCCAGCGTGCCGCCGAACATCCGCCTCGACACGGTGCGGCCAAGGCCTTCGGCGAGCGCGCGGCGCGCGAAGCCGAGCGCGGCCGCCGCGACGGAGATGCGGAACACGTCGAGGGTGCGCATCGCGACCTTGAACCCCTCGCCGGCGGCCCCGATCCGTCGCGCGAGCGGCACGCGGCAGCCCTGGAAGCGGAGCCGGGCGAGCGGGTGCGGGGCGATGACGTCGATGCGCTCGGCGACCTCGAGGCCCGGCGTGCCTGCGTCGACGACGAAGGCGCTGATGCCGCGCGCGCCCGGCGCCTCGCCGCTGCGCGCGAAGACGACGTAGAAATCGGCGATGCCGCCATTCGAGATCCAGGTCTTCTCGCCGTCGATGACCGCATGGTCGCCCTCGACGCGCGCGGCACAGCCCATCGCGGCGACGTCGGAGCCGGCGTCGGGCTCGCTGATCGCGAAGGCGGCGATGGCCTCGCCCGCCGCGACGCGCGGCAGGTATGCGGCCTTCTGCTCGTCGGTGCCGGCGAGGCTGATCGCGCCCGAGCCCAGGCCCTGCATGGCGAAGGCGAAGTCGGCGAGCCCGGAGTGGCGGGCGAGCGTCTCGCGCGCGAGCGAGATCGTCCGCGTGTCGATCGCCTCGCCCGCGCCACCCCAGCGCGTGCCGGCGACCGCATGGCGCAACCAACCCGCGGCACCGAGCTCGCGCACCAGCGCCCGGCACGTCGCGTCCACGTCGGCGTCGTGGCGATGCGCGAGGCTCGCCGCGGCCCAGCCCTCGAGCCGTCGCGCGAAGCCGCGATGCGCCTCGTCGAAGAAGGGCCAGTCGAGGTGGCGGTCATGCGCGGCCATGGATCAGTTCCCCTCGAAGACGGGCCGCTGCTTCGCCGCGAAGGCGCGGTAGGCGCGCGCGAAGTCCTCGGTGAGCATGCAGATCGCCTGGGCCTGCGCCTCCGCCTCGATCGCCTGGTCGATCGACATCGACCATTCCTGGTGGAGCATCGACTTGGTGATGCCGTTGGCGAAGGACGGGCCCGATGCCAGGTCCGCGGCGAAGGCCCGGGCCTCGGCGAGCAACGTACCGGGGTCGACGAGGCGATTGAGGAAGCCCCAGCGCTCGGCCTCCTCTCCGCCGAGGCTGCGCCCCGTGTAGAGCAGTTCGCTCGCGCGGCCCTGGCCGACGATGCGCGGCAGCATCGCGCAGGCGCCCATGTCGCAGCCCGCGAGGCCGACGCGGTTGAACAGGAAGGCGACCTTGCTGCGCGCCGTCCCGATCCGGATGTCCGACGCCATGGCGAGGATCGCGCCGGCCCCCGCGCAGACGCCGTCGATCGCCGCGACGATGGGCTGCGGGCAGGCGCGCATCGCCTTTACCAGGTCGCCGGTCATGCGCGTGAACATCAGCAGCTCCGGGGCCGACAGCCCGATCAGCGGCCCGATGATCTCGTGCACGTCCCCGCCCGAGCAGAAGTTCCCTCCCTCGCCCGCCAGCACGATCGCGCGCACGTCGTCCGCGTGCCGCATGCGCTGGAACAGGTCGCGCAGCTCGGCATAGGAGGCGAAGGTCAGCGGGTTCTTGCGCTCCGGCCGGTCGAGCAGGATCGTCGCGACCCTGCCCTCGACCGCGTAGCGGAAATGCGTCGCGGCATGGCCCGCGAGCCCGCGCAGGTTGCCCGCCGCGAGCGCGGGATCGAGAGCCTTCGCGTCGCCTGTCGTCATCGCCGTCCTCCCCTGGTCCTGCCGCCCCGCTTCGCGAGCTGCACGCGCAGGTCGCCGAGCTGCTGGTGCAGCTGCCTCGTCTCGCGTGGCCCGAGGCCGCCGAAGAGCTCGAGGATCCAGCCCTCGTGCTCGCTCGCCATGGCCTCGAAGCTGGCGCGGCCGCGGCGCGTCAGCTTGAGGATCCAGGCGCGGCGGTCGGCCGGGTCGCCGGTACGCTCGACCATCCCCTCGCGCTCGAGCTCGTCGGTCAGTCCCGTCACGTTGCCGCCGGTCACCATCAGCAGGCGCGAGAGCTCCTTCATGCGCAGCCCCTCGGGCGCGCGGTGGAGCTGGGCCATGTAGTCGAAGCGCGCGAGCGTGGTCCCGAAGCGCGCGCGCAGGCGGCGCCGGATCTCGTCCTCGATCTCCGTCGTCACCGCGAGCATGCGCAGCCAGAGGCGCAGCGCCGCATGGTCGCCCTCGGCGGCGCGCGCCTCGTGTCCGAGGCCGTCGGCGGCACCCAGTATCTCGAGGCTCCGGTCGGCGCGCTGTGTCACGGCGTCACCTCGCCGCCGCAGACCGCGATCGCCTGCCCATGCACGGAAGACGAGGACGGCAGGCAGAGCCAGAGCACGGCGCGCGCCACCTCCTCCGGCTCGAGCACGCGACCCTGGGGGTTCGAGGCCGCGAACATCCCCTGCACGGCCTCGGCGTCGCGACCCGTGCGGGCGACGACGTTCCCGACGCTCGCCGCGAGCAGGTCGGTCCGCGTATAGCCCGGGCAGACGGCGTTCACGGTCACGCCACCGCGGGCGACCTCGGCGGCGAGCGCGCGCGTCAGCCCGACGACGCCGTGCTTGGCCGCGCAATAGGCGGAGACATAGGCGTAGCCCTTGAGGGCCGCCGTGCTGGCGACGTTCACGATGCGGCCCCATCCGGCCTCGAGCATTCCCGGCAGCACCGCCTGGCTGCACAGCATCGTCCCCGTCAGGTTGACGTCGATCATGCGGCGCCAGAGCTCGATGCCCGTGCGCAGGAAGGGCGCGCTCTCCGCCTGGCCCGCGTTGTTGACGAGGATCTCCACGGGCCCGAAGCCCTCGCGCGCCCTGGCGAAGGCCGCGGCGACGGCATCCGCGTCGGCGACGTCGGCGGCGACCGCGCGCATGGCGCCGGCGCTGGCGGCGCAGCGCGCCTCGAGCCGCGCCATGTCGCGGCCGAGGAGCGTGACGCGCGCACCCTCGGCCAGGAGGACGCCGGCGATCGCGGCGCCGATGCCGCGGCCCCCGCCGGTGACGAGCGCGTGGCGCCCGGCGAGCGCGCCCTGGCCGGCCATGCTCATGACTCGCTCCCGCGGCCGGGGGACGAGGCGGGCTCCGCGCGTGCGCGGCGGAAGCCGGCCTCGAGCTGCGGCTTCGCGGAGAGGTACTGCCGCGGCCAGGCGAGGTCCGGGAAGCCGATGCGCGCCGCCTCGGTCAGCGTCCAGGACGGATTGGCGAGATGCGGCCGCGCGACGGCGCAGAGGTCTGCGCGGCCCGCGGCGATGATGCCGTTGACGTGGTCCGCCTCGCTGATCGCGCCGACCGCGATGGTCGGGATCCCCGCCTCCTGGCGGATGCGGTCGGCGAAGGGCGCCTGGAACATGCGCCCGTAGACGGGCTTCTCGCGCTTGCTCACCTGCCCGGACGAGCAGTCGATCATGTCGGCCCCGGCCTCCCTGAAGGCGCGCGCGACCAGGACCGCGTCCGCCGGCACGATCCCGCCCTCGACCCAGTCATGCGCGGAGATCCGCACGGAGATCGGCCGCTCGTCCGGCCACGCCGCGCGCACCGCCGCGAAGACCTCGAGCGGATAGCGCAGCCGCCCGCGCAGGTCGCCGCCATAGGCGTCGGCGCGCTGGTTGGTCAGCGGCGAGATGAAGCTCGAAAGCAGGTAGCCATGCGCGCAGTGCAGCTCGAGCCAGTCGACGCCGATCCCGGCGGCCGCGCGCGCCGCGGCGACGAAGCCCTCCTTGATCTCCTCGAGCTCGTCGCGCGTCGCCTCGCGCGCGAGCTGGCTCCTGCCCTCGAGGTAGCGCTGCGGCGAGGCGGAGACGATCGGCCAGTTGCCCTCGTGGAGCGGCTGGTCGATGCCGTCCCAGGCAAGCCGGGTCGAGGCCTTGGCTCCCGCGTGGCCGATCTGCATGGCGAAGCGCGCGTCGCTGTTGGCATGCACCCAGTCGACGATGCGCTTCCAGGCCGGGGCATGCGCGGGCGCGTAGAGGCCGGGGCAGCCCGGGGTGATGCGCCCCTCGGCGCTGACGCATGTCATCTCGGCGAAGACCATCGCCGCGCCGCCGACGGCGCGCGCGCCAAGGTGGACGAGGTGCCAGTCGCCGACCGTGCCGTCCGTCGCCGAGTACTGCGCCATGGGCGATACGACGACGCGGTTCTTGAGCGTCACGCCGCGCAGGGTGAAGGGCGTGAACATCGGCGGCGGCGGCTTGCGCCCCGCCGGCACGGCGACGCCGGCGCGGCGCGCGAACCATGACTCGTAGCCCTCCAGCCACGCCGCGTCGCGCACGCGCAGGTTCTCGTGGCTGATGCGCTGGCTGCGCGTGAGCATCGAGTACATGAACTGGGGCGGCTCGAGCTGGTCGCAGTAGCGCGCGCCGCAGGCCTCGAACCATTCCATCGCGTTCCACGCGGCGTTCTGCAGGCGCAGCACGTCGACGTTGCGGGCCTCCTGGTAGCGCTGGAGCAGCGCGCCCATGTCGGGCGGGGCGTCGCCGGCCTCGCGCAGCAGCCGCGCCAGCTCGATCGCGTCCTCGATCGCGAGCTTGGTGCCGGAGCCGATCGCGAAATGCGCCGTGTGGACCGCGTCGCCCATCAGCACGACATGCGAGCGGCCGTTGAAATGGTGCCAGCGCTCGCAGGCCACGCGCTGGAAGTTCAGCCAGGCCGAGCCGCGCAGGTGCCGCGCGTTGGTCATCAGCCGCGCGCCATCGAGATGGCGCGCGAAGACGCGCTCGCAGAAGGCGATCGACTGCTCCTGGTCGGCGGCGTCGAGGCCATGGGCCCGCCAGACGTGCTCGGGGCACTCGACGATGAAGGTCGAGGTCTCCTCGTCGAACTTGTAGACATGCGCCTGGAACCAGCCGTGCTCGGTCTTCTCGAACACGAAGGTGAAGGCGTCGTAGAGCTTGCGCGTGCCAAGCCAGATGTAGCGGTTGGGGCGCACCGCGACGTCCGGGCGGAACACGTCGGCGAGGCGCGTTCGGATCCTGGAGTTGACGCCATCGCTCGCGACCACCAGGTCGGCGTCGGGGAAGTCGAGGTCGGACTCCGCCTCGCTCTCGAAGACAAGCCGGACGCCAAGCTCCTCGCAGCGCGCCTGCAGGATGTTGAGCAGGCGCTTGCGCCCGATGCCGACGAAGCCATGCCCGCCGGAGCGGATGCGCTCGCCCTTGAACTCGAGCTCGATGTCGTCCCAGTGGTTGAAGGCGAGCTGGATCTCGGCCGCGCTGCCGGGATCCTCGCGGCGCATGTTCTCCATGGTCTGGTCGGAGAACACGACGCCCCAGCCGAAGGTGTCGTAGGGCTTGTTGCGCTCCACCACGACGACGTCGTGCGCGGGGTCGTGCTTCTTCATCAGGAGCGCGAAGTACAGCCCGGACGGCCCCCCGCCGATGCAGACGATGCGCATGCGTCCTCCCGTTCGAGAGGATAGTTTAGTCCTATACTATTCGCGCGGTCAAACGCGGGCGCGTGTCACCGCGGGTCGGGGTGGCGCGCGAGGAACTCGTCGAGCCGCGCCTTGATGCGCAGGATGTTCGCGGGCTTCACGAGGTAGCCGTCGATCCGCAGGTCCCGCGCCGCGAGCACGGTGTCCTTCATGGCGTCCGCCGTCAGGAAGACGACATGGGTCCCGGAGATGTCCTCCCCGGTCGATTCGCGGACCATGCGCAGGAAATCCAGCCCGCCGACAGGCTCCATGTGGATGTCGCAGAACACGACGTGCGGCCTGAACCCGAGCAGCAGCGAGAAGCCCTGCGCGCCGTCGGGCGCCTCGACCACCTCGCGCACGCCGCACTGCTGCAGCAGCCGCTTTATCGTGTTGCGCGTGTAGTGCTCGTCCTCGACGACGAGCACGCGGAGCCTTCCATAGGCGTAGGTCATTTGCGGTCGGCCTCAGCTTTCGATCGGCAGCGCCTGCGCCGCCAGTTCAACCTCGCGGCGCGCGGGACGCAAGCCGCCCGCGCGCCGCGTCGCCTCGTCGAGGTCGCCCCGGTCGATGCAGTCCTGCACCTCCGACGCGACGTCCCCGAGCCGCGTCGCGCCCACCGACCGCGCGGCGCCCTTGATCGCATGCGCCTCGGCGCGCGCGCGCGCGGCGTCGCGCGCCGCGAGCGCCTGCTCGACCCTCTCGACCATGCCGAGCGCGTCGGCCGCGAAGTCGAGCGCGAACGACCTCGCCTCTGCGCCGAGCCCGCCGAACGTCTCGGCCAGCTGCGCGGCATCCAGCGCCGGCCCCGCCACCTCCCGCCCGCCGGGCCGCCGGCGCAGCCCGAGGGCCGCGGGAAGCCGCGCGTGGATGGCCTCGCGCAGCTCGGCGATCCGCAGGGGCTTGGTCAGCACGGCGTCCATGCCCGCCTCGGCGCATTGCCTGTCCGTGCCGTGGATGACGTCCGCGGTGACCGCGACGATCGGGATGCGCGTCCCCGCGCCGGCCTGCGCCTCGTCGCGCCTGATCGCGGTGGCGAGCGCGAACCCGTCGAGCCGCGGCATGTGGCAGTCGGTGAGCACCATGGCGTAGCCGCCGCGCCGGTACATCTCCAGCGCCTCCGCGCCGTCGCGCGCCATCTCGTGGGCGAAGCCGAGGCGGCCCAGCAGGCGTCGCACGACCTGCTGGTTGGTTGCGTTGTCCTCCGCCACGAGCACCAGCGCGCCCGCGCGCCGGGCCTCGTCGACCGGGGGCGGTTCCCAGCCGGGATCGGCCTGGGCCGGCGCGTCGGGCGCGGCTCCGAGGCGCCCCGCGGCGACGGCGACCGCGCGCCAGAGCGGGCGCGGCATGAGCGGGAGCGTCGCCACGGCACGCGCGCCGCTGCCCTCGGCCTGCCGGATCGAGGAGAGCATCGAGCGCGCCGCGACGACGACGATGCCCGCGCGCTCCAGGCCGAGGGCGGCGAGGCGCTCGACCTGCCGCAGCCAGTCGAGAGGGTCGTGCGCCAGCACCAGGGCGACCGCCGTCGCGCCGCGCGCGGCGGCCGCGCGCAGCCGCGCCTCCGCGTCGGAGCCGCCGGAGCGCTCGATCGAGTGGACGCCAGCGGCGGAGAGGATCGCCCCCGCGTTCGCCGCGCCGGCCTCGTCGAAGCCGACCAGCACGACCGCGACATCCGCGATCGGCGCCTCGGGCGCGTGGGGCCTCGCCTCGGCAACCGGGACCGGGATCCTGAGGACGAAGGTCGAGCCCTCGCCCGGCCGCGAGCGCACGGAGATCCCGCCACCCATGAGGTCGGCGATGCGCCGGCAGATCGACAGGCCGAGGCCCGTGCCGCCGAACCGGCGCGAGGTCGAGACGTCCGCCTGCTGGAAGGGCTGGAACAGCCGCGCGACCTGCTCCTCGGCGATGCCTATGCCGGTGTCGGAGACCTCGAGGACGAGCCAGGCCCTGTCGTCCGCGCCGGTCGCCGGCTCGAAGCCGGCACGCATGCCGATCCGGCCATGCTCGGTGAACTTCACCGCGTTCCCGACCAGGTTGACCAGGACCTGGCGCAGCCGGTTCGGATCCCCCACGAGGCGCGACGGCATGCGCGCGTCGATCTCGACATGCACGCCGAGGCCCTTCTCCTGCGCGCGCGGCGCGAGCAGCTCGGCGACGCTCTCGACCACCTCGTGCGGGTCGAACGGGATGTCCTCGATGCGCAGCTTGCCCGCCTCGATCTTCGAGAAGTCGAGGATGTCGTTCACGATCGAGAGCAGCGCCTCCGCCGAGGTCGTGATCAGCCGCGCGAGCTCCCGCTGGTCGGG
>JBEGVV010000121.1:0-3390 GCA_041178225.1 Pseudomonadota bacterium | reverse complement strand
CTGCGCGGGATCGAGGCGGTGGAACGCGTCGCCACGTTCAGCCGCGGCTTCTTCCGCCTCGACGAGCGCGACGGCATCGTGCGCGTCACCGACCTGCGCATGGGGCAGGAGCCAGCCTATGTCTTCTCCTTCGCGGTCGCGCGCCGCGCCAGCGCGCCGCAGGCGCTGGTGCCGCCGGTCGCCGTCGGCGGGCGCGGCGACGTCGCGATCGGCGCGGCGCTCTCCTGGCTGTGGCGGCGCGCGGGCGGCGCGGACATCGACCCGCCGCGCGGCTAGACTGCGGCGTCCCGACCACGCAGGCTGGAGCCGACACGCATGGCGACGACGCCGACCTACGCCCTCGGCCCCGGCTTCATGGGCATCGCGCGCGCGGATCGCTCGGCGGCGTTCTGCGTCGCCGGCCTGCCGATCGACCTCGGCACGACCAACCGCGCGGGCGCGCGCGAGGGGCCGGCGGCGATCCGCGCCGCCAGCCGCATGTTGCGCGACGGCGTCCATCCGGCGAGCTGGCGCGACCCCATGGCGCTCGACCTCGCCGACATCGGCAACCTGCCGACGGCGCTCGGGGACATCCAGGAGAGCTTCGCGCGCATCGAGGCGGCCGCTTCGGGCCTCGCGCATGTCGTGGCGCTGGGCGGCGACCATGGCGCGACGCTGCCGATGCTGCGCGCGCTGCGCCGCCGCGTCGGGCGGCCGCTCGCGCTGGTCCAGTTCGACGCGCATGTCGATACCTGGGCCGACAGCTTCGGCCAGGCGATGGGCCATGGCTCCGTCTTCTTCCGCGCCATCGAGGAGGAACTCGTCGATCCGCGCCGCATGGTGCAGGTCGGCATCCGCAGCCCGGTCGATCGCGCGACCTGGGACTGGACGCTCGCGCGCGGCGTGACGGTGCTCGACGCGCAGCGCGTGCACGAGGCCGGCCCCGCCGCGACGGCGGCGGAGATCCGCCGCGTCGCCGGAGACGGGCCTGCCTATCTCTCCTTCGACATCGACGCGCTCGACCCGGCCTTCGCGCCGGGCACCGGCACGCCGGAGATCGGCGGCCTGGCGACGTGGCAGGCGCAGGCGATCCTGCGCGCGCTGGGCGGCATCGACTTCGCGGGCATGGACGTCATGGAGGTGGCGCCCGCCTACGACCATGCGGAGGTGACCGCGCTCGCGGCGGCGACGATCGCGTGGGAGTACCTGTCGCTGATGGCCGATCCGCGCCGCCCGGAGCGCTGCGCGCCGCGCGCTTGAGGCGTCACTTGATTTTCCGCGCGGTGCGCGTAACTAGCGCGCCAGACGCAAGTCGCACGTGCCCCAGGCCCACGAGGCAGCGCCAAGAGGCAGGGCGGGACAACCTCCACGGTGTCCACGCCTCTCGACCACCGAGCGCTCGAGGTCAAGCAACGACGTCACGCGTCCTTTCGGGAAGGGCCGGCCATCCATGGGCCGGCGCGCTCGAGGGGAACGGGATCTCGCCTGCCGCAGACCTCGGGGCCACGGCTCCGAAGCCACGCGCATGGACGACGCCCCGGCTCCTCCCGCGAGCGCCCTGCCGCTTGAGGATTCGCCACGATGGCAAAGTCGCTGCTTCGCATCGCCGTCTCCCCGCTGCGCCGCGGCCGGGAGCTCCCCGCCCCGGCGGCGCTTCCCGCGCTCGACGACGTGGTCGCGCGCGAGCGCCCGCAGGAGCCGCTGCACGCGCTGCGCCCCGCGACGCTGCGCCTGGCCGCGCGGCGCTTCGTCGGGGGTTTCCCCGGCGACACGCTCTATGCCGTGAAGTGCAACGCCGACCCGCGCGTGCTGCGCGCGCTGTGGGAGGGCGGGGTTCGCCATTTCGACTGCGCGTCGCCGGCGGAGATCGCGCTCGTGCGCTCGATGTTCGGGCGCGACGCGGCGATCCACTACATGCATCCCGTGCGCGCACGCGCCGCGATCCGCGAGGCCTTCGCGCGCCACGCGGTGCGCGACTTCGTGCTCGATTCCGCGGCCGAGCTCGACAAGCTCCTCGACGAGACCCGGGCGAAGCCGGGCGAGCTCGCGCTGGTCGTGCGCATCGCGCTGCCAAAGGGGGGCGCGCGCCACGACCTGTCGGGCAAGTTCGGCGCCGGCTTCGACGAGGCGGTGGCGCTGCTGCGCCGCTGCCGCCCGCTGGCGGCGACGCTCGGCATCTCGTTCCATGTCGGCTCGCAATGCCTCGAGCCCGCGGCATATGCGCGCGCGATCGCGCTGGCCGACGCGGTCGCCGGCGCGGCTGGCGTCGTGGTCGACGTGCTCGATGTCGGCGGCGGGTTCCCGGTCGCCTATCCTGACGCCGAAGTGCCGCCGCTGGGCGCGTTCTTCGCGGCGATCGCGGCCGCGCATGCGGGCGCTTCGCATCTCGCGCAGGCGCGGCTCTGGGCGGAGCCCGGTCGCGCGCTGGTCGCGGGCGCGGGCTCCGTCGTGGTCCAGGTCCAGGCGCGCCGCGGCGACGCGCTCTACGTCAACGACGGCGTCTACGGCTCCCTGTCGGATGCCGGCGTCCCGGCCTTCCGCTTCCCGGTCCGCGCGCTGCGCGCGTCCGCGGCGCCGCCGCGCGACTTCGCCTTCTTCGGGCCGACCTGCGATTCCGCGGACCGGATGGCGGGCCCCTTCGCCCTGCCCGGCGACATCGGCGAAGGCGACTGGATCGAGATCGGCCAGCTCGGTGCCTATGGCGCCGCGCTGCGCACCGCCTTCAACGGCTTCGACCGCGCGCACCTGGTCGAGGTCGCGGACCCGCCGCTGCTCCCCACGCCGGGGCTCGACGACTGAGCCACGCCCGCGCTCGCCAGCGCAGGATGCACGGGCCGAGCGCCCCGCGCGCATGGGTGCCGAACCGGCCGTCGCGGCAATGCCTGCACCGTCGGTGGCAGGCCCAGGCCATGACGTAGTAGATGGGTTCCATCTCGGGTGGACCTCCGCGCGGGACGGTGGCGGGCCCGGCGCGTCGCGGCCCCGCATCATGCCATCGGGTTCGCCGCGCGCCGCCGCGCCGGCTACGGGCGCAAGCCGGCGGGCGCGATGTAACCAGGGACGCCCCCTGGGTCGGAAAGGCTGGTGGCCGGCATGCCTGCAACGCCCATGACGCGCCCGGCCACGGGCGCCCCGCCGCTCTCCATCGTGATCCCGGTCCTCGACGAGGCGGCCGGGATCGAGGCCGAGCTTTCGCCCGTCCGCGACATCGACGACCCCGCCGGCCTTGCATCGCTGCCACCGGAATGGCGCGAGGGCTTGCCCGCCATGCCGGGCGGGAGGGAGGTGATCCATGGCGGCTGATCGGGCGCCGGCCAATCGCCGGCATGGGCAGGCCGATGGCGCGGCGCGGCCGACCGGCCGGGATGCGATGCGCTCCCTGCTCCGGGAGATCTTCAGCCGCGGCATCGG
>JBEGVV010000120.1:0-18314 GCA_041178225.1 Pseudomonadota bacterium | reverse complement strand
TCGCGCGCCTCGCGCGGCCGCCGGCCAGGCGCGTCGCGCGCGCTTGACCCCGCGGCGCCCCGCCGGATAGTCGTTATTTCCCATGGAACATAACGCAAGGCGCCGCGTCCTGCAGGCCGCGGGGACGACGCTCGCGCTGGCCGCCGCCGCGCGCCCGGCGCGCGCGCAGGCCGGCTTCGCGATCGCCGCCGCCTCCAGCCTGCGCCCCGCGCTCGACGAGGTCGTGGCCGCGTTCCGCGCGCGCGACGGCGGCGGGCCTGTCGAGGTCGCCTATGGCGCCTCGGGCAACCTCGCGCGCCAGGTCGTCGCGGGCGCGCCATTCCGCCTGCTCTTCGCCGCCGACGAGGCGAGCGTGCTCCAGGTCCACGCCGCCGGGCGCGCCGGGGACGCGGGCCACGTCTACGCGCGCGGCCGCCTCGCGCTCGCCGTGCGGCGGGATGGCGCGGTGGCCGCCGACCCGCGCCTCGCGGGCCTCGTCGCGGCGCTGCGCGCGGGCGCCGTGCGGCGGCTGGCGATCGCGAACCCCGCGATCGCGCCCTACGGCCTCGCCGCGCGCCAGGCCCTCGAGGCGGTGGGCGCGTGGGAACTCGCCGCGCCACGGCTCGCGCTTGGCGAGAACGTCGCGCAGGCCGCGCAGTTCGTCGTCTCCGGCGCCGCAGAGGCCGGCTTCGCCGCGCTCTCGACCATGCTCTCGCCGGGGCCGGCCCCCGGGCTCGCGGCGCGCGTCGCCCATGCGCACGTCGATGCCGGCCTGCACGCGCCGATCCGCCACCGCGTGGCGCTGGTGGGCGCCGCGGACGAGCGGGCGCGGCGCCTGCTCGGCTTCGCGCTCGGGCCCGAGGCGCGCGCGATCCTCGCGCGCCACGGCTTCGACCCGCCCGGCGAGGGGGAGTGAGGCCATGGACCTCGCCGCGCTCCTGCTGTCGATGAAGCTCGGCGCCGCCACGGTGGCGCTGCTGCTGCCGCTGGCGCTGGCCGCGGGCCGCGTGCTCGCCACGCGCGCCTTCCCGGGCAAGGGCGCGGTGGAGGCGCTGCTGGCGCTGCCGCTGCTGCTGCCGCCGACGGTGATCGGCTTCTACCTGCTGGTCGCCTTCGGGCGCGGCACGGCGGCGGGCGACGCCTTCGAGGCGCTGTCCGGCACGACCCTCGCCTTCAGCTTCCAGGGCCTGCTGCTCGCGAGCGTGCTGGTCAACGTCCCCTTCGCCGTGCAGCCGATCCAGCGCGCCTTCGAGGCCATCCCCCCCGACCTGCGCGAGGCGGCGGCGTGCTGCGGCATGGGCCCCTGGAAGGCCTTCCTGCGCGTCGAGCTGCCGCTCGCATGGCCGGGCATCGTCTCCGCCGTCGCGCTCGTCTTCGCGCACACGCTGGGCGAGTTCGGCGTCGTGCTGATGGTCGGCGGCGCGATCCCCGGCGAGACCCGCACGGCGTCGATCGCGATCTACGACCGCGTCCAGGCCTTCGACGACCGCGGCGCGGCGATCATGTCGGCGACGCTGCTGGCGCTGTCGCTGGCCGCGCTCGCCGTGGTCCACGGCCTCGCGGCGCGCCGCGGCGGCGGGCGGAGGCGCTGACATGGACGGCCTCGTCGTCGCCTGCCGCCAGGACGCGCCGATCCCGCTCGATGCGCGCTTCTCCTGCGGCCCGCGCGAGACGCTGGCGCTGGTCGGGCCATCGGGCGCGGGCAAGACGACGCTGCTGCGCGCGATCGCCGGGCTGGCGCGCGTCGCCGACTGCGCGGTCTCGGTCGGCGGCGAGGCGTGGAGCGATCCCGCGCGCGGCATCGACCTGCCCGCGCATCGCCGCGCGGCCGGCTTCGTGTTCCAGAGCTACGCGCTCTTCCCGCACATGACGGCGCTGGGCAACGTCGTCGCCGCGCTGGGCGGGCTTCCCGCGCGCGAGGCCGAGGCGCGCGCGCGCGAATGGCTGCGGCGCGTCAACCTCGAGGGGCTGGAGGACCGCCACCCGCGCGCGCTCTCCGGCGGCCAGCAGCAGCGCGTGGCGATGGCGCGGGCGCTGGCGCGCCGCCCGCGCGTGCTGCTGCTCGACGAGCCCTTCGCGGCGGTCGACAAGGTCACGCGACGCAAGCTCTACGCCGAGCTCGCCGAGCTGCGCGGCGCGCTCGACGTCCCCTGCGTGCTCGTGACCCACGACCTCGACGAGGCCGCGATGCTCGCCGACCGCATGGCGATCCTGCGCCGCGGCGCGACGCTGCAGGACGGCCCGCCCGAGGAGGTGCTGCGCCGCCCCGCCAGCGTCGAGGTCGCGCGGCTGGTCGACATGCGCAACGTCTTCGCCGGGCGCCTCGCAGGCCACGACGCCGCGCGCGGCACGAGCCTCGTCGATTGGGCGGGGCTGCGCCTCGAGGCGCGCGCCTGCCCGCGCTTCGCGCCCGGCGACGGGATCGCCTGGTGCATCCCGACATCGGAGATCGTGCTCCACCGCCCCGACCGCGCCTCGCGCGGCGAGCGCGAGAACCCCGTCGAGGGGGTCGTGGCGACGGCGATGCGCATGGGCGACGCGACGCTCGTCGCGCTGGCGCCCGACGCCGCGCCGGGCGATCTCCTGCATTTCTCCGTCCCGACGCACGTGGCGCAGCGCAACGGCCTCGCGCCCGGCGCGCGCGCGCGCGTGTCGCTGCTGGCGGACGCGATCCACGCCATGCCGCCCGCCGGCGGCTGAGGACGGCGCGCGCCCTCGCGCCCGCGTGCTAGGATCGCGCATCCACGGCGCCAACGCGGCAGGCCCCAGATGAGCGACTTCCTGGACGAACTCGAGACGCGCGATCCCGAGGAGCGCGAGCGCCGGCAATTCGCCGCGCTCGCCGAGCAGGTGGCGCATGCGATGCGCGCGGCGCCGGCCTTCGCCGAGCTGCTGGCCGGCGTCGATCCCGCCGCGGTGACCGACCGCGCCGCGCTGGCGCGGCTGCCGGTGATCCGCAAGTCGGAGCTGATGGAGCGCCAGAAGGGCGGGCCCGGGGCGCATCGTCCCTTCGGCGGGCTGACCGCGGTGGAGACCGGGCGGCTCGCGCGCATCTTCGCCTCGCCCGGCCCGATCTACGACCCGGACGGGCGGCGCGGCGACTGGTGGCGCATGGCGCGCGCGCTCTGGGCGGCGGGGTTCCGCCGCGGCGACGTCGTGCACAACTGCTTCAGCTACCATTTCACGCCCGCGGGCATGATGCTCGAGACGGGCGCGCAGGAGATCGGCTGCGCCGTCGTGCCGGCCGGCGTCGGCAACACCGAGCAGCAGGTGCGCGCCATCGTCGACATCCGGCCGGCTGGCTATGTCGGCACGCCGTCCTTCCTGCGCATCATCCTCGAGAAGGGGCGCGAGATGGGCGCCGACCTGTCGTCGATGCGCCGCGCGCTCGTCTCCGGCGAGGCGCTGCCGCCGGCGCTGCGCGCGGAGATCGGCGCGGCCGGGATCGCGGTGCGCCAGTGCTACGCGACGGCCGACCTCGGCCTGGTCGCCTACGAGAGCGTGCCGGACGCCGGCCTCGTGCTCGACGAATGGGTGATCGTCGAGATCCTGCGCCCCGGGACCGGCGACCCGGTCGGGCCGGGCGAGGTGGGCGAGGTCGTCGTCACGACGCTCAACCCGGACTACCCGCTGATCCGCTTCGCCACCGGCGACCTGTCGATGCTCCTGCCCGGCGCCAGCCCCTGCGGGCGCACGGCGCCGCGGCTCAAGGGCTGGATGGGGCGCGCCGACCAGACGACCAAGGTGCGTGGCCTCTTCGTGCATCCATCGCAGGTCGCCGAGGTCGCGCGGCGCCACGCGGCGATCGGGCGCTGCCGCCTCGTCGTCGCCGGCGAGGGCGGCAACGACCGCATGGAGCTGCGCGCCGAGGTCGCCCCGGGCGCGCGCGGCGAAGGCCTCGCCGAGGCGATCGCGCAGTCGATCCAGGCCGTGACGCGGCTGCGCGGCGACGTGGCGTTCGTCGATCCCGGCGCGCTGCCCAACGACGGCAAGGTGATCGAGGATGCGCGCACCAGTGGCTGAGCACGCGGCGCGCCCGGCATGCGCGCTTCCCCGATTTCGCCACGTTGCGCGCAAATTCGCGTCCCAATGCCCGGCGATCCTCCGACCGTGGCCACGCGCGACATCGCGCCGCGCGCGGCCGGGCCTTGCGTCCCCCGCCGCGGCTTCCCGGACTCCGGCCGCGCCGGCAACTCGCGCGATGGCGGGCCGGCCCTCGCATGGGCCGGCCCGCCCCTTCTCCGCCTCGCGCGGATGAGCCCGTCGACCGACCGCCTCTCCGCCGCCTCGCTGGCCTGCGCGCGCGGCGGCCGGCTCGTCTTCCGCGGCCTCGGCTTCGAGCTCGGCGCGGGCGAGGCGCTGGCGCTGCGCGGCCCCAATGGCAGCGGCAAGTCCTCGCTGCTGCGGCTGCTCGCGGGCCTGCTGCCGCCGGCGGAAGGCGCGGTGCGCTGGAACGGCGAGGACGTCGCCGGCGCGCGCGAGGCGCATCGCGCGCGCATCGGCTGGCTCGGCATGCAGGACGCGCTCAAGCCCGCGCTCGCCCTCGCGGAGAACCTGCGCTTCGCCGCCTCGCTGCGCGGGGCAGGGCCCGATGCCGCGCGGCGCGGGCTGGAGGCGATGGGCCTCGGCGCGCTCGCGGACGTGCCGGCGCGCCGCCTCAGCCAGGGCCAGCGGCGGCGCGCGGCGATCGCGCGCGTCATCGCGCAGGACGCGCGGCTCTGGCTGCTCGACGAGCCCACGCTCGCCCTCGACGACGAGGCGACCGGCCGGCTGGGCGAGGCACTGGCCGCGCATCTCGCGCGCGGCGGCCTCGCCGTGGTCGCGACCCATGTCGACCTGCCCGTGCGCCTCGCCGGCGCCATAGACTTCGCGGCGGCGCCATGAACGCGGTGCGCGCCGTCCTGCTGCGCGACCTGCGCCTCGCCTGGCGCAGCCCGCTCGCCAGCCTCACCGTCCTCGCCTTCTTCGCGATGGCGGCGATCCTCTTCCCCTTCGCGGTCGGGCCCGAGCCACAGCTGCTCGCGCGCATCGCCGCGGGCGTGGTCTGGACGATGGCGCTCCTGGCGTCGCTGCTGTCCTTCGAGCGCCTGTTCCAGCTCGACCACGAGGACGGCTCGGTCGACCTGCTGCTGCTGTCGCCGGCCTCGCTCGAGGCGATCGTGCTCGCCAAGTGCCTCGCGCACTGGCTGACGACCGGCCTGCCCCTGGTCCTCGCCGCGCCGCTCGCGGCGACGATCCTGAACCTGCCGCCCGAGGCGCTGCCGACGCTGCTGCTGGCGCTGGCGCTCGGCACCCCCTCGCTGTCGCTGGTCGGCGCCATCGGCGCCGCGCTGGTGCTGGGCGCGCGGCGCGGCGGCGTGCTGCTGCCGCTGCTGGTCATGCCGCTCTACGTGCCGGTCCTCGTCTTCGGCGTCGCGGCGGTCGAGGCCGACCTCGCCGGGCTCGACCCGCGCGCCCATCTCCTCCTTCTTGGAGCATTCCTGTCGGGCGCCGTCCCGGTCGCCGCGATAGGTGCTGCTGCCGCCCTGCGCCAGTCAGGCGAGTGAACCCCCCCTTGGACAGCCTCAGGAAGCCGGGCTAAGTCACCGACGTCACATGCAGCGCCTCGCAAATCCCCTTCGCTTCCGCAGGCTTTCCTCCGCCCTGCTGCCATGGACCGGCGCGGCGGCCGTGCTGCTGCTGGCGGCCGGCACCTGGCTGTCCCTGGCAGGCTCGCCGCGCGACTACCAGCAGGGCGAGACCGTGCGGATCATGTATGTCCACGTGCCGGCGGCGTGGATGGCGATGTTCACCTACGCCAACCTCGCGATCGCCTCGGCCGTGGGGCTGGTCTGGCGCCACCCGCTGGCCGAGGTGGCGGCGCGCGCGATGGCCCCGCTCGGCGCGGCCTTCACCGCGCTGTGCCTCGTCACCGGGTCGCTCTGGGGCAAGCCGATGTGGGGCACGTGGTGGGTCTGGGACGCGCGGCTGACCTCGGTCCTGCTGCTCTTCCTGCTCTACCTCGGCTACATCGCGCTCGCCAACGCCTTCGAGGACGAGGCGCGTGGCACGCGCGCGGCGTCGATCCTCGCGCTGGTGGGCGCGATCAACCTGCCGGTCATCAAGTTCTCGGTCGACTGGTGGAACACGCTGCACCAGCCGGCCTCGGTCTCGCGCCTCGACGCCCCGGCGCTGCACCCCTCGATGCTGCTGCCGCTGCTGGTCATGGCGCTCGCCTTCATGGCGTGGTTCGCGACCGTGCTGCTGTGGCGGATCGAGGCCGCGCTGGCCGAACGGCGCCTCGCCGCGCGGCGCATGCTCGCGGAGGCCGGCACCGCCACGCCGGCGATGCGCAGGTGAGCGAATTCCTCGCCATGGGCGGCCATGCCGCCTTCGTCTGGCCAGCCTGGATGCTGACGCTCGCGACGCTGGCAGCCTTCACCGCGACGAGCTGGCGCGCGCGCGCGCGCGCCGCCGCCGCCCTCGCCGCCGAGGAGCGGGAGGACGAGGCGCGCCGCGTGGCGGGGCTCTCCCCATGACGCGCAAGCGTCGCCGGCTCCAGGTGCTGGTGCTCTGCATGCTCGGGCTCGGGACGGCGGCGGCGCTCACGCTCGCGGCCTTCCAGGACCATCTCGTCTTCTTCCACGCGCCCTCCGACATCGCCGCGGGCAAGGTGCCGCGCGAGCGCATGCTGCGCATCGGCGGCCTCGTCGAGGCCGGCTCGGTGCAGCGCGTGGCGGGGACGACCGAGATACGGTTCCGGGTCACCGACATGGCACACGCCGTCGATGTCTCCTTCGTCGGCGTGCTGCCCGACCTGTTCCGCGAGGGCCAGGGCGTGGTCGCCAACGGCCGGCTCGGCGCGGACGGGACGTTCCGGGCGAGCGAGGTGCTCGCGCGGCACGACGAGACCTACATGCCGCCCGAGGCGGCCGAGGCGCTCAAGCGCGCGGGCCACTGGAAGCCCGGTGCGGCGCCACCAGGCAAGGGGAAGGACTGACGATGCCAGCGGAGATCGGCCATGTCGCCCTGCTGCTCGCCCTCGCCGTGGCGTGCCTGCAGTCGGTGCTGCCGCTCGTCGGCGCGCAGCGCGGCGACGCGCGGCTGATGGCCTTCGCGCGCCCGGCGGCGCTGGCGCAGCTGGCGCTCGTCGCGCTCGCCTTCGCGCTGCTGACATGGTGCTACGTCGTCTCCGACTTCTCGGTCGCCAACGTCTTCCAGAACTCGCACACCGCGAAGCCGATGCTCTACAAGGTGACCGGCGTGTGGGGGAACCACGAGGGCTCGCTGCTGCTCTGGGTCCTGATCCTCGCGCTGTTCGGCGCGGCGGTCGCCGCCTTCGGGCGCAACCTGCCGTCGCCGCTCGCGGCGCGCGCGCTCGCGGTCCAGGCGATGATCGCGGCCGCCTTCCTCGCCTTCATGGCCTTCACCTCGAACCCGTTCGAGCGCCTGGACCCGGTGCCGGCGGAGGGCCGCGACCTCAACCCGATCCTCCAGGACCCGGGCCTCGCCTTCCACCCGCCCTTCCTCTATCTCGGCTATGTCGGGCTCTCGATCGTGTTCTCCTTCGCCGTCGCGGCGCTGGTCGAAGGTCGCGTCGACGCCGCATGGGCGCGCTGGGTCCGGCCCTGGACGCTCGCGGCCTGGGCCTCGCTGACCCTTGGCATCGCGCTCGGCTCGTGGTGGGCCTACTACGAGCTCGGCTGGGGCGGGTGGTGGTACTGGGACCCGGTGGAGAACGCGAGCTTCATGCCCTGGCTCGTCGGCGCCGCGCTGCTGCACTCCGCGATCGTCGCCGAGAAGCGCGACGCGCTGAAGAGCTGGACCATCCTGCTCGCCATCCTCGCCTTCGGCCTGTCGCTGATCGGCACGTTCCTCGTGCGCTCGGGCGTGCTCACCTCGGTCCATTCCTTCGCCAGCGACCCCGCGCGCGGCGCCTTCATCCTCGCCATCCTCGCGGTCGCGATCGGCGGCTCGCTCGCGCTCTACGCCTGGCGCGCGCCGACGCTCAGGCCCGGCGGCGCCTTCGCCCCGGTGAGCCGCGAGGGCGGGCTCGTCCTCAACAACCTGCTGCTGTCGACGGCCTGCGCGACCGTCTTCGTGGGCACGCTCTATCCCCTGTTCCTCGAGGGGCTGGGCGGCGCGAAGGTCTCGGTCGGGGCCCCCTTCTTCAACGCGACCTTCGTGCCGCTGATGGTCCCGCTGGTCGCGGCCATGGCCGTCGGGCCCTTCCTGGCCTGGAAGCGCGCCGACGCGCGCGCGGCCCTGCGTCGCCTCGCGCTGCCCGCCACCGCGGGCGCGGCCGCGGCCCTGGCCTGCGTCGTCCTCGCGCCGCCCGCGCCCGTCCTCGCCTATCTCGGCGCGGCACTCGCCGCGATGCTGGCCACCGCGACGATCGGCGAGTTCGCGGCGCGCGCAGGCACGCTGCGCCGCGCGATGGGCCTGCCGCGCGCGGCCTGGGGCACCGCGATCGCCCACCTGGGCATGGCGGTGACCGTCGCGGGCATCGTCGCCTCGGCGGCCTGGCAGTCGGAATCGATCAGCCTCATGCGGCCGGGGGAAAGCGTCTCCATCGCCGGCTGGCAGGTGACGTTCCGCGGCACCGAACTCGCGCGCGGCGCGAACTACACGGCGCGGCGCGGCGTGTTCGAGGCGCGCAGGGGCGACGGCATGGCGCTGCGGCTGTCGCCGGCCAAGCGCTTCTACCCCTCCACGGGATCGACCACGACCGAGGCGGCGATCCATGGATCGATCCTCGGCGACCTCTACGTGACGATCGCCGATCCCGCGGAGGCTGGCCCGCAGGGCGCCAACGCGCGGTTCCTCTTCGAGGCGCCGGCCGACGCCGCGTGGGCGGTGCGCATCACGCACAACCCGCTGGTGGCCTGGATCTGGGCAGGCGCGGGACTGATGGCGCTCGGCGGCGCGGTCAGCCTCACCGACCGGCGCCTGCGCGTCGGCGCGCCCACCCGGCGCGTGCGCGCGGCCGGGGCCTAGGGCGATGCGCCGCGCCCTCTTCCTCCTGCCGCTGCTCTGCTTCGCCGCCGTGGCGACGTGGTTCGCCGTCGGCCTCGGCCGCGACCCCTCGCGCATCCCCTCGGCGCTGGTCGGCAGGCCTGCTCCAGCCATCGCGCTCCCGCCGCTCGAGGGCGCGCAACGGCCCGCCTTCGCGCTGCAGCCCGGCCGCGTGGCGATCGTGAACTTCTTCGCGTCCTGGTGCGCGCCCTGCAAGGTCGAGCACCCGACCCTGATGCGCCTCGCCGCGGAAGGGCGCATCGCCGTGCATGGGATCAGCTACAAGGACGCGGCCGCCGATTCGGCGCGCTTCCTCGCCCAGCTCGGCAACCCGTTCGAGACGATCGGCTGGGACCGCGACGGGCGCGCGGCGATGGAATGGGGCGTCTACGGCGTGCCGGAAACCTTCGTGGTCGGCCGCGACGGGACGATCCGCCACCGCCATGTCGGCGCGCTGCTCGACGACACGGTGGCGCGCGTGCTCGCGCCGATGGTCGCGAGGCTGGAGCGCGAATGATGGCCCGTGGCCTCCTCGCCTTCGCGGCGCTTGCGATGCTGGTCGCCGCGTCGATGCAGGCCCGCGCGGTGCTGCCGCAGGAGCGGCTCGCCGATCCCGCGCTCGAGGCGCGCGCGCGGGAGATCTCGCGCGAGCTGCGCTGCCAGGTCTGCCAGAACCAGTCGATCGACGATTCGAACGCCCCGCTCGCCGCCGACCTGCGCCGGCTGGTGCGCGAAAGGCTGCTGGCGGGCGACGACGACGCGGGCGTCCTTGCCCATGTCGTCGCGCGCTACGGCGACTACGTGCGCCTGACGCCGCCGCTGCGCGCCGACACGGCGCTGCTCTGGGCGACGCCTGCGATCGTGCTGTGCGCCGCGCTCGCGGCCATCGTCCTGCGCCTGCGGCGCCGGCAGGCGGCGCCGGCAGCGTCGAGGCCGCTGGATGCACGCGAGCAGGCCGCGCTTCGCGAACTGCTGCGCGAGGGCGAGTCCGGCGGACGCGGGGGCGGCGGATGACCTGGATGATCGCCATGGCGCTCGCCGGGGGCCTCGTGGCCCTGCTCTGCATCGTGCTGGCCCGGCCGGCGGCCGCGACGCCGGGCGCCGCGCACGACCTCGAGATCTACAGGGACCAGCTCGCGGAACTCGACCGCGAGCTCGCCGCCGGCCTGGTCGGCGCGGCGGAGGCCGAGGCCGCCCGCGCGGAGATCGCGCGGCGCATGATCGGTGCCGCGCGCGGCATCCCGCCTGGGTCGGCGCGACCCGGGACGGCGGCAGCCGGCGCACCGGACCGCATCCCCCTCGCCGCCCTCGCCGCCTGCATCCTCCTGCCGATGCTGGCGCTGGGGATCTACGCCGATCGCGGGCGGCCAGGCATGCCCGCCGTCCCGGCCGGCAGCGCCTCCTCGCCTGCCTCGCAGGCGCAGATGATCCGCGGCATGGTCGACGGGCTCGCGGCCAGGCTCGCGGCCGATCCGGGCGACGTGCAGGGCTGGCGACGCCTCGCGCGCTCGCGCCGCGTGCTCGGCGAGATCGACGCCGCGCGCGAGGCCGCTTCCCGCGCGGCGGCGCTGGCGCCCGACGACCTCGAGGTGCTGGGCGAGCTGGCGGAGCTGCATGCGCCCGCCGGGCCCGCGGACGCGCTCTCGGAAGCCTTCCTTAATGCGCTGCGCAGGATACTTGCCCTGCGCCCGGACGACGTCCAGGCGCTGTTCTTCCTCGGTCTCGACGGCGCCCGGCGCGGAGACGCGCCTGCCGCGCGCGGCCACTGGGAGAGGCTGCTCGCGGTGCTGCCGCCGGGCGCCCCCGTGGCCGCGGAGATCAAGCGCGAACTGGACGCGATCCCCCCGGGCCGATGACAATCCCCTGAACGGCACGGAAGACGAGAGGCAGCAATAGAGTGTTCCTCCACCGCGACAGCCGCCTCCTGATCGTCCTGATGGGCGCGCTGACGACGGTCGGGCCCTTCACCACGGACACCTACCTGCCCTCGATGCCCGCGATCCGCGAGCATTTCGGGGTCGACATGGCGGCGGTGCAGCTCACGCTCAGCCTCGCCTTCCTCGGCGGCGCGATCGGCCAGCTCTTCTACGGCCCGCTCTCCGACCGGTTCGGGCGGCGCCCCGTGCTGCTCGGCGGCCTCGTCCTCTACGTGGGCGCCTCGCTCGGGTGCCTCTTCGCGCAGACGATCGACCAGCTGGTCGTCGCGCGCTTCCTGCAGTCCTTCGGCTCGATCGCGGCGCCGGTGCTCGCGCGCGCGATGGTCCGCGACCTGCACGAGCGCGAGGCGGCGGCGCGGGTGCTGTCGCTGATGGGCATCGTGCTCGGCCTCGGCCCGATCCTCGCGCCGATCATCGGCGGCGTCCTGCAGGCGCACTACGACTGGCACGCGAGCTTCGTCTTCATCATCGCCTACGGGGTGGTGCTGCTGGCCTGCGTCGCGTTCTTCCTCGGCGAATCCGTGCGCGTGAAGGACACGGAGGCGATCCAGCCGATCCGCCTGCTGGAGACCTTCGTGGCGCTGACGCGCAGCCGCGTGTTCCTCGGCTACGCGCTGGTCAACTGCTTCCTGTTCGGCGGCCTGGGCGCCTACCTCTCCGGCATCTCCTTCGTGATCGTCGAGGTGCTGGAGGTCCCGATGCAGTTCTTCGGCCTCGTCTTCGGCGCGATCATGCTCGGCAACATCTCCGGCTACGCGCTGGCCGGCAGGATCGTGCCGCGGCTCGGCCTCGACCGGACCCTGGAGTTCGGCACGCGCGGCGTCGCCATCGCCGGGATCCTGCTCGCGGGCTTCGCCTTCTCGGGCGTCGTGCACGTGGCGACGCTGGTGCTGCCGATGATGCTCTACATGTGCTCGCTGGCGCTGAGCGCGCCGCAGGCCATCGCAGGCGCGCTGACCCCCTTCCCGCGCACCGCCGGGGCCGCGTCCTCGCTGGTCGGGTTCCTGCAGTCGACGACCAGCGCCCTCGTCGGCATGGGCGTCGCGGTCGCCTTCGACGGCACGCCGCGGGCGCTGGCGGGGTTCGTCTGCGTGATGGGCGTCCTGACCTTCCTCGCCTACCGCTTCGTCGTCCGGCGGATCCCGGAGGAGGAGCGCCGCCGCGTCGCGGCCTGAAGCGCACGGAAGGGAATAAACCCGGCGCGTGCCGCGTCGAAGTTAGCGACTGGTTAGCAGATCCCGGCCAGCATGGCCCCGGCCGAGGCGGGCGGCGTGTTGCACCCCCCATCTGGCCTCTGCCATCATTAACCAAGACATGTCCGAAGAAAAATCCTGCCGATGACGACGTCCCCCGGCCGCATCCCGGCCTTGGTCAGCCTCGTGCCCCAGAGCGGCATCCAGTTCCTGGACATCGCCTTCTCCGCGGAAAGGCTGCCACGGACCACGATGTCGTTCTGGGAGGAGCCGCTGCCACCGGGCGCCGACCCGAACCGCGGGCTCGTCTCGCTGCGCGTGCTCCAGGCCGACGAGACGGGCGAGTTGCTCGACCCGGTGAGCGGCACCTCCCCGCCTCCCGAGGACGTCTACCAGGTCGGTCGCAACCAGGCGCTCGATCCCTTCGTCCGGCGCTGGGTCCCGCTGCCCTATTTCCGCGTCTCCGCGATCGCCGCGGGCGGGCGCGAGGTGCACGAGAAGGGGCCGACGAACTGGGCGCGCGCGCGCATCGTCGACCTGCCGGCGCCCGACCGCGACGGCAATACCCACGTCCTGACCCTCGCCTTCGACACGGGCCTGCGCGCGCGCGAGGAGGGCAAGCCCTACACGGCCATCTCGCCCGCCGACAGCGAGCGCGCGGCGGAGTTCGCGCTCGTCGCCGACCGCGAGTCGAATGGCTGGTTCCTGAACGAGCCCTGGATGGCGCAGTGGCTCGAGGAACTCTTCCGCGAGTTCCGCCAGGCGCAGCGCCCGGGACGCGCGCTGCGCCCGGAGGACTTCCCGCATGGCTGCGAGCACTGGGCGCGCTACATCGCCTTCCTCGCGCTGGTCGGCGAGGCGCGGCTGCTGCCGCGCGTCAAGCTGGTGGACGTCGTGTCCCCGGCCCGCCCCTACGAGCCGATCAGCGTCGACCTGGTGCTCGACATCGGCAACTCGCGCACCTGCGGCATCCTGATCGAGGACGACCGCTCGGCGCGCATGAACCTCAACAACTCCTACGTCCTCAAGCAGCGCGACCTCTCCGCGCCCGAGCGCGTCTACGCCGAGCCCTTCGACAGCAGGGTCGAGTTCGCGCGCGCCAGCTTCGGCAGGGACGCGCTGAGCCGGCGCTCCGGCCGCGCCAACGCCTTCCAGTGGCTGTCGCCGGTGCGCGTCGGCCCGGAGGCGGCGCGCCTGTCGGCCGCCGCGCGCGGCAACGAGGGCGCCACCGGCCTGTCCTCGCCCAAGCGCTACCTCTGGGACAGCCGGGCGATCAGCCAGGTCTGGCGCTTCAACGGCACCTCCAGCGACGGCATGACGACCGAGCCACCGGTGAGCGGCGCCTTCATGGCCTTCGTCACCGAGGAGGGCGAGGTGCTGCGCGCCTCGCGCCGCGCCGCGCAGCCCGCGATGCGCGCGCGCTTCAGCCGCTCCTCGCTCGCCAGCTTCATGCTGGCCGAGCTGCTCATGCAGGCGCTGTCGCAGATCAACTCCGTCGAGACGCGCTACGCCCGCAGCTTCCCCGACGTGCCGCGCCGCCTGCGCCGCGTCATCCTGACCATGCCGCCGGCGATGGCGCTCGCCGAGCAGCGCATCTTCCGCGTCCGCGCCGAGGCGGCGGTGAAGCTCGCCTGGGACATGCTCGGCTGGGGCAGCGCGGGGCCCAATGTCCCGCCCGAGCCGCGCGTCATCTCCAACCTCGACGAGGCGACGGCGACGCAGCTCGTCTTCCTGTTCACCGAGGCGGCGCAGAAGCTCAAGGGCGACCCGGGCTCGCTCTTCGCGATCAGCGGCCGCGTGCGCGAGGGCTACGGCAAGGCGGCGAGCCTCAGGGTCGCCAGCATCGACATCGGCGGCGGGACGACGGACCTCATGGTCGCGACCTACCGCGCCGACGAGGGCCAGGAGATCCTGCCGCGGCAGAACTTCCGCGAGGGCTTCCGCATCGCCGGCGACGAGGTGCTGCAGGAGACGATCCAGGCCATCGTCGTGCCGCAGCTCGAGGCGGCCCTCAGGGCCGCGGGCGCGCGCGACGCCAAGGCCTTCCTGCGCGAGATCCTGGGCGGCGACCGCGGAAGCCAGAGCGAGCTCGAGCGGCACCTGCGGCGGCAGTTCGTGTCCCTGGTGCTGGAGCCCGCCGCGCTCGCCATCCTCCACGCCTACGAGCATGTCGAGGGTCGCTTCGGCGGCGAGATCCTGCGCCGCCCGCTCGGCGAGATCCTGGCGGGGCGCGACGCCGCCGCCGCGATCCGGCACGTCGAGCGCGAGGCGGAGCGCGTCGGCGCCCAGGGCTTCGCCCTGGCGCCGCTCGAGATCGCGGCCAGCGCGGCGCGCGTCGACGCGGTGGTGCACGCGGCGCTCGGCCAGATCCTCGCCGACCTCTGCGAGGTCGTGCACAGCTTCGACTGCGACTGGCTGATCCTGTCGGGCCGGCCGTCGCGGCTGCGCGCGGTCAACGACATCATCCTCGCCAAGCTGCCCGTGCCCCCGCACCGGATCGTGGGGATGCACCGCTACGCCGTCGGCGGCTGGTACCCGTTCCGCGACGCCGCCGGCCGGGTCGACGACCCGAAGACGACCGCCGCGGTGGGCGCGATGGTCTGCGCGCTGGCCGAGGGCCGGCTCGAGGGCTTCCTGATGCGCGCGAGCCGCCTGTCGATGCGCTCGACCGCCCGCTACATCGGGCGCATGGAGATCTCCGGCAGGATCCCCAGGGCCAACGTGCTGCTCTCCGAGGTCGACCTCGAGCAGAAGCCGAAGGACGACGAGGTGTCGTTCCAGATGAAGTTCCACGCGCCATGCTTCCTCGGCTTCCGGCAGCTCGACCTCGAGCGCTGGAACGCGACGCGCCTCTACTGGCTCGAGTTCGCCAACCCGGACAGCGTGCCGCGGATCAACCTGCCGCTGACGCTCACCATCAGGCGCAAGGAGGCGCTCGCCGGCGACCCGAACGCCGAGGAGAAGCGCGAGGACTTCGCGATCGAGTCCATCCAGGACGCCGAGGGCTCGACCCTCCGCCCGACCGACGTCGACATCCGCCTCCAGACGGAGAAGAGCGAGGCGGGCTACTGGCGCGACACCGGCGCGCTGAACGTTCCGTGACGGGGCAGACGAGCATGCAGACCGCACCCGATGCAGAGAACGAGCGGCTGGCCGCGCGCTGCGAGGCGCTGGCCAACTCGGCGGGCGAGGCGATCGAGTGGATCGCCGGCGCGAAGGACCTCGTGCGCGAGGACGGCCCGACCATGTCGCGCGACCTGCGGCGCGACGCGATCCGCGCGCGACGCCTCGCGGCGGCGGCGCGGCGGCCGATGTGCGTGTCGGTCTTCGGGCCCAGCCAGCAGGGCAAGAGCTACCTGATCTCCTCGCTCGCCCGGCAGGGCGACAAGCCCGCGACGATCCGCTTCGCCGGGGAGACGCGCGGCTTCGCGAAGGACATCAACCCCGCGGGCGGCAAGGAGTCGACCGGCCTCGTCACGCGCTTCTCGATCCGGCCGATCGCCGGCCTGCCCGGCAAGCCGGTCGCCTGCCGGATGCTGTCGCAGACCGACATCGTCAAGATCCTCGCCAACGCCTTCATGGAGGACTTCGACCGCGACACCGTCATGCCGCTCGAGCGCGCCGAGGTCGACGCGGTGCTCGAGCGCGCGCGCGCGAAGGCGGCGCAGGCGCCGGTCGACGTGCTGACAGAGGACGACGTCTACGACCTCTTCGAGTACTTCGAGCGCTACTTCAGGAACCATCCGGCGCACGCGGCGCTGCGGCCCGGACCGTGGCGCGAGATCGAGGCGCTCGCGCCGCGGCTTCCGATCGCGGAGCGCATGGAGCTCTTCTCGCTGCTGTGGAACCGCACGCCGACGATGACGGCGACCGGCGTGCTGCTCGTCTCGCAGCTCGCGCAGCTCGGCTTCCCGGCCGAGGCCTTCTGCCCGATGGCGGCCATCGAGCCCAAGGCGAGGAGCATCATCGACGTCGAGACGATGCGCGGCCTGGGGCGCGACAACGGCGACCCGATCGAGGTCGCCACGCGCGAGGGCGGCCACGCCAGCGTCCCGCGCGCGGTGCTGACGGCGCTCGTCGCCGAGTTGCAGCTGCAGCTCGCGGACAAGCCCTTCGACTTCTTCGACTACACCGACCTGCTCGACTTCCCCGGCGCGCGCGCGCGGGAGAAGTACAACGCCGAGCGCGCCGAGGCGACGGCGGCCGAGAACCTGTTCATGCTCTTCCGCCGCGGCAAGGTCGCGTACCTGTACCAGCGCTACCTCGCCGAGCAGGAACTCACCTCGATGCTGCTGTGCCTGCGCGACAGCAACCAGGAGGTCCGCTCGGTCCCCGGCATGGTCAAGGACTGGATCGACTCGACGCATGGCGCGACGCCGGAGGAGCGCAAGGACAGGCAGACCGCGCTCTTCCTCGTCTTCACGATGTTCGACCGCGAGTTCACCACCAAGGCCGGCTCGGCCGGCGACACGGTCGAGCACTGGTCGATCCGCTTCGACACCACGATCAAGCAGTATCTCGGCCTCGACCACGACTGGCCGCGCAACTGGGCGCCCGGCAGGTCCTTCGCCAACACCTACTGGCTGCGCAATCCCGAGGTCCACGACAAGGGCCTGCTCGACTACGCGGGCGCCGACGGCGCCATGCGCGAGGTGGCGTTCCGCGAGCCGGAGCGCCTCGCGGCGCTCCGCGCGAACTTCCTGCGCAACGAGGACGTCCAGCGGCACTTCGAGGACCCGGCCGCGGCCTGGGACTCGGCCATGAAGCTCAACGACGGCGGCATCGGCCGGATCGCGGAACGCCTCGCGCCGGTCTGCAACCCCGCGCTCAAGCGCGTGCAGGTCTCCGCGCAGGCCGCCGACCTCGGCAACCGCCTGGCCAAGCGGCTGGAGGCCTACCATGTCTCCGGCGACCTCGACGCCGAACTGCAGAAGCGCCGCCTAGAGGCGCGGCGCGCGGGGCGCGAGCTCCTCGCCTGCGCCAGCGCGCAGGCCTTCGGCCTGATGCTGCGCGCGCTGCAGGTGGAGCAGGACGCGCTGGCCGACGCCTTCCGCCGCCAGACGCTGGAGGCCGCCGGGGGCACCGCCGCCGTGGTCGCGCCGGTCGGCACGCGCGTCGGCGACGACCTCGCGAAGGACTTCGAGGCGATGTTCGCCGACACCGACCCCGCGCCGCCGCCGCTGCCGGTGCAGGACGGCCCGAAGGACATGGCCGACCTGCTTGCCTCCGCGGCCGTCGCGGAGTGGATCGACGGCATGAACCGCTTCGCCGCGAGGCCCGACCTGCAGGAGCTCTTCCGCATGTCGCCGGAGGTGGCGGCGACGCTCGTCGGCCAGATGGTGCATGCGAGCCGCCGCCTCGGGCTGCGCGAGCGCATCGCCGCGACCATGCGCGGCTCGGGCTACACCGAGCGCCTCGCCGACCGCATGAGCCGCCAGGTGATGATCGCCGAGCGCGCGATCAACGACTTCGTCGCCTGGCTCGGCTTCGCCGGCACGAGCGAGGACACGCGCCCGCGCGCCGGCAAGGACCAGCATCCGGTCTTCGCCGCGGTGCCGGCGGCGGACGAGTATCCGCCCCTCACCGAGACGCCCTCCGCCTACGACGCGACCTACTACCTCGACTGGGCGACGGCCTTCGTGCGCATCGTCGAGGACAACGTGCGCGACACGGGCGGCGGCGCGGTCGACATCGCGGCGAACGCGCGGCTCGGCCGCATCCTCGCCACGCTCCGCGGCGCGGCCTGACGCGCGAGCCGGACGGGGAAGGGCGCGATGGCACTCACGATCCGCGTGGAGCAAGACCCGGGGCATCCGATGGGGCATGCCCGCCTGGTCCTGGGCGGGACCACGCTCGCCGCGGCGTCGGGCGGCTTCCGCATCATGCGCGAGGGCTTCGCCAAGCCCAATCTCGGCCCATCGGGCTGGGACGTCACCAGGAGCGACCTGAAGCCGGTCTCGGTCGCGCAGGAGGGCGCGCAGGTCGTGCTGGTCGTGGGGCCATCGGTGGTCCGCCACATGGAAGCGGGGCCAGCGATTCTGGCCCTGCCGGCCGATGGCAGCGAGGCCGGGCTGTTCTGGCCCGACGACATCGACTTCTTCGACGGCCAGTTGCCGGCGGACGATCCGCCGCCGCCCCCGCCGCCGGTTCCGGCACCCCCGCCGGCGTCCGCGGCGCCGACGACGCCCGCTCCCGCGCCGCCGCCGGTGGC